>CANJKV010000003.1 GCA_947474855.1 Aurantimonadaceae bacterium | reverse complement strand
CCTTGGGGCGTCACTGCATCTGACTCGCTGACTTCACGAAGGCCCTGCATTGCAGGGTTTCTGCGAAACGCGCGTCATCCTGACTCAACCCATTTCGCGTGAATAGATGACTCACCCCGATCAAGATCCGGAACGGCGCTGCCCTGGATTCGATCGATGCCCCAATTTCGAGATCGTCAGACTCGGAAATTGCGCACGATCGACGGGGCTTGATCGGCTTGCGGCGGACCGGTCGCTGCGCGACAGGCGGGGCTGTGTCCGGCGGCGCCTTCGGTCTCAGCCTTCTCGGTCGCCAGCCGGGCTGTGCCCGGGCCCCGAGCGCGGCCAGGCCGTCAGGTTGAACTCCCGTGTATCCGGCAGGTCGCTCCTCGCGTAGAAAATAGCCCCGACCGTGTCGGAGAAGGCAGCAGGTTCCGTGCCCGCCATCGCGAGGTGGATCTTCACCATCGCCCAGGAGGTGCCCCATTCCGAGGCAAGCTCCGACAGCACCACGTATTCATCGCAGAACCGGGTCAGGTCGTCTCGATCTAACAGGAGTGGCTTAGCCCGAGTGACTGGGTTCCAACCCATCCACGAACGGACATGTCCCTCCCGCGCCAGCAGCCGGAGCACCTTGGGCGCAATACCCGTCACAGCGCTGGCATCGGCCGCCGTCAGACCCGTGCCGTCCGGTGCGCCCAACACGTCCAGGATCTCACCCACATTGACGAGGACGGACCCGTATCCGGCCAAGCCGGCCCGATGTCCGACGTGTTCGAGCTTGCGGGACAGTAGCAGTTCCACGATGGCGGCCGGGCGGCGCTTGACCCTCTTGGCGGCGGCCGCGATGTCGACGAGGCTTCCGTCGTCCTTGCGGGAGGCGTCGACGCTCGCGAGCAGCGAGGCGACGAAGGCGTCGAGGTCCGCCGTTCTGAAGCGGTCCTTGACCGACTCGCCGGTACCACCGAGCCAAGGGACGACCAGTCCCGCCTCGAGGAGCGACAGAAACGCCCCATCGGGCATCCCGAGGTATGAGGCGGCCGCCGTCCGCGTAAGG
Organism: Aurantimonadaceae bacterium; assembly: GCA_947474855.1. Classification (GTDB taxonomy): domain Bacteria; phylum Pseudomonadota; class Alphaproteobacteria; order Rhizobiales; family Rhizobiaceae; genus Antarcticirhabdus. Next base: position 89,339 of record CANJKV010000003.1, on the reverse strand, counting down.
GACGAGGACAGGTCGCGGATGAAGGACTCGTGAGCGGAAGCATCGAATGTCACGGCGTCGTTAGTGAGGTCGCGCTGGTCAGGCCCGACGATCCCGCTGGCGAAAAGGGCATTCCTGAGCGGGGAGGGGTGGACACCGAACGCATTGGACGCGGAGATCACGGAGTGAAGCCGGCGCGTCGCCACGGGCCAGCCGAACGGAAGATCCGAGTCCTCCGGACCGACGGCGTTCGTCTCGAGCCAATGATCGCGGATCTCGTGCCGGACGGGATCGTAGGCGGGATCGCGCGGGTGGCTCGCGAAGGACTCGTAGATGGGGCCGAAAAACGCCGACGGGCCGTATCTCGACTTGATCCTCCGCCGACCGCGCTGGAGGTCTTCCAGGAAGCGTCGGAACTCGCCGCGCCCGGCCGACGCGATCTCGAATCCCGCTGCCAGCCGTGGCCGCAGGGTGAGGTCGTGTCCCCGCTTGCCCTTCGCGTGGATCCCCTCGAGGGCAACCGTGCCGAGCACCTCGCAGAAGCGGATGGCGGCATAGAGGGGCATCTCGTCCAGCCACGCCCCGCTTCTGCCGTCCGACGGGGATCCCGAGAGCCTGCCGAGGATGTATTGTTCCAGTCCCGTGAGCGGGCGAGACCCGGCCGAGCGCTCGAGATCCCCGAGGCGCGGGATGACGCCGACCATGGCCTGGGTGAAGTCGACGAGCCTTCCCTCGAGATCCACGAGCGCGAGCGAGTGGACCGGGCAAGTGGCGAGGTCGCGGACCATCCACTCGCCGCGGCGCCACGGACGGCATTCGACGCGGCCGCTCCCGGATCCGACGTCCTCCCGCAGGCAGGCAGCGCAGAACCTGACCCGGCGATCGTTCGTCATCGGTTGATGGAAAACCTGTTCGCGGAAGGAGACCTTCGACCTTTCCCCGAGGTCGCGCGGCGCGGCGGCGCACAGGATCGACTGGTCGATCCCGCTGAGGTTCGCGACCGCCTGGATCGCGTCAGCCTCACCCCGGAGGAGGGACAGCAGGTCGATGCCGAAATCCTTGCAGATCCGTCGCAGGCCATCGCGTCCGTTCCTGAACGACAGGCGAGACAGGTAGTCGGCCGGCACCTCTCGATTGCCCCGTTCCAGCTTCAAGGGAAGGGGGCCGATCGCCGGAGCGGGCTCTCCGTACGTGCTTGCCGGGTGGTCGTTCCTCGCGGCGGGTTCCTTGGTCATGCGGAGCGTTATGGACCGAATCCCTGAATACCTGCTGCACGCGCTCGCGCGCATTGCATTAGCTGGACCGCGACTGCCGACGCGTGCCGTTCGCGGTCGCGATCTCCATCAAGACGGGGGCCGATCTCCCGATCTGCGAGGAGGTCACGGTCAGCCTGTCGATCAGGTCGGCGGTCGCGGTCAGAGCGCAGGTGCGGCCCTGATTGCGGCCTTGCCTCCGGGATTGGACGTGCCTGTTGGCCGAGATTCCTGTTTGGCGCCTGAGTGCACCTTGTCGCGAGGCCCTGCTCAGCCGTCTCCCGCGTGCGTTCCGGCGCGCATCCGCGAGAGGATCGAGCCGCGCTTCCGCTGGCACGTTTCATCGGCTGCCCTCTGTCGGGGAAACGCCTTCGTGCCCTCGCTCGAGCAGTTCTCGACGCCTTGCCGCCCCGATGGATGGAGGTACGATCCCCCGACGCGGGACGGGGGCGCACGGTGCGAACAAACGATAATTTGAGGGCGGAATACCTGCTCATCCAAGGGCAGTACGAGGCCTATGACCAGAGAGCGCTTTCGTTGAAGGCGTTGGCGACACCGCTTCTTGGAGCCGGGCTCGCGTTCGGGTTCAAGGAGCACAGCCTTTTCATCCTGACGGCGACGGCCGTTCTAGCCGCGGCGCTGTGGTATCTGGAAGCGCTTTGGAAAAGCTTCCAGTACTGCTTCACGGACCGGATCAAGCTGATCGAGGGCTGGTTTCGGGGCGAGGGATCCGACGAACTGCCGCCATTCCAGGTCTTCTCCGCGTTCGGCGAGGTCTACCACCGCCACTACAAACACCAGGCGAACCTGCTGCCGATCTCCCGCCTTCCGTTCGTCTTCCTGCCTTATGCCCCCATCGTCGCCCTCGGCATCCTCGGCGACCTGGTCATCCTCTTCCGACGGCTCGTCTAGCCGACGCGCGGCGCTTGCCGTCTGTCGGGGGGGGCAACTGTGTTCGCTCAAGCGAGCGCGATCGGTGTTTTGGATCGCAGCATGGCATTGAGGATGACGAGGAGCTGACGGGCGACGGCGATCAGGATCGTTTTGGGTGGCTTGCCCTTGAGGCGCAGGCGGTCTTTGAGGGCGACGAGGACGGGCACGCGGCGTGAAGCGCTGAGTGCCGCGATGTAGAGGACCTCGCGCACCTTCCGTCGTCCACCCCAGATGCGCCGTGCCCCGCGCCAGGTACCGCTCTCCCTCGCGTGCGGGGCGAGACCGGCGAGTGAGGCGATGCGGCGTCGGCAGAGCGTGCCGAGCTCGGGTAGCTCGCCCAGGAGGGTAGCCAGCACGGTTGGACCTATGCCGGGCACGGCGGCAAGGAGGCGCGCCTGCTCGGCGAGAGTCTGGTCCGCATGGATCAGGTCCGCGATGCGTCGGTCGAGATCGCCGATCTGCCGGGCGAGCAGTTCGATCATGGCGTCGATGGCCGTGGCGATCTCGTCCTGCCCGGCGCTGTGTCGATGCAGCTTCTCGGCCTTCCGCATGTCGACCAACTGCCTGCGCCGCCGGAGAAAGTCGGAGAGTTCAGCACGGGCCCGGCTGAGCGGGACGGTAGTTGGCAGGCTGAGGGAGGAGCCCATCTGTGCCAGGACGCGAGCGTCGACGCGGTCGGTCTTGGCGAGAACGCCGGTGGCTCTGGCGAACTCGCGCGCCTGACGGGGCTTGACGCGCGAGAAGGGGTGGCTGCGTTCGGCCAAGGCGGCGATGAGGTCGCCGTCGCAGCCGCTGGTGGCTTCGAACACGACGAGGACGTCGCGATCGAGCGTGTCGAGGAAGGCCGAGATGGCCTCCGGCGTGTTGGCGATGCGCTCGACCTTGGCCGAGGGCAGACGGCAGAGATCGATGAAGCCGCGTGAAAGATCGCAGCCGACAACGGGCTGTGGCATGGTGAAAGCTCCTGTCCATGTCGTGCGGGATCTGCGGTCCCAAGCAACTGTTCAGGGTCAAGCAGACGCGGAAGGGACCCTTGCTCCCGCACGGGCTCCTGACCCTCGGGGGGGGGGACGGGCTCCCTTCCGCACGATCACATTCTCACATTTTCAACAGACAGGGGGGGGGCAGCGTCGGAAGGCAGCGAAAGCCAACGTCTACCCAGACGAACATTCCCGCCGCAGGATGGGCAGTGGGTCCACCATCCAGAACACGGGTGCGCCGATCAGAAAGCCCCGGAGCGTGTCGCCGCCCGTCGCGGTGATGAGCGCGAAGAAGCAGATCCCGACGATGTGGAGGCGCCCGCGAGTGCTCCCGACGCCGCAAGACGGCGATGCCGAGGAGGTCGTGCCAAGGGAGCAGGATGGGAAGCGAGAGCTGCAAATCGACGGGTCCGGCCGGCGCGTTGCCCGCTGTCGGGATGCCGGCTCGGCGGAGGTTGCCGTCTGCTAGCCAGGGTCGCCGCTCGCGTCGATCGCTTGCGACGCATGAGCCCTCGGGATTGACGCGGTTGACGACCTTTCACCGACGCGGACGAAGCTCCAACAGTCGCTTGGCGACGCTGTCGGAAGTCGGCTTGGGTTTGGAGGTGAGCCGAGCAGATCGCCGAAGATATCGAGCGGCTTCCTCTCATCGCCTTGGAACGGCGGAGATGGTCACCTCTCTCTTCCAAGCCTGTCGCCTTCGACCCGGCGCTTGCGCTGCCGTCTGATTGCTCCCAGCATTCGAGAGCGGCCCGTGTCGGCCGTCCACGATCGCAAGGGGACATCATGTTGGAGAAGATCGAGACGGCGGCCGAACTCCGGGACGCCGTGAATGCCGCGGCCGCGGCAGGTCACATTGACGTCCGCATCAAGACGGGTGCCCTGCGGGAGGCGTTGAAGATCGCGGACACCATCAGGGATTGGGAGATCCACGCGGCCGTCACCGCCAGCCTGCGCTCCGACGAGAACCCGGAAGTCGTCTTCACGCTGGGCGGTGGGATGATCGCCTCCCAGATCCACGTGCCGGTGGACGGAAGCTACAGCATCGGCGACGAGCTCTGGCGCGTCGCAGGCGACCTGTCCGACCTGCACGGCGGAAAGGTCTGGGTGACGCCCGCCCCCAACAGTGCCTATGGCTACGGCATCCTCACCGCGTACCGCATGCCTGCGGGAGAATACGGCGCGGGAGACTGGGCGCTCGTCGAGCGCTTCGGCGTCGAGCATGGCAAGTACCAGCAGTCTCGCGACCGCGTCGCTTATTGACTGGGCATTCGTTGACGATCGGCGCTGACCATCTGGTCATCGCGAGTTGAACAGGTTGCCGCGCCTGCTGGTGTCGAACTTGCGCGCCGATCCACAGTCCTGGATGGGACCCGTCCGCGGCCAAGTCCCGTACCGAGCGTAGGACCGTCCTCCGTGCTCATGGCGGTGATCGGCGCATTGATCCGCCAAGCAGAGCGCAAGTGGAGGGGCGTGCATTCAATGTGCCTGTGCGAACGGTGCGGCTGCTGGCTTGGAGCCCCGAGTTGGCATGCCCTTCGACCTCGGCTCGGCAACTCTTCGTTCGACAGCCGGGACACGGCCTAGCCGTTCGTCCGGCGTTCTGCTGCTTCCGTCATCCGGATTGCCGCCTCGATCATGCCCATGTGGCATTCGTACGTCGTGAGGAGGACTGACTCGAGCAGCGCCAAAGTACCCTTGGCGGCTGTTTCCGAAGTCAGCCCTCCGCCCTTGATCGCAGCGATGGCTTCGTCGACACGGATCTTGATCCGCTCGTACGTGGACCCCTCGCCGAGAAAGGTGTCCTCACCGTCGCCCTCGTCCAGTTCGAACGCCACCATGTCCCGGTCAGCCTGCCGAAGCGCCTCGATCGCGAGTTCGACTTCGTCTGCGTTCCTGTTCATGTCCTCAGTCACCCTCTACCGCACAATGCGTCGACAGATGGTTCCCCGGTCTGGCGGAGCCCGCAACCCTCAGACGGAGTTTTCGTGCGGACCCCTGACAACAAAAATTAGCCGACAAATAGAGGTGGGCGCCGATGCCTCGGAGGCCCATCGGGCGAAGCAGCGCTCCTGCAAGATATGGGCAACGCCGGGTCGGCCCCGGCTCACGAGCGGATTCCAGCATCCGACGGATTGACCCACTCCGATCATCGGCGGAGCCGTCCAAGAGCGAGCCGTCCGTCGATCGGCGACTTGGAGGCACCGTCGTCCCGCTTCGGCGCCCATGAGTGTGGATCGGCACGGAGCTTCAGCGCCGATCAATCAGCCTGAGATCAATCCGGGCGAAGGGCCGGAGCGCCGATCGGCGTCGAGGCCGCACGCCGACGAACGCTCGGCCGCGAACCGAGAGTCTCCACGCGAAAGAACCCTTGACGCCGCATGGCGGCTCCGCTTAGCTGACGCCAAGGGTTCTCTGCCGTGAGCGGACGACGGGATTCGAACCCGCAACCTGAGGGTGGGAAGCCTTCAAGCTCTACCGTTGAGCTACGTCCGCATCGAGGGTGGCGCCAGTGCAAGCGGCGTCACCCTCATTCCTTGGGAGGCGATTGTCCTCCGATTCTTTCCCTGCCGATTTTTGTGATCGAATAATGTCTGTCCTCGCGGACAACAGCTCCGGTTTCCCGCAGCCTCGTCTTCGTCTTCTCAGCCGCCGACTTCGTCCACCCGGCGGCCGTCACGAGGTTGTCGAGCGTCGTTGACAAGACGGGCTCGCCACTCGACAGCAGCGCGCGGAGGATGATGTCCGTCGGCGACTTGCGCGGGCCATCCGTTGGGTGACTCACGGCCGCGAGCGGCACATCGACAACCTCTCCGCCGATCCCGATCATGTTCGCGGCCGCAGACAGATTGGCCAGCCTCACCATCATCGAAGCCTGCTTCGCTCTCGACGCGGCCACCGCCGCCAAAATCCTACCCTGCGCCTCCGCTTGGATGTCCCGAATTTCGGCGTCCAGATCGCTGGAAAGCCCGTCCAGTAACCCGCGCACCTCCTCGATCTGTTCGTTCAAGCTGGGCATCGGGGTTTCCGCCTGTTTCTTCTGTTCACTACCGGACGGTCTGCGGCTTGTCCATAGGGTCCGTTTGGGAAAATGGAATCCGGTTATTTCCGGTCCGTCCGGTGCTTCTTCTGTTTGGGTCCGGGACGTCCGGAGGCGCCCATATGGCCGCAGGCCTCCCGTGGAAGCGAAGCGGTTCGCCCATCGGCGGTGTACCTCCGCGGCAGCCGCGACGGCGGAACGGACCTCGGGTCCGCAGCCCCGAGCGAACGCCCCTACGCGGTCCCTCGCATCCGCGCCCGGCTTCAGCGCCGATCGGCGTGCAAGCTTGATGGGCGACTTGCTGTCGGCGAGGTCGGCGATCAACAATCCCGGCCGAGCGGCGTCAGGCGCGAGGCTACACAGCGGCCACGTCCCTGCGTCTGTAGAGGTAGAGGCCGAGGACATCCGGGTCGAAGCAGGGAAGTACGCCGTCCGCCGCGAGGCGGGCCCTCGTGCTTGCAACGTTGCTGCCGATCGAACGCGCCACGTCGCCGAGCTTCACGTACTCGGCCAGGAACCGCTCAACCTCCTCGGGGCGCACGACCTTCTGCGCCCTGCCGACAACGGGATGGGGGCGGCTCTCCGTCGCGATCGCCCCGAGGCGCCACAGCGCGCTGACCGTCTTCACCGTCATCCCGAGGCGCTTCGCGATTTCCTGCCGGGACAGCACTTCCGGATCCTTGCGGTGAAGCAGCGGTCTCACTTCCGCGGGATCGACCAACACAGCCATGTACCCGCGCGCTCCCGACCTGATCCCGACGCGGCCCAGCCTTCCCTCGATCAGGAGCCGGGCAATGGCGGCGGACGGACGCAGCACGTGCTTGGCGGCCGTCGGCAGGTCCACGAGGGACGGATCATCACGGAAGCGTCGCTTGGCCGATGCCGCAAGCGCGGCCGCGAAGGCATCGAGGTCGCGCCGGCGAAACACGTGGTCGCGCAGTTCCGGAGACGGGGCGATCCAGGGAACCAGCAAGCCCGAGGCGATCAAATCTTGCCTCGAGTTCACCGGGACGCGGAGATAGGGCACGGCCTCCCGGAGGCACATCGAATCCTTGAGATCCGCCAGGAAGGGCGCGGCCGCTACGGCGTCGAAGGTCACGTTGCCCGGTGTCAGGCCGTCGGATCCCGGACCGACGAGACCGACCGCCCGCAGGAGCGCATGGAGGCGGGCACGCTCCGCGCCGGATCCGACATGCGCCGTCTGGACGGAATGAACCCTCCGGACGTCGACCTCGACGCCCAGCAGCCGTTCGCCGGAGCCAACAGGCAGGGTATCGACCGAGTGGCGGCGGATCAGGTTCCTCAGCGGTTCGTAGGCGGCATCTCCGTTCGATGTGTCGAGCCATTTGAAGAGCGGCCCCAGGATCGTTCTCTCGCGTCTCTTGCGACGCTGCTCGCGGAAGGACGACTGCAACCGGTCGAGCAGCCGCCGCACCCCGTCCTCGCCGTCCGCGGCAACCGCGAAGCCTGCGGCCTCGCACTCCCACAGGGCGTCCTCCGAAAGTTTGCCGTATCCGGTGCGGGCGTCGCGAAGGTCCGTCACCCCCAGCCTCAGGCACACCTGCCACGCCGCATAGAGCGGGAATGCATCCAGCCAGGTTCCCGCGCTACGGTTCCGCAGCCTGCCGACCAAACAGCGTTCGAATGCCGATGCGGGGCGGCGGACCGTCCGGCGGTGCACGGACGAGAGGTCACCGAGAATCGATGCCATCGCGTGCGAGGCATCGTGCGGGTGCGGACTCCTGGGCCTGCTGATTTCCACCAGCGAGAGACCGTGGCGCTCGCAGGTGCGCACGCCCGCCACGCACCATTCCGAACGGCGGTGGGCACGCGCCTCCCGCCGGAACGACCATCTCGCCAGGTCGTCATCCATGCAAGCCGGACATACGCGCATGCGGCCGCGCTGGAGGAAGTGGTGCGTCAACGTCTCGCCACGATAATCGTGCCGGCCGTCGGGCCGTAGTACGAATGCATCGTTGCGGAGAGCGCCGGGGTCGCAGTCACCCAGCTCGGCCACGGCAGCCAGCGCGGCGGGATCGCCGGCGAGGATCGCTCGAATACTAAGCCGGAAATCGCCGCAGAGGCGTCTCAGGCTGTCGCGTCCGTTCCTGAATGCCAGCCGGGACAGGAAGTCGGGGGAGCCTCGTGCTCGCCGCGCGGCATCGTCAGCGGCGACTTTCCAAGTGCGTGGTTCAACCACCTCCGGGGAGAAGCGCGGGCTCGGTCGTCCCGTAGGTCGAAGGAGGCGCCCCGTCCCACAAGCGTTTCGCCGGATACGCACGACACTTGCGTGCCGCGCTCCGCCGTCGCTTCATGACCAGGATTCCCGTTGGACGCAGATCCAGCCAAACGCGATCGATCTCCCTCCTTGCCGCCCTATCGCGGGTTTGTTGAGATAGGCTCTATCGGTCGTCTAAACTTGTCGGGTTCGACGTATCGTCGGTCTCGACCTCGCCGGAGACGACCCGCGGCGGATCCTCACATCCAACCCGGGGGCCACCGCATGGCGTCGTTGCCGATCAGCTCGGCACTTTTGCGAGGGCGCCCGTCCCGATCTGGCCGCCACCCGTCGTCGATCGACAGCGAGCAGCGCGATCGCATCGCGATGACACCTGTGGATGGCGTGAAGTTCTGACGCCGATCGGCATGGCAGGCTGCTGAAGACGTCGACCGTAAGTCGGTCGACATGCGTCGCCGATCGACAGTCGGGACGCAGGGCGACGGCCCCTGCTCGTCGGAAGAGGCGACTTCCGCTTCCGCTGCCCCGCCCTGGAGGCGGACGAGGCATCCGCTCCCAGGGAGATCCAGGTCGACACCTCGGTCGGCAACATGCCCTTCACGCCCGCGATCCCGGTGCCCTCGTAAGGTCGCTCTGGCCAACCCTGCGTCGAGGCTCCTGATGGAAGGTCCCAAACACGGACGCTTCCGTCCTCGCCCCCGGGCCGCCGCCATCGAGTCGTCCGGACTGGCCGAGACGACCAGATGCCGCTGCTGTGACCGAGGAGTTCGTCGACGCAGCGCCCTTCCACTACGTCCCAGGCGCGGACGACCGAGGCGCCGCCGCCGCTGAACAGGCGTCGTCCGGTCGCGTCGAAGGCGACGCTGCGGACACGCTCGTCGTGTCCCCTCAACGTCCGCAGGGGTTCGCCGGGCGCGCTCCAGATGTCGGTCGGCAGTGCTCAGCATCAACCTGAGATCGGGCCGTTCAGCAGGCCAGCTCGCTGATCGGCGCGGGCATTCGCCGCCGATCCACATCCCTTGCCGATCTACACCCCTCTTCCAATGTCTACGCAGCCCAAGATCATACGAGGTCGAGACCATCCCTTCCGAGAGCTTGACCCATTTCCTCCAGAAGATCGGGCAGATCCTCATCCGCCGCATCACCAAGTCGTCTGTGCCAGTCTGCCGAATTGGGCATCGATCGAGCAAGATGTTCCACGACGGACCGGATCCTTTCAGCCATGACGTGTTCCAGTTCGTTCGCGTGCCGGATCGCCTCGGTTGCCGCTCTCTCTTTCTCTGCCGCTGCACGTATGGCTTCGTCAGCGGCCCGCATATGCAGGTTTGCCCGGTGCCTCGCGTCGGCGATTTACAAGCGGTGGAGTTCCGGCAGGATCTCCTCCAGTCCCAAGCGAAGTTGCTCGTCCATTCTCATTCTCCCAAGAACCCACGGCCGGATTTCCGGTTTATTTACCCCAGCGAGGACCAAAGCGGTTTTCAGCGACTCAAGCCTATCCTGCTCCATGACGCCTTTGCTCCGCGCATCCGACAAGCCATCCAGCTCTTTCATCACCGCGACGAACTTCTGAACATCGGTTGCTAGTGGTCGCGAAAGTCCGATGATCCGTCCCTCGAGATCGTCATTGTCGAAAGCGTCCGGTTCCATTGCCTCCAAGATGATGAATACGAAATCGACGTATTGATGTAGTTTCTTGCCGTGGTGCTCGTTCTTCCATATCGAGTGTTCACTGCCGGAGTATAGAAGCACACAGTAGGGGGTCTTCTCGATCTTGTGCGTGCGCCGTTTTTCGATGAAGGCCTCCCTGTACATCACAAAGCGTATGAACATCCCCGAATTGTATGTGGACTGGTATTCGACGTGGACTGCCGAGTTTCCATCCGCTGTTAGATATATCCCATCAGCTTTGAGGTTCTTGAACGTGTCGTCTTGATGCAGCGCGGCTGCAACCCTTGCGGACTCAAGATCGGTCGGCAACATGCGGCCAAACCCCAGTTTCCCTTCCATCTCGAAAGCATCCTCCACGATCGAGCGGATGACCTTGGAGTGGGGCGCCAACCTCTTGAAGAACTCGTCCCATTGCCTCTGCTGGCGCGGTTCCACGAACCTGCGGCCGATCGAAGGCCTCGCTTCGTTATGCATTGCAACACCTCGCCCGCGTCCCATGTCGATCACGCTGCCCGAGTCGCCTTGTACGCCGACATCGCAACGTCGCAACGACCCCGCATCCCGTCCTCGAGAATTTCGTCGGGTCGCCACCATCACGTTCTCGGTCAGTATTGAGACCAAGGGCCGCTCGCCCACGCATGACCGACCTCGAGTAGAGTTCCCGGTTCAGCTTATCCATGGCCGCAGGCACCGCGGCTCCGGTACTCGAGGCCCGGGTGGTCCTCGATCGTGACGCCGTACGCCAGGCCGTTGATGCCGACTCTGTGGAATGGCGAGAAGGCAGTCGCGCTCAGCGTCGCGGGTGCCCGATGAGCTGCTTGACCAACCGGGGATGCGCGGTCGTGAAGGTCGGCGTGGCATCATCGGGTCGTGCCGGTTCGCCAAGGGCAGAGAAGGATGGGGCGGACGCTTCGGAAGGGAGCCCCGCCGCGCGTCCGATGGTCACTCATGAATCGGCGCATCTTCGATGCCGATCGGCGCGGAAGCCTGTCGATGGATGTCGGAACCAAGCGCACAGAGACGCTTCGCCGATCAGCCCGTCCGGACGGATGGCCTGCTGCCGCAAGGGCTTGATACCGACCCGCCTATGAACCGACCCTTCGGGCCGGTTCATGCGGTGCCGGAAGACGCTCAAGCGCCGCGCGGGCTGCCGCCGCGCGGCCGAGGCCGAATAGGTCGTTCCAAACGCGCGGCGGTATGAAATCATGGCCCCGCGTTAAAATGGAACGGCAGGAGCGCAAAGCGGCAAGGCGGGCACCGCGGCAAGCCGGACACGCCGACCGGGGATCGGACCACCGAAGCGGGGTGCAAATGGGCGGCTCATCAACCCTTTGAGTTGCCATGTGTCGAACCCGGTCTGTCGGCCTGCCAGGATCGTCCTCAGCCTGTCGTCGCGACCCGTCGACTGATCAGCGGGAACACGAGGCGGCTCACCGATGTCGCCAAGCTGCGGGAGACGCGGGAGGCCGGCGTGTTCGGGCGCTTCAGCGGCGTGTTCTGGGCGCCGGCGATTGCGGGCCTCGCCCTCCTGTCGGTGCCCTTCCAAGTCTATCGCCCGACCCGCGGCCACCTCCTGCTCCTGACGACCTTCGGGATCTACTCCGGGGTGGTGCTCTTCTTCATCTACGCTTTCTCTGACCCGTTCCGGTCTCCGGGCAAGCTCGAGCCGGTGGCCTTCGAGCGGTTGCTGAGTGTGGATCTCGACGGAAAGGTGCCGAAGCAATGACATGGATGCCGATGATTGGCGGGAGCCGTCAACACCTGCGCCGTTCCGGCGGGCTGAGCGTCAACCCATCGGGGCGCACGTAGGGCAACTGCAAGGAGGGAGACAATCCGGATCGGTGCATCGGGAGGTTTGGAGGTCGGTCGGCGATGCACACCTGACGCTACAAGGTCAACTTACCCAACGGGTTGCCGTGCCGATCTGCCTCGAAGCTGCGATGTGCCCGGCGAGAGCGTCCGCATCCTCAGCATCGGTACGGGGGAGGGCACCTTCACCGTAGACGAGAAGGCTCGGAACGGCGGCGCGAAGGAATGGGCGTTCATGAGGTCTTTCTCCTCAGCCGCGAGGGCGAAGTCGAAGAACGCTCTGGGACAGGCATTCCTCCTGGACGGGAAGAACAACGTCGTCAGGATCGACGTGCCCGAAAGCGCTGATCCCCGCGCGCTGGACGACGTGGAGCGTGCCTTGGAGTAGCTGCCGCTGGTCGCATGTAGCCTTGTGGAAGGCTCCGGCCATCAAATGCAGGTGCTGCTCCTCCAGGACGTCGTGGACCGCTTCGAAAAATGCCCGGTCCGCTCCTGAGGCTAACCAAGCACGAGGCAGCCGACATGCCCGGCGTCACCTTGGGTGCCCGGGCCTGCCGACGAACCATCGGTGCGATGCGGTGGAAGCGAACGTGACCGCATGGACCCATATGGCGACGGGGCGGATGTGCATCCCGTCCACCCGACCGCGACATCTCGCGAACGAACGCGTTGTGGATTCGGGATCGACGTCGACTAATTCGGTAGGAAAGCGAGCTTCACGATCCTGTCGAAGCCACTCGAGAGTTCTCGTCAGCGCAGGTGACCATGGGTATGAGGGAGCGAAGACCGACCTCGATGCCAAGGCCAGTGCCGATGACGCGACAAGGGAATGCCCCTCCATCATGGATCTGAACTCGACCAGTGCCGCTTCCGATGTCCCGGGCTTTCTTTCCGGCGGGGGCGAGTTGGGCCGGATGCTGCGCGACCATCCGTGGGACGGCACGAGCCTCGGGGTCCCACCGAACTGGCCGCCAGCGCTCAAGACCCTCGTCGGCGTGATGCTCGCTTCCAATCAAGCCATGTTCCTCGCCTGGGGAGAGGAGCGCACCCTCCTCTACAACGACGCCTATGCGGAGATCCTCGCGTCCAAGCACCCTGCCGCGCTCGGGCGCGACTTCCTCGACGTGTGGCAGGAGATCCGCGCAGATCTCGTGCCCATCGTCGAGCAGGCATACGCGGGCGAGCCCGTCCACATGGACGACATCACCCTCATCATGCATCGGCGCGGCTATGCCGAGGAGACCCACTTCAGCTTTTCCTACACGCCCGTGCGCGACGAGGCCGGGACGGTGGCGGGGTTCTTCTGCCCCTGCAACGAGATCACGGGGCAAGTGCTGGCCGAACGCCGCCTTCGCGAAAGCGAGGCGCGGGCCAAAGGCGTGCTCGACGGCATGGCCGAGGGGTTCTTCCTCCTTGACCGCCAGTTCCGCATCCTCGACTTCAACGCCGAGGCCGAGCGGATCGAAGGCCGGCCACGCGAGGCAGTCCTCGGTCGCACGCACTGGGATGCTTTTCCAGGCAGCGAGGCCAGCGAACTCGGTCGCCTTTACAAGCGGGCCATGACCGAACAGGTGCCCGTGACGCTGGAGCACAGGTATCGCTGGCCGGATGGACGAGAGGCCTGGCTGGAGATGCGTGCCTACCCCGTCGAGGAAGGGTTGGCCGGGTTCTTCCGGGACGTGTCCGATCAGAAGGCGGCCGATGCGGCAGCTCGGGAAACAGCGGAGCGGCTCCGCCTTGCGGTGCGTGCCACCAATGACGCGATCTGGGACTGGCACTTCGCCACCAACCACGTGCTCTGGAACGAGGCGCTGGAGACCGCTTACGGACATGCGCCCGCCGACGTGGCGCCGACGGGCGAGTGGTGGATCGAGCACATCCATCCCGACGACCGGGCGAAGGTGGACCACAGCATCCACGCTGCCATCGACGGCACGGCCGAGAACTGGACCGAGGAGTACCGCTTCGAGCGAGCCGACGGCACCTATGCCGACGTGCTCGACCGCGGCCATGTGATCCGTGACGCAACGGGTCGGGCAACGCGCATGATCGGCGCGATGCTGGACCTCACCGAGCAACGCCGCAGCCAAACCGCGCTTCGGGCGAGCGAGGCGCGCTTCCGCGCCTTTGCCGAAGCGCTTCCCGTCATCCTGTTCACCACCGACGCCCACGGACGCTGCGACTACGTCAACCCGTTCTTCGAGGCGTTCACCGGGTACCCGGCCGACGCACTCGTGCACTTCGGCTGGAGCGACGTCCTCCACCCGGACGACCGCGAGCGCTCCATCGCGGCCTGGGAAGAGGCTCGCCGGACCGAAGGCCCGTTCGAGATCGAGTACCGTTTCCGTCGCGAGGACGGCGTCTACCGCTGGTTCATCGGTCGGTCAGTTCCCGCGCGCGAGACCAAGGACGGCCCCATCCTGCGTTGGATCGGCACCTGCGTCGACATCCAGGAGATCGTCGAGGCCCGCGATGCCAAGGAACGGCAAAGCGCGGAGCTGGAGCAACTTGTGGCCGAGCGCACGGCGGAGCGCGACCGGATGTGGGACACCTCGCCCGATCTCATGGTCGTCATCGACTTCACCGGCGTCTTCCTCCGCGTGAACCCGGCATGGACGGCCCTGCTCGGCTATGCGCCCGACGAACTCGAAGGCCACCACGTCAACGAGTTCGTCCTCCCCGACGATCACTCGAAGACTGTCGACGCATACGAGACGACGGCAACCGGGGGGCGGATCAAGATCGAGAACCGCTACCGCCACAAGGACGGATCCATGCGTTGGATCTCCTGGGTGGCGGCGCCCGCGGGGGAGGTCACCTACGCGACCGGGCGCGACGTCACCGCCGTCAAGGAAGCCGCCGAGGAGCTGGAGCGGGCCCAGGAGGCGCTGCGCCAGAGCCAGAAGATGGAAGCCGTCGGCCAGCTCACGGGCGGCCTCGCGCACGACTTCAACAACCTGCTTGCGGGCATTTCCGGTTCGCTCGACATGATGCAGACCCGGGTGCAGCAGGGCCGTGTCAGTGACCTCGACCGCTACATGGTGGGGGCTCAAGGGGCTGCCAAGCGAGCCGCGGCACTGACCCATCGCCTCCTCGCCTTCTCGCGGCGCCAGACGCTGGAGCCGAAGCCTACCGACGTGAACCGCCTCGTCGCGGGGATGGAGGACCTGATCCGCCGGACGGTCGGTCCGCAGATCACTGTGGAGACGGTGGCGAAGGCGGGCCTATGGTCGGCGTTGGTCGATCCGAACCAACTCGAGAACGCGCTCCTGAACCTTTGCATCAACGCGCGGGACGCCATGCCGGACGGTGGACGGATCACCATCGAGACGGGGAACCGCTGGCTTGACGATCGTGCCGCCCGCGAGCGCGACCTGCCGCCGGGCCAGTACCTTTCCATGTGCGTTTCGGACAACGGAACGGGCATGTCCCCGGACGTCATCGAGCGCGCGTTCGATCCCTTCTTCACCACCAAGCCGATCGGCGTCGGCACGGGGCTCGGCCTTTCGATGATCTACGGGTTCGCCCGCCAGTCCGGTGGGCAGGTTCGCATCTACTCCGAGGTCGGCAGCGGGACGATGGTCTGCGTCTACCTTCCTCGCCATCACGAGGAGGAGGTCGTCGAGCCCGAGGTCGTTCCGGCTCTCCCGCGGGTCGATTCCCGAGGCAAGACGGTCCTCGTCGTGGACGACGAGCCGCTGGTGCGCATGCTGGTGGTGGACGCCGTCGAGGACCTCGGCTTCACGGCGATCGAGGCGGGCGACGGTCCGCAGGCGCTGAAGGTCCTGCGCTCGGACACCGCCATCGACCTCCTCGTCACCGACGTCGGCCTTCCCAACGGCATGAACGGCCGACAGGTGGCCGATGCGGCAAGGGAGTTGCGCCCCGACCTGAAGGTGCTGTTCGTGACGGGCTACGCCGAGAACGCCGTGCTCAGCCACGGGCATCTCGACCCCGGCATGCAGGTGGTCACGAAGCCGTTCGACATGACCGTCCTGTCGAACCGGATCCAGGGCATGGTGGACGACTGACCGCCACGCGGGTCGGGGTGTTGAGCAACAATCTGTGGATCATCGCGCAGACTCCACGCTGATCGGCGAGGCAACCTATTGAGCGAGCTGACCTCAAGAGAGGCAGCTCGCAACGCTGTGGATCGGCGCCGAGGTTCGACGCCGATCGGCGTGATAACTTGTTGAACGACCCGAGATCGGCGGGGTCGAAGGGCGAAGCCGATCAACACCAGGAGCGTTCCAGCCGGTCGGCAGCGGTCCGATCCGTCGACCGCGCCTCTGAAGTCAATCGGCACGGGCGGGCACGCCCAAAGGGCCGGCGTGACGGTCTATATTGGAGCGATCTGTGCATCTCGCACGGTGGCTGATCGTGCCCGGCGGTCGTAAGCCACTGCGCGGAACGCAAGATTTCGGGGGGTGACGCCCCTTGCATGCCGCGTCGCCGCGTGCATATAGATCATAGGCCGCCATGCCCATCATACGGCGGCAGAGGAGCCGAAAATGACGAACATCCCGAACCGCATTAGTGCGGAATCACAGGTCGTTCTCGATTTCTCCGATTTTCTCGAGCTCGTGAAGAACGTGCGCGCCCAGATGGCGCAGGCGATCGGGGAACTCGTGTCGATGCTCGAGGCCGCGGCCGCGAGCGATGCCGACCTGGACTTCGCGGGCCTCGTCAGGGCCTCGCAGCAACTGCTGGAGCTCGACGATGCCGATCTGGCCCGAATCCTGAACGTCTCCCGTCCCACCGTGGGCCGTTGGACCCGCGGCGTCTCCTCGCCGCATCCGCTCGCGCGCAAGGCCATCTTCGACGCGCTGGCCAGGTCCGCGCGCGGCAAGCTGAAGCTGCTCCGCGACTGAGGATTCGGCTTCCGCAAACCACGGAAGCCGTTGATCCCGGGAGAGTCCTGGGTTACGTCCGCGGTCCGCCCCATCGGGGCGACCGTGGGGACCGCAGCCTTGCCCGTGAACTTCTGCATCGTGAACTCGGACCAGGTCGGCCATGCCCACACCTGGCACACCGACTTCGCTGCCGCCAACGACGCGATCTATCCCAGGACCCAGGAAGCCTTTTCCGCCCTTGCCCTCGACCGGAACGTCTGGTGCGCGGTCACCGACGAGGAGGTGGTGCTCGGCCTCTCGTATGCGTGCGTCTCGGACGACGAGAGCGAGGTCGAGATCGGCGGCCTCATGGTCTCGCCAGAAGCGCGCGGCAAGGGCATAGGCGACGTCCTGATGCGCTTGCCGCTCTGCCACTTCCTGGTAAACGAGAACCCGCTGGCGTGGCGGCGTCCGCCCCGCATCGTCGCCCATGTGCTCAAGGGCAACGATGCACCGCGCCGGATCATCGCCCGCACGGGGTTCGCGCATGCGAAGGCCGTGCGCATCCCCGGCGCCGCGCTTCCCGGGCTGCGGACCGAGCCCGACGGGCACGTCCACGGCGACGAGTTCCACCTGCGAATCCCCCAGGCGCTCGAGGAGCAGGCCGTGTGGCTCGATGGCTGGAACGACACCTTGCTGGACGGCAGCGCCGCGCGGATCCGGCTGCTGGAGGGCCATACCCTTCCGGGTTGGGCGGCGGCGATCAGGGCGATGGCTTGAAGCATGTGGACCGGTCGCGGCCGAAGCCGGATTCGGTGACCCGTCGCTGCCGCCTGACCATGAGTGCCGGCGGGATCTCCTACAGGGTCGAGGGCTACCTCATACCCTTGGCCGCGTCGAAGGTCGTGACCCTGCTGCCCAGGCCGCACGCGGGCCTTCGGGACGTCGAGGCGACGGTCTTCGACTATGGTCTCCATGAATGGCGCATCACGGTCGACCGGTGCCCGGCCTCGTCGTGAGTCGTGGAGGGCAGGACCTATCCCGCCGCGGGCTTTGGTCTGGCGAGGCCATTGACGGACCCGAGTTCGTTCGAGCCGCCGGAGGAGGCCCCGCCACCGGGCATGCGGCACTGTCGGCATGCCCCCGCTGCGGCGGACGCTCATCGGCAAGGACGCTCCCGGTCCGCATTGCTCGCCGATGGACGCGCGACCACCTCCCGGTCCCGCGCCGGCAGTCGGCGGGAAGCCGAGCCAAGGTTCGGCTCCATCGGCCGTTGCCCTCCGTACGCCGCCCCTTGCTTGAGAACGGACTTTAACCTGTCGATCGATGCCGCATTCGTCTGCAAGGAATGCGTCTCCCTTGCCTTATGGCTCTGAACGCCGAATAGGCCCGCCATGACCATGAGTGTCCCTGTGATCCGTTTGGGGGATTTCATGCTCACGCGGCCCGTCGCAGCCATCGAACATGACAACGTCCGGCAATGCGTGCGTCAGCCGACGGATGCCCTTGAGGTGCCCATGGGTGCTGATCGGCAATAGGCGCCAACCAGTTCGCGGCGAATTCGCTCAACAGGTTGCCGCCTCGATCGGCGTTGAAGCTGTTCGTCGAACTACAGTCACAGCGCCACCAAGAGCGCAGCCGGCGATCGGCGAGGTCCTCTCTGGCGACTCTTCCCACGTCGCGCGCTTTTGCGGGTCTCCTGTTGACCCGCTGCGGCCAACCGGCTTCATGGGCCCTATGGAGAAGCGGAGCCGGAGAACCACGTGGCCTTCGATCAAGAGCCTGGGAATCGGGGCGTAGCCGGGGCAATCCTGGTGATCGCGTCCGTGGCGGTGGTCATCGGCCTCATCGCAGCCGCCGTTTTGTTCGCCTGAACATGGATGGGTGCCAGGGATCGAAGGTGATCGGCGTAATGGCCTATCGAACAACCTGATGCAGGCGCGGTCGAAGGGTGGCGCCGATCAACACGTTGGATACGGAAGCAAGTCAGGAAGTTGCCGGACACCGCGTCAGACGCGCCGGGGTGCGGAGCGCCTCTTGCCGCTCGGCCACGGCCGGAGGTCCAGAGAAGCGAGATCCGGAATGTCGACGCGTCGATAGATCACCGCCTTCGCGACCGCCGGGTCGAGCGCCGGCTCGACTCCGGAGGCGTCCAGCCTCCTCTTGAGCAGCTGCGGGGTCACCTCGCACCCGGCGGCCAAGGATGCCAGCGGGACATAGGTCGCGCGGAACCGTTCGAGATCCGCCGGCGGCACGAGGAAACGGGTGGTGCCGTTCACGGGATGGCGGGCGCTGCGGCCGACGAGGATCCCGGAGCGCACCAGGGCCGCCAGGACGTGACGCGCGATGCCGGTGGCGTTCCTCACCGCCGCGAGGGAGAGATCTCCCTCCTCCTCGGGTACGAGCGCCGTGCGGACCTCCCCGGGGTCCACGAGCACGGAGCGGTAGCCGACCCGCTGCCCGGAGTTCCCCAATCGCGTCAACCCACCCGACAGAACGAGCGCCGCGACGCAGGCCGGCGGCCGACATGCGCGGCGGGCGGCGGTCTCGATGCCTGCCAGCGGCCGGTCCGCAGGGGATGAAGCATCGATACGGACCCGGAGCGCGCCAAGAAAACCGTCCAGGTCCGACGGCCTGAAGCGGTGGCGGTTCGATCCCTCGACGTGGCTTCCGATCCAGGTGGGAACCAGGCCCGCGTCGACGAGCGCCAACAACTGACCCGGCGATGCGTCCACGCGCGCGGCGGCTTCCTCCAGGGTAAGGGAGGAGGTCAGATCGCGGAGGAAGTCCTTGTTGGCGTCCGCGTCGAAGGTGACCTGGTCGTCGGTCAGGTCGGACTGAGCCGGGGAGGCGACGCCGGTGGTGAAGAGGATCCGCCGCAGGGTGACCTGGTTGATGCCGTACTCCATGGCCGCCGACCGAATCGAGTGAAGCCTGCGGGTTGGCACCGGACTGCCGAACGGGGCGATCCGGTCGCCGGGTCCGAGGGCCATGGTGTCCATGCAATGCTCGCGCAGGACCTCCCGAAACGCGTCGTAGGCGGGGTCACGCGGCGCGTGGTTGAGCCAGAGGTAAAGGCGGCCGAACACGGCCTGTGGGCCCGGCTTCGCCGTACCGCGCCCTTGCGCCCGCTGGAGCCGTGACAGGAAGTCGCGAAACGCCTGCGGACCGCCGGCCGCGATCTCGTACCCGGCCGCCTGCCGCCTCCGGGTGCCTTTGTCCCGCAACTTGCGCTCCGGTGCCCCGATACCCTCCAGCGCCACCGCTCCGACGACCTCGCAGAAGCGGATCGCGGCGAAGAGCGGCACACCGTGGAGCCAGGCCTCCCCCGGATCGGTCGGGTCGATGCCGGAGAGCCGGCGCAGGACGTGACGCTCGAACCCCGACGCGGGACATGGGATGGCGGAGCGAACCGCCTCGGATAGTAGCGGCAGTGCGGCTGCGACAGCGCGCGAAAAGTCCTCCGCCACCTTCACAGGCAGGGAGCCGAGCTCGTTGAGCTCGACCCCGTGCTCGGAACAGGAGGCGACGTCGGCGAGGAGCCACTCGCTGCGGCGCCAGGCTCTCGCCTCGGGGCGACCCCGCCCGGATGAGACGTCGCTCTCGAGACAGGCCGGGCAGAACCTGAGGCGCCGTCCCGCGACCATGCCCTTCTGGAGAACCATGCCCCGATGGACCAGGCGCTCGCCCTCGATCCGGCGGAAGGCAAGCGGCAGCAGGGCCTCCGGATCGGCGGAGCCGAGGCGGGCGACGTCCCGCACCGCCTGGGCGTCGCCGCGCAGGAGGGCGTGCCAGGAGATGCCGAAATCCTTGCAGAGCCTGC
This sequence comes from Aurantimonadaceae bacterium, assembly GCA_947474855.1. Lineage (GTDB taxonomy): Bacteria > Pseudomonadota > Alphaproteobacteria > Rhizobiales > Rhizobiaceae > Antarcticirhabdus. Next base: position 68,783 of record CANJKV010000003.1, on the reverse strand, counting down.
GCGCGCCGTCCCGGCCCACCTTGAAGGCGAGCCGGGAGGCGTAGTCGGACGGCGTCTCTCGCCCGCCGGGGACGAGGGCGAGGGCCGCGGGGAGGGGATGGGGGGCGATCACCCGTTGCCTCCCGTGCGGTGCGGGGGCTTCAACTGCCTGCGCGTCGCCGACTGGCCGGGCTGCCCGGGCGGCTCGTCGTACAGGGCGGCGGCCACGTCGATCGTGTGCCAATCCCCCGCCTTGAAGGGATTGAGCCGTTCCTCCACCTGCCCGGTGCGCGACGTGTAGACGTCGGCGAAGTGGTCGACCACGAGGGCGGTCTTGCCGTCGACGAGGCATTCGCCGATGGCGTCCTGGACGAACTCCACGAGGATGCCGAACTGGTTGAGCGAGGCGTGCAGCAGGCGCCCGACGAACTCGTCCGTGAGGAGCCCGCCGAGCGCGAGGCCCGGGCACCCTTCCATGATGGTCGCGACTGTCCCGCGCACCGCGTTGACGTGGTCGGGAAAGCGCAGCGACTCGAATTTGACGTGGCGGATGCGCCGGTTGACCGAGCGGTCGTGCTGGCAAAACTTTGCGAGCTCCGGCAGGCCCGACAGGATCAGCCAGATCGGCCAATCGACGTCCTGGAGCACGCGCTTGAGGGTGTTCTCGACGTTCCGGACGGCGTTGGGGTCGGCGAGTTGGTCGCCGTGCTGGGCCTCGTCGATGTGGAGCACGCGGATGCCGAGCTCGCGCATCATGAGCCGCGCCATCGGCCAGACCTCACCCTCGCGAATCTCCCGCCGCCCGCGGTAGCCCATCTTGCGCACCGCCTCGTTCCCCAGCGCCTTCAGTGTGAAGGGGGAGGGCGCGACGATCGAGAGCAGCGGGCAGGGCTCACCCTCGATGCCGAAACCCTCGAACTCGGGCCTGCCGAGGAAGGTGCTGGCGAGGGCACGCGACTTGCCCGCCCCCGCCTCGCCGGTCACGATCAGGATCCGGCCGCCCCTGTTCGCCGCCGCGGCCGGACGGACCTCCGCGCCCTGCCCGAGTTCCAGGGAGATCGAGTCCAGGATGAACTCGATCTCGGCCGCGAGCGTGTCGTCGTTGTCCGTCTTCAGGTAGATCGAGCGCACGTTCCTCAGGACGGCGGCGACGGCGCGCCGGCCCTCCGACTGGTTGGCGGCAATGCGCGCCAGGAGGTCCGGGCGCTTGGCGGGCTTCCCGCCGTCGTTCCTCGGCTTGGCCATGGTCAGTCCTTCTTCAGGAAGTCGGAGGTGAGGCCCCGGCGGGGGCGCCGCCGCGGTTCGGACGCGGCGTCCGCCGGCTTCGCGGCGTCGGCGGGGTCGGGCACGGCCTTCCCGGCGTCGGACCCGGCCGGTTCGTCCGGGGCCGGCCCGTACACGCCCTCGAGCGTCTGCCCGCGCCGCTTAGCCGGGACGATTTCGAAGTTGGCGAAGACCGTCGCCTCGGCTTCCGCGATGTCGTCGTCGGTCAGCATCGAGGGCAGGAGCCCGGCCTCTCTCTCGGCCTCCAGGCCCGCCTCGCGCAGGTGCTGGAGCGCCTCGAGGACGATCGGCTCGCGCAGCTTGGCGGCGTCCGCGTGCTTGCGGCGCAGGGCCTTCGCGGTCTCGATCCACCGTGCGGCCGTCATGCCCCTGAACTCCTTTCTCTCGCACGGGAGCGTGTGCCAGGGAGTGTCGGGGCCGATCTCCTTGATCGCGATGGCGCCGAGGTCGTCGAGGCAGGCGCGGATCAGGATGTCGCCCTGCCCGATGCGCCGATGGATGTCGCCCAGCGCCGTGCCGCGGTAGTAGTTGCCGAGGAACGGCACGCCCGCGGCCTGGATGCGGCGCGTGCTCGCGAACCCGAAGACCGCGCGCATCTGGTGGACGTTCGGGGGCGGCACGATACCGTAGGTGTCGCAGCACCGGATCCAGGCGTCGTTCGGCGTCTCGCCGCCGAGGCCGCGGTGCGGCTGGTTGTGGTAAACGTCGACGATCCAGCGGACCAGGGACTTGGAGAAGAGCTCGCGGGTCGCGCTCGCGAGCTTGTCGGCCTCGTACTCGCCCTTGTCGGTGACGTTGGAGAAGGTCCGGCCCGAGAAGTTCTGGAGGAGCTGGGAATCGAGCGTCTTGAAGGCACGCTCCATCTCGGCGCGGGCATCGGGCTCGCCGGCGATGCCGAGCTCGATCCTGGTCCCGAGGTCGACGGCCGCGGCGACGAAGGCGGCGTTGGCGAACTCGGGACCGCAGTCGACGCCGATCGTCCCGATGGTCAGGGCGTGGTTCCAGGACGAGCGGCATCCGGCCGCCCTGGCGATCGCGTCCTTGTCCTTGCACGCCATCTCGAGGGTGCGCAGGGAGGTGGCGGTGTTCGGACCTACGGAGAGGGACGCCGCGAGGATCACCCGGGTGGCGCGGCACAGGGCGAGGCAGAGGTTGAGCCGGATGCGTTTCATCCTCTTGCGCTCCTCCTCGGGGATTACGTCCCAGAACGCCTTCGGCAGGGGAATTTTCGAGAGCTGGATGCTCCAGTTGTCGAAGAACACCAGTTCGCCGGGGGCGAGGGAGAACTCGTGCCTGGCAGCGATCTTGAACTTGCGCCTTGCGGCCGACTTGCCCTCGCGGGCGAGGACGACGTCGAACTTGGCGAGCCTGTTGATCGCCCTCTCGAGCGTGCTCCTGGACGGGCAGGTCAGGGGCGGCAGGCCCTCGGACTTCCGCTGGGCATTGAGGTCCAGGAACTCGCCCTGCATCAGGCGGTGCAGGCCGGCGACCGTCGGCCGCCTGCGGTCGAGATAGGCCTTCGTCCACTTGCCGAGGATCGCCAGGACGATCGGGTCCTCGATCCTCGGCTTCCTGTTGCCGGAGCAGACGCTACGCCGGTCGCGCACGGCGAGGGGTTCGCCCCCGAGAGCGGCGAAGGCGCGCCGCAAGCGCCGGAGCGTGCCGGGTGAAGGCACCTTCTCGGGCGGCTTCCAGCCCTTGGACGCGACAGAGGCCAAATCGGCGACGACTGCGCCGAAGGCCTTCGGGATCGCGGCGGCGAGGCTGGCGTCGGAGAGGCTCGCCTCGCCGGCCTTGCGCATCGCCTCGATGGCGAGCACGAGGCGGTGGTGGAACACGGCCTTGTCGATCACGTGGCCCGGCACGTCGACCGTGCCGGCGACGTCGCGGTTCAGCACGGCGATCTTCTGCCGGCCCTCGTCGAGCTTGCGCTGCTCGACGAGCAGCTTGCCCTCATCGCGGAGGCTTTTGAGCAACGCGTGCGGGAAGACCTGCTTGATGCGGCTGTCGTCGTGGCGGCATAGGGTCAGGTAGTCCTTGGTCCAGTCGACCTGGACGTAGGGGAGCGGGTCCGGGTTGCTGATGGTGACCAGCGTGTCGTGCCCGAAGTCGAACTTCATGGGCTGGGGCACGTTGAACGCTTGCATGCTCTCGATGGGGATCATGGCTTCCTCTCCTGTCAGTGCTGTGTGTCCGGCCGCGAGACGAAGCTCGCGGGAAGGATTCGTTCGCCGTCCCGGACGGCGAGGCCGCGGGCGCCGACCAGGCGCGCGATCGCGTTGAAGGCGGCGGCTCGGAGCCCCGTCAGCTCGACGAGCTCGCGAATCCGCATCCATCCGCTGAGACCGGAGGCGAGATGGGCCACGGCGGCGTCGGCCGCCGCGTCGGGCAGACGCCTAGCGCGCAGGATAGTCCGCGCGTCGAGGACGTCGTCGGGGTGGATGTGGTCCTCGGTCCTGATCAGGTAACGGTCGGCGAACGCGGACCCGACCTGCGCCTCGATCAGCTCGTGTTGCAGCCTGAGACCGCTGGACTCCACGAACTCGCGGGGCTTGACGTCGAAGGCGATCCGCAAGCCGTCCGGCATCGTCATGAAGGCGTCGAAGGTATGGGTGACGTCGCGCCCGTCGGGACCGATGTAGGTGACGGGGGCGGGCTGCTCCTGAAGGTGCAGGTAGGAGCAGGTGGCGCGCAGGATGTCGGTGAAGCCGGCCTCGAGGCCGCTCTCGCTGACGATCACGCGGTTGGTCACGTGGTCGACGTCGACGATCCGCTTGGAGACCTGCGAGCGGTAGTTGATCTTCCGAGTCGAGAGGCTCGGCAGCGGGGGCTGCCAGGACACCTCGGCATAGGCTTCGTTCAGCCCGCTATGTGCAGGCTCCTTTCGGCGGTTTGGACGGTGCCCTCCCGGCTGGAGTTCGGACCGGTGATAATGTGGAGGGTGCCGTTGTCGTCGTTCGTCATGATCGTCTCCATGGTTCGAGGTTGCCCGTGAGCGGTCGCCCGCGGGGTCAGATGGTCGTTACGGCGGGTGCGGGGGGACGGATGCTGCCGCCGCTGCCCGACGGCAGAAGGCGGAGCTCCACGTCGTGGACGATGGCGCGGAAGGTCGAGAACGAGGGCACGGTCATCGGGGCGCCCGCCGCCGTATGCCGGTGGGCTTCGTAACGCAGGATCCTGTATGCGGCCGCGACCGGCATCCCCCGCGTGAGGCGGAAGGCAGCGACCTCCCTCGCGAGCGCAAGGGCGGTCGCGTCGACCCTCGGGAACCGCGGCTTGCCGACGCGGGCGCGCCCGTCCATGAGGGATCCGAGCGTGCCGTCATAGGAGGCGAGCCACCGCAGGAAGGTGCGCCGGCAGGGCCGCGGCCAGATCCAGATCCTCTCGGAGGCCCCGACACTCCGCGAAAGGCGCTGGAGAATCCGCGTCCAGGCGTCCCGCAGCGCCTCGTCGACCGCGGCGGCGGATCGCCCGGCCGGCCGCTCCGCCTTGAGCACAAGGAACTCCTCGCACAGGGCCCGGCGGAAACGTGCCCGTTCCTCCTGACGGCTGCCGGGAGCCGCGGCGGCCGGGCGGACGACGAGCGCTCCCTCGCGCCAGGCCCGCTCGACGTCCGCCGAGGCCAGGAACGTCAGACGCGCGGGGTCCTCAACGTCGCGCAACAGCAAACCCTCGGGCAGCTGCCGCGCGACGCGGTGCTCGGCACCTGCCATGCCCACGAGGTCGTCGATCGCGATGCGCAACCGCTTCATGTGCTTCCCTCCTTCTTTGTGGTTTCGAAAACGGCCCCGTTCGGCATGCGTCACGTCGGGGCGGAACTCGCTCGCCGTGGGCATCTTCAGGCCACCTCGTCCGCGGGGTGGCCGCCGATGCGCCCGGCTTCCGTGCGCCCGGCCCCGCCGATGCCGACGCCGTCGAGCCGGGCGTCGGGCGAGACGCACATGGACCACACGCGAAGGGCGCGTTCGGTCCCGTGGCGGCGCGCCAGGCTCAGCAGCGAGGGATGGATATGGTCCGGCGAGCGCCCGATATCCGCCGCCCGGGAGGCAAGGGCCTCCCAAGCCGCATTCCGTTCGCCTCCCGTGACGAGAGCCGGCGACCGGACAGGCCGCGTCGGCTGCCCGTCCGCGTAGCGGCGCAGCCAGCGACGGAGCTTGGCGGGCGTCACCCGGATGCGTCCCGTTCCGGGTCCGTGCCCGCGCATCGCACCCTCGAAACGCCCGGCGAGGTAGGTGTCACCCCCGATGATCGTCGCGATCGCGTCCTCCATGGAGCGCTCGGACAGGCTCGCCTCCCCGGCGTCCCGGAGAGCCAGGAAGGCTCGGCAGAGACGCCGCCGCGCGGTCCCCTCGCAGACGCTGCCGACGGTTCCATCCTTGCGGTCGAGGACGGGCGCCATCCTGACCGAGAGCATGCCCCGTTCCATGATCTCGGCGAGTTCCGCCTCGGTGAAGTGCTGGGTCACGCCGGGGCAGTCGACGCTCCGCATGAGGAAGCCGTCGCCCGTCTTTCCGTCCAGGCGGTAGTCGTCGCCGTCGATGCCGTAGATGCGGCCCTGCTTGATGTCGAACATGTCGATCTCCTTGTGCGTGTGGACGTCGTTGTCCGTTTGATGCGGTAGGTGTCGGTGGGGGGAGCGATGCGCCGCGAGGCCGATGAGGCCGGCTCGAGCCGCAGCCGTACCCTTCACGGCCGCTGGATCCGACCGTGCCGAAGGCGAACGCTGGTTGGGTGGGCTGAAGGCAGGAGCCGCTTCCGTGCGGTTAGGCGCTGTCGTCCCGCCCGCCGGGGATGGCGATGAGGAACGGGCGGCGCTCGCGCGCGGCCAAGCGATTCAGCAGCTCGTTGGTGGAGATCGCGATGAACCTGATCTTCCTGGTCCTGCCGCCCTCGGCGCGCATCCGGCGAGCCGCCTGGAGCTGCGCGTCCATCAAGCGGGGGATCGTCCTTGCGATCGAGGCATCGGAACGATTGGCGCAACCCGTGGACTCGAGTTCGCGGAAGGTGTCCAGGATGGCCTTCCAGAGGGCCTCTTCGGCTTCCCTGTCGCGGAACGGGTACACGACCAGTTGCGCGGGAGTGCCATCCTCGTTGCGCTCGAGGGCGGCAAAGCTCAGCGTCCGCTCCGCGCCGTCCTCGCCGCGGACAACGAGCGCGTCGTCGAGGCGGCGCAGGACGACGTGCCTGCCGCCGTTCAGCTCGATCGCGTCGTCGACGTCGATGCCTTGGATGAAATCGATCATGGTCTCCCCCTGTCCCTGTTGGAGGCTTCCCGACATCGCCCGCCGGCACCGAGGTGCATGGGGGTGAACGTCGTCTTGCGTCATGCGTCCGTGCCGTGGATCCGTACGGTTCCGGATCGGCAGATCCGGAACCACTAGGCGGGGCGTGTCGTGCCGGAGGCGGGCGTCAGCCCGGCCTCAGGCCGATATGGACGACAGGGGGAAGCGGACCGGGCGGTCCTGAAGGGGAGAGGGGAGCGTCGGGGAGGCGGAGCCGGAACGATGCGTCATGTGGTCTGCCTCCCTTGTCCTGGGACGCCCGCCGGGCTGTCCGAGGGGGCGGGGCACCATGCCTTCCGCCCGATGTTCCCGCGTGGCCGGAGCCGACCGCGGACCCGGGGAGGCGACCGTTTCCGATCCCTCCGGAGCCTCCGAAACCGATCGATCCGATCGATTGCGGCAGCACCTTGCCAGGAATTGCGCTTGTGCCGGCGAAATCTTGCGGCACGGTTGCCCTGGGGGAAGCAATTTTACGGATCCCTGACCTTCGTCCGCTCGAGGACGTTTCAAGGGTGCCAAATTCCAGCCGGATGGTTGCCGGATCCTTCAGGCGCCGACCGAAAAGCGCGGTATCCCGTCCGGCCGCCTCCAGGCCTGCCCGGCACCCGGACGGAAACAGCCCGCCGCCCGAGGGTCGCCCTTGCCGAGGCGCGAGCGCCGGCGAGCGGTCCGGGCGGCGACCGGCAGGGAGTCGGAGCCGCCCGGCGCGTGCCCGACCGCCCACTCGCCGCTCGCCGGATCGAGGACGCCCGGCAGGTCGAAGAGCCGCGCGATGGCCACGAAGTCGCGGACGTTGCGGGTCGCGACAACGGCACCGGCCGAGATGGCGGTGGCGGCGATGGCGATGTCCTCGCCTCGCGGCGAGCGCTTCGGGGAGGCCGGTCCCGCGACAAGTGCCCAAAGGTCGGGCGCCGCGTGCATGCGGGCCCTCATGCGGGCCGCCTGGGGGGTGGGGCAGAGGATCCGGAACCGGGTGTCCGCGAGGAGGTCGACGAGGGCGCGTTCGTAAGCCTCCGCGCGGGGCGACTTGGCGAGGCGGGCCATCTCGACGCCGAACTGGAGCTCGAAGACGGTATTCCAGGAGATGGCGAGCGAGCCCGCCGGCGCGGACTCGATCCAGGCGAGCACCAGCGGGTCGGGACGGGGCTTGCCCAACTCGGAGACGACGTTGGTGTCGAGCAGGTATAGCGGCGGCCGGCTCACGGGGCATCGTCCCGGGCGCTGGCGGAAGCCTCCCCGCCCGGATGGTTGCCGGCGGCCCGCTGTCCGGCGCCGGCCGGCGAACGCGGCCGCCAGACGAACATGCGCGTTTCGGGATCGACCTCCATGTCGCAGAGGAGCGCCATGGGGATGCCGGTCAGCCTCGAGCGCCCCACCCAGCCCGCGCCGACCGCCCGCAGGTCGTCGACGAGAAGCCGCCCCGCCATCGCCGTCAGGATCGGCACGTCGCCGGCCATCGGCGCCTGGAGCGACCGGAGGGCGCTTGCGTGCGACGCCCGTTCCGCCGTGCCCGCAACCCGCAGGACCTGCACGGCGGATCGGTCCTCGAGGATCTCGTCCTCGGTCCAGATCTCGTACGACGCGCCGCGGGCCATGCACTCGAGCTCGATCCTGCGCCGCGTGCCCCCGAGCTCGGGATCCCGGCGAAGGAGGATGCGCGGCATCGCGTCCACGAAGGCCAGGTCGCCGTTCACGCGCGACACGAGGGCGAGCGGCAGGTGCAGGTGGTCTCGCCCGTCCCGCCCGTCGACCCACTCGAACGCCTCCGGATATTCGTTGACGCCGGTCACTCCGGCCTCCCGTTTCATGAGGGCGAGGAGCCGCGCGGCGAGCGTCGCCTCGAGGTCCGCGAGCCGAACGGACGAGCGAAGCGGACCGACGGGCCTGCGTGCGGCGTCGCGGCCGCCGCGGCACGGCCGCCTCCTGTCGGTGCGCTTTGGTGGGAGGACTGGTCGCGGGTCTGCGGGGTGTCTGGGCATCGCATGCTCCTGTCTGGCGGTGTCGGAGGGCAAGCGCGGGCGACGGCGGCGGGAGGCCGCGCGTTCCGGGAGGGTGGAGGGGAAAGGGAGGATGGAATCCGGCGGGCGGCAGGGACCGACGGCCGAGTGCCGACGGCGCACCCGGGCGAGGCCGGGTCAGTCCCGGGATATCGTCGGGACGGCGCGTGCTGGAACGCCGGGGGTATGGATCCTGGATCGGGACAGCGGCCGGCCGGAGCGCCGCGGGAAGACGGGACGCATGGAGCGATGAATCCTACGAGGCACAATCGGTCATCGTTCGCCGGGAGGTGCGTTGCCGCCCGGCGCAGTTCCTGTGGGCTTCAGGTGAATGCCATTGACGAAAGCAAACATTTTGTCGTCGCTTGAGTCAAGTACGATTCGCGACATGTCGTTCAGCGGGGTTGTCAGTCCGACATCACATCCGGCGTTGCGGCCGACACCGAGCACCGTGTGGGCGCCCCTTGCCGGGCAAACGGTTGATGGCCGGGATCTCCCGGATCGAATCGAGCCCGGCCGGTTGGCGCGGGAGCCTCCTCAACGGGCTCGGGGCGGTAGGCATGACCCGAGGCGAGCATCGGCGCTGACAATTGACGCCGATCCGCGTGCTTGATCGATGACGGATTGGGGATAGGTGCGGCCGGTAGGGCCACCCCTCGGTACAACGGCGGACGGGCGGCGAGGAGGGAACCTATCCCGGTGTGGTTGATCCGGCTGCCCAACATGCCATGGCGCCACGACCCTCAAGCACCGCGCGTCATTTCAGGTCGGTGTGGTGAGCGGCCTCACGATAGGGAACGTTGCGGCGTCATCGTGGACAGCCGCTTCGTGCCGACGATCTCGGTTCCTCAAGCAGCCTCAGGGCGATTTCCGGCCGCCGAACCGATCCTGCCAGCCGAGCAGACGTGACGCATGAGATTGCCGCGGACGACCCTCAACGCGCTCTCGAACGCTCGCCGCTGCTCCATGGAAAATCCGTCCAAGGCATGGTCCTGCACAAGGCGGGACGCCGGGGCGATGCGCTCGAACACGGCTGTAGCCTCGGCCGTCAGGTGGATGCAGCGGGCGCGACGATCCCGGGGATCAATCCGGCGATCGACGAGGCCTCGCTTCTCCAGCACCTCCAGCATGGCGGACAAGGTCATCGGCTCGATCCCCATGAGGCCTGCAAGGTCGCGCTGCCGAGTGCCTTCGAAGCGCGCCACGTAGGTCAGGGTGCGAACTTCGCTGCCCGTGAGGCCCAGGTCGGCGTCGGAGAGGGCGCGCTCGACGGCTTGCCGCCACAGCCGCGCCGCGTCGCCCAACAGGAAGTTCAGTTCGCTGCCTGGTAGGATCCTATTCATCATGCACCTCATCCGTAGGCCGTGAGTTCCTCCCACCGATCACGAACCCCCTGCCAGCACTCTGGCGTGCGCCTCGTGGAAGATGCTTCTGGCTCGTCAAGCATGCATGGGGCTGCTTGATCACGTCAGAGCCAGCGGATCGTCGGGAATAATCTTGTGCTGCGACCGATCACCATCCGTAGCTGGATCGTGGAAGGGGCGCTCAACCTTGGCGAAGGCACTTCACATCGTCCGGGCGCTGAACACCATCCGTTAGCCGATGCCACGAGGAAAGCCGGTGCGAGCGGCAACCGTTGAGCTTCTGGCACGTCATCAGCCGGACTGAACGGATGCGAGACCGATGAGCAACTGCCCTTCCTATCCTGTTCCTCACGACGAGGAAGCCCGCCTCTCCGCCCTGGCAGCCATGGCCGTCATCAACACGCCGCCCGATCGTGCCTTCGACATCATCGTGGACCTCGCTGCCCACCTCTTCGAGGCTCCGATCGCGCTGGTCTCGCTTGTCGGCCGCGACAAGCAGATCTTCAAGGCACGCGTCGGCCTCGATGTCTGCGAGACAAGCCGGGACGTGTCCTTCTGCGCCCACGCGATCACCCGCAGGGACGAGGTTCTCGTTGTTTCCGATGCGAGGCGGGACCCGCGCTTTGCGACAAACCCACTTGTCACGGGCGCGCCGCACATCCGCTTCTATGCAGGTGCGCCCCTGATCGGCATCGGCGGTCAGCCGGTCGGGACGCTGTGCATCATCGACAGGGTGCCGCGCCCTGACCTGTCCGAGCACGAGCGCACGACGCTCCAGAAGCTTGCCCGCATGGTGGTCTTGCGGATGATGACGCGCGACGTGATCGAGGCCAACAAAGCCAGGCTGATGCCGCTCTCGGCTTGAGGAGAGCCGAGAGCGTGGGGAGGGGCTCACACGCGCGGTGCCGAATGCTGCCGTCACCTTGTGCAGGGTCTGAGCGCGCGCTTGCTTTGGGCGGCCACCCAATCCGCCATCCAGGCAAGGCTGGACATCGCCGCGAAGTCGCGGCGTCCGAAGAACGGGGCGGTGGCGCGATGGTCGGGGAAGGAAAGACGGAGTTCCAAGCCTCGGCTTGTGCATCCTCAAGCCTATCGAACTTGCCGGCAGTTGCTGCCCGCTTCGCACCTCACCGCGCAGTTCCTTCAGGTCGAGGCAAGACTGTCTGACGACATGCGGTTCTTGCGACCCTTGCGGGAGGCATCCATTTGATGCGGTGAGCAGGTCATGCCTGTTGGCACGTTCGACCATGCCGCCGGCTCGGACTTATCGTACGATCATCCATGTCGGATCAAGCGATGCCCATGGTGGGTTTCAGGACCGCGTCGCAGTTCGCTCGTGCGACAACGTCGCTTCGGCGGCCCCACCCGTTCTTCAGATGGGGTCGGGTCCGCATCTTACCTCGACTGGGCACGTCCACGCCGGCAACCGCGGCAGGGTCCAGGAGTTGTTGATTTGGAAACGGTCGCGGGCTAGACATGAGCCTGTCCTGGAGATTGATGATGCCTACCCTGACATTGGAGCGAGGAATTCCTGCGCCGGCTCAACGTCGTGTGAGCGTCGGCGATGGAGCTACGTCGGTAGGTGGCAAGAGGTCTTCCGTCGCCATGCCCCGTGCGGCAGCGGACACGGAGACCACGAGGAAGAGGTTGGTTCGCGTGGCCGACGAGGTCGACGAGGGCAAGGCGTGGCTGGCGACCGGGATGGACCGCACCGAACTGCACAAGCGTCTCTTCGGCCGCTGATCCCCGACCTTCCTCATGCGTTTGAAGCTGCCGCGCATCCAGCGGAGACCGAAGCTCGTCTATATCGCTGACAGTTGGCGCGACACGATCGGCATGGCCCAGCGTCCTGACCTGCTGCCGTTCTTCGACGTGATCCAGGATTGCATCGAAAGCGGGCACGAACTTCCCCGATGGGCTTACCGAAAGGGTATCGGCGTCACGCATGACGAGCTTCTGGAGGAGGACGGGATCATGCACCTCCACCTGGGCAGCAGGGATAGCAACGAGCTCCTCTACCTGATCCAGTATGCCGACCATGTGGCATACCTGGAGATCAACAATCACCTCCATTTCACCACGAAGCCGATCGGCGCCGTTCTGAGGCGCTTCCACGCCAAGGCAGTCGACAGGGTGGAGGCGCGGATCGCGGGCGAGGTGGCCGATCGGCTCCGCACGGTCAAGACGAGCATAGCCAAGGGCTTGCTCCCGAAGAGATGACAAGGGAGACGCCCTGCCCAGTTAGGCATCGGGCTCCCTTTCGCCCTTTCCGCTAACGTCCTCGATCGGAGAACCGCCCTGCGCCGCGGCAATGAGCTGCGTAGGCAACAGGCCCGAGCAAGGACGGCTGAGCCAGGCGTTCCGGAGCGGGACAGCCATCGGGTGCACGAGCGGCACGCCCCGGCTTGTCGTCGGGGCCCATCAAGCCGTGCCAACCCTCCGGTTCGACAACCCGACCCACCGGGCTGCTGCCGGCGGGCTCCTGTCGTCGGCAGTCCGGGCTAAAGACGCGCCTCGTGCAAACCACGGAAAGCGCCCCTGCCAAGCAGCCCTCGACACTTCAGCCACGACCGACGACGCGGCAACGAACGCACCTATCGCGACCCTCATCGGCGTCGGGCCTCTGCCCACGGCGATGTTGCCGCGCCCCCACCCCCCGACGGGTCGCAACTCAGAGCCAGGTGTTCAGCTCAGGCAGCCAGGAGCCTACCCAGCCATGCCGGCAGCTCGCCGGCCGATCCTTCCGTCTGCGAACTGCTCCGCGGCCGCTTCGTGGAAGGAGGCGCCGAGCCTCATGTGGCTGACCCTTTGCCGGACGTATGTCAGGCACTCACCATGTAAGTCTTTGCCCCACCTGGCTCGATGCCGTTAATCGTGGTCCATTCGGAGCCTTCATGAAGGGGAGCCGCATGGCCGCTCAGCATCCGTCGCGTCAGCCCAGGCCCATGAACCTATCGGGAAAGCGCATCCTGATCGTCGAGGACGACTACTTCATCGCCTTCGACATGGCCTGTGAGTTTCAGGACCTGGGCGCGGTGGTCCTGGGACCCGTCCCGTCCATGGCGCAGGCGCTCGCCCTCCTCGCCGCCGACGATGCCGTAGATGGGGCGACGCTCGACATCAACCTGCCGGACGGGGCGGTCTTTCCGTCGGCGGAGGAACTGCAACGGCTGGGCGTGCCCTTCGTCTTCTCCACCAGCTATGAGGAACAGCTCATCCCTGCCGCCTTCCGTCACGTGCCCTACCACCAGAAGCCCCAAGAAGCCGCGTGGTTGGCGCGCTCCCTGTTCGGAGACGGCTGACAGGAGCGGGCAGGCCGAACCCAGCCGTTCAATCGGAGCAAGTCCGGGGTGCGGGCTCGGGCGGATGCGGCACCTTGCTCCCGGTGCCCACCACGTTGCCGGAACCATTCATCGCGCCGCGGGCAACATGGGTCGGCGGCTCCGGCGAACACCCGGGCGGCATTGGACCCGCGGCCCTTCCGGCAAGATCATCTGTCGCCGGGCAGCGCTCGCGGACGCGGCGCGTGGGTCAACGAACGTTGGTGGAGGGCGGTCGATGGCGCCGGCGCGAAAGGTCGGCGGGGGATCGGGGCACAACCTGCTCGGCTTCTGGCGCCTCGACCCGACTTCGCAGGTCGTGCATGCCGACGAGAGGGTCTGCGCGGCCTTCGGCGTGGCACCCGAGGAGGGGCACGCCAGGACAGCGCTTTCGCGCTTCGCCGCCAAGATCCACCCAGAGGATCCGGAGCCTTTCGCGGCCAGCCTGCGGGAGGCGTACGAGAACGGAACGACCTTCGCCCCCACCTACAGGATCGTCGACGGCCATCCGGAACCGCAGCCCGTGTCTGGGCTCGGCCGCGCCTTCCATGGCCAGGGAGAGGTAACGCGGTACTATGCCGACGCTCTCTTCGAGGCACGACCCGCGAAGCCACAGGGCCACGCGCGCATCGACATGGTCAACCACCTCATCGCCGCCCTCGACCTCGCGCGGGAGCTCGACGAGGACATCCTGTCCCGGCTCATCGAGGCCGTCCTCCTGGAGGCGGGCCGCCGCCTCGCCGCCAACCATCGGGAAGATGCCGGACGGAACCGCCTGAACGCATCTATGTGCGTGGATGTCGCCCTTCATCGAGGTTGGCGAGTTCCCGCTCGAGGCGGATGCGGTCTGCGAGGTGAAGGCGCTGAAGGTCCTCGAGGTTCGCGAGCATTCTAAGTGCCTCGGCAGCGTCGTGACCTGCACGCTCCAATCTCTCCACGAGATCGCGTTGCCGCATGACGAGGCGGTCGGCCAAGGCGATGTGTTGGTGGGCCTGTGCAAGGCGTTGCAGGATGGAGCGCCGATCCATTCGGATGAAGTAGCAGGCCGGCTTCGTCTTGTCGTTGACGCCGATGGTTCCGGGGTCGGCGGCGATGGCAGGCTGCGGCGCGCTTCGCTTCGCCGGACGCCGCATTGCGGCAAGGACCCGCCGTCGCGGGAGAGACGCGACGGCGGGCTGGACCAACCATCATGCATTTCGGTCTACCGATGAGCGTGGGTCGGGAGGTCACCCGCGCGTCGGAGCAATGGCGGACGCGAGTTGCGCGTTCCGGAGGAAATGCATGAGCGACAACATGTTAGGTCGGCTTGTATCAGCCGGCGAAGCTTTGCGGGCCATCATCTGTCCAGCCATCATCAAATGATTGCCATGACTTGCCCACCGTGCCTGTTTGAGCGCGGACAACCTGCGGCGGATGGACCGATCATGACCCATGACAGCATGGACCAGGAGCCCCGGAACGCCTTCCGGCCCCAGCCGCCCAGCTTGAGGAACAAGCGCGTCCTGGTTGTCGAGGACGACTTCTTCGTGGCCGAGGAGACGGTCCGCGACTTCGAGGACTTCGGCGCCGAGGTGGTGGGGCCCGTGTCCTCGTTGACGCTTGCCTTCGATGTCGTCCTCAACGGGCAGGCCATCGATGGCGCCGTGCTCGACATCAACCTTCTGGGAGAGAGGGTCTTTCCTCTGGTCGACGTCCTGCGCAGGCGGGGCGTGCCCTGCGTCTTCGCGACGGGCTACGACCGGTGGACGGTTCCAACCGACTACCAGAGCGTTCCGCTCCTCCAGAAGCCGGTCGTCACGGCCGAGGTCGCAAGAGCCCTGTTCGGCTGACCCCGGGCCGATCCGCGGTCGGCTTCGGAGAGAAAGGGCTGTTCACGATGCGTGGTCGATCTCCGCGCATTCGGCGCTCCGGCCGGGTCCTGCGGCTTGTGCGGCGGGGCTGCGGGTCCGGCCATTGCCGCATCCCGGATCGGGCGCGGACGGCGCGCGTTGCCGCGCGCGGTCGCGTGGGGGGGCGGTGAGATCGAAGGCCGCTTGCACCGAAGCGGAGGCGGTGCGCCAACGGTCAATGCGGGATGGCCTTCGATTGGCGGAGTCGAAGTCCCGTGGCCCGTTCGCTTCCGTGCGGCGCCGCTTGCGGGCCACATTCCCCTGGGCGACCCTGAGGTGGCAGACGGGGGAGCGCGCATGACCATTCTGAGCTTCAAGGACATCTCGACCGGCCACCTCACCGACGGGGATGCGGCGATCCTGGACGGGGCCGACCATCCCGTGACGGTCATCCCGTACGAACACGGGTGGATCGTCTCGACCGCGTCGCTGGCGTCCGAGGACGTCCGGGACGAGACCCTGGCGCGGCTGCGCCGCTTCGGCTTCTCGGAGCCGTTCCTCGCCGCCGCGACGGCGGCGGGCGGCAGCGGCTGCTGGCTGCTTCGGTTCGACGCCGACGCGGACATCGACCCCGACCTCCCGATCGGCGGATACGGCGGGGTCGAGGAGAGCCCCGGCGATCCCGACAGCGCGACCGCACCCTCCCTGCGCACCGGAATGGCTTAGGAAGCCGGCATCGCCTCGATCGTCGGCATTCCCGGTGCGCGTCGGCTCCGCCGACGCGGGACGACCGCCCCTTCGGGCGCTCGCGTTGCCGTACGGGGAGGCGGGGTCAACCCACGCTCCGTTCGGGCCAGGTGGACGGGAGGGCGGAAGGACCGCCGCCGCGGGCCGCGCGGTCAGCGGGAAAGGATTGGACGAAGGATTCGACCAGCGGCCGGGCGTCGCGGCCCGCCTTGCGACCGTGCCGGGTCGACGCCGCGCCGTGCTTGGGGCACTATGGCCCTGCCGCGGCCTACGGGGCTGGGGCGGACTCGTGAAGGTCCGGCGGACACGGGCAGTGGCGCCGCAAGCCGACGGAACGCTTGGAGCGATGAATCCTACGAGGCACAACTGGTCGACGTTCGCCGGAAGCGTCGGCGCCCGGCGCCACGCCCGGTGGACACCGGATGCGGGCCTTTGACGAAAGACGGCATCCTGTCCACGTTCGGGGCCGGGTCGTCCCGCGTGGATGCCGACGTTCGCGAGCGCTCCTCGCCCTTTCCGGGAATGCTGCGCCCCGCCGGACGCATCGACGGGATCGCCTGCCGCGGCGCCCGCGCGATGCTCGGGCTCTCGCAGACGGAGCTGTGCCGCCTGGCCGAGTGCGGCAGGAACCTGCTCAACGAGTTCGAGGGAAGCGGCCACGTCCCGCGGGCGTCGAGCGTCGCCCGCATCAGGACCGCGCTCGAGATGGCGGGAGCCATCTTTCTCGATGCCGGCGACGGGACGATCCTCGTCGGGGTATCCGGCAGTTCGAAACCTGTCGCCATGGGAAGTCCATCCGCGGCGACGGAGGCCTAGCGGGGCATTTCCGCAGCTTGCGGCCTCGAGGATCTCACCGCTGCGGTGCGCTCGCGCGGCGACGGTTGCGAGCCGCCTTGTCCACGTGCGGCATCACCAGGAGGTCGCTTGGGAGCCCGCATGGCGCGTGAACGCAGGCTGGCTTGAATCGCGCTTCCGGAACGATCTCCTCGGGAACAGGATGGGGTCAAGCCCGTGCGCCGCCGCCAGGATGCGCAAGTTGCCGATCGGCATGGTGACCTGTCGAGCGTGCCGATGCCGGGGTGCAACAGGGGCCATCCAAGAAAGCTGACCATCCCGATGCATGGACGGCGAGATGCCGGGCGCATCGGATCGAGTGCGAGTTCCCACTTGTCGATGTCAGGAGGCCGCTTCCATGCCGAGGGCAATGAAGAAGTACCGAGTCGAGCTGCGCGTGATCGTCCGGGAGATCTGGGAAGTGGAGGCTGAGGACGCGAGCGAAGCGGAGCTCGGCTACATCACCGATCCTGATGCGTTCATATTCGATCGCGAAGACGTCGAGAGCGATGTCGTGAGGGTCTACGAAGTGAAATGACAGGGCAGGCCGTCCAAGGCAGGCTGGATTCCATGACGCTCGGCGGCGAAGCTCTTCGTTTCAGGGAATCGGCGGTGCAACGCAGATGCACGGCTCGCTCTGACGATTGATCGTCGAGCGGGGCCAAGCCGCCTCGGGTCAACCCGGCTGACAGGATACCGCGCTGATCGGCGTCGAAGCTTCAAGCCGATCCCAAAGGCCCGGCAAGTGCGTCTCGAACGAAGCTGCGGAATGCCTCATCCTCTCCGGGGATCGTAAACATGCGTCCGGTCTCCAGGCCGCAACCCATCGTCGGCGTTACGCGGCCTTCATCCCAGTCCGGCAGTCGAAGGAGCGCTATCGGCCTTCGGAGCTGGGTGGCGAACCTTACCGTATGGGCGGTTCCACTCCTTGAATTCCACTCGGTTGGTATGAGAACCCTTCCGAGCGCCGCCTGAAGTCGGTTTCGGCGAACGAGGTTCTTCGCACTGTGGCCTTCATCAGGCAGGTACTCCGTCGCGATCGCGCCCCCGCCTTCGATGATGCGTCCGCGTAGATCTCCTGCGCCCGGGGCATGGTCCGAGAGAATTCCTGATCCGAGGACGGCAACAGTCGGAACGCCAGCGCGGATGGAAGCTTCGTGGGCGAGTTGGTCAACGCCGACCGCCAAGCCGCTCACGGTTGCCGCGTTCCAGATCGACAGGCTTGCACCAACGTACTTCGTCAGCCATCGGCCGTCCTCGCTCGGGTTTCGCGTGCCGACGACGGAAATCGACGGTACCGACAGAGCCGATAGGCTACCCCTGACGAACAGCCAGTACGGAGGACTGGACAGATCCAGCAGGCGTTTCGGAAACGCATCTTCATGCCGGAACACGACGTGTGTGCCGTCTCGGGCAAAACCATCAGCCCAGTGGCGAGCTCTTGCAATGGCTCGAGCCCGTACGCTCCGCCAATCAGCCCAAGAGGCGCTGTCGATCCGAGCGCCGTGCCGCCGCAAAAGCTCGATCGCTTCATGCTGGATTTCGACAGACAAGACCGACTCAAACGTCTGCCCGCTGCCTGCAATGGAGGCGAGGCTTTCCGCGCCTACACCTTCGATCGAAGCCAGCGCAAGGAAGGCGATCTTATCGGGGTCGATCAAAGCTTGTGACAGCTGCTCATTCCTCGCGGAGGGGCGGCTTTGATTCAACGTGTTCATCCCGACCCATATCTTGGGTTTGTCCCGGCGAAAGTCGTTTGGTGCAACCGTCATGTTTCCTTTGGCTGTGCGATTGGCATGGGGCCGCAGTTTCGACGTCGATCAGCGCGATGACCTGTGGAGCGAGTTGGCTGCAAGCGTGTCAATAGGCTCTGTCGATCAACATCGTGCCTCGAGTTCGTCATTCAGATCCCCGACAGCTTTGCATTCTGATCGGTTGTGCAGCGCGACTGCGGTCAACATTCAGAACACGGCTTCCGGCTCCCAGAGCGCCATCACCTGCGCCTTGACGGCATCGTACTCGCGGGCGAGGTCGGGGTCGACGCGTCTCCTCGTGCCTCCGGGGCGGGCCGCCGGGCGTCGCGGCTTGCGCCGCTTCGTCCGCGGCCTGACGATCGGTCCCGCGTCGGCCTCGTGGAACGGGTTCGGGTCGAACTCGCCCTCGAAGAGCGGATCCGTCCGGTAGTCGATGCGGTCGAGCAGCCGCTCCCGCCCGTCCGAGAGCACGAGGATCCGTCCCTCCGCCTCCGACCGGGTGCACCCCGCCATCCCCAGCGTGTCGAGCGCGTCGCGCCAGCCCGCATCGGTCCGCGCCCCGAAGCAGGCGAGCGTCCGGCAGTTGTTGACCATCGTCCTCCAATCGTCGGGATAGGCGGAGCGGAGCTGCGCCCCGTCCTGCCAGAGCGAGAGGGTGGACAGGCCGTAGCCGCGAAGCAACGTGACCGCCGTGAGGAGGGGGCCGTAGTGACCGAGCTGGGCGGCCTCGTCGACGACGAACAGCGTCCTGCCCGCGGGCGGGCGGGTCCGCCGCTGGACCGACGAAAGGAACGCCCACGACCACAGGCGCAGCAGCGGCGCGTGGGTTTTCAGGAGGTGGGGCGGCAGGACGAGGAAGCAGGTCGTCGGATCGCCCCTCGCGAAGGACTCGAAGTCCACGCCCCCGCACTCGAGGCTGCGCTCCACGGGCTCCCCGCGGATGAAGCCGACCGCCTCGAGCGCGTAGTGGAGGATCCCGCCGACCGTCTCCGGCGACCCGAGCTCCATCGTCTCCGCGGCGCGCCTCACCTCGGGATCGTCGCCCTCAAGCTTCAGGGCCGTCGCCGCCGCCCCCGGCAACTGCTCGCCGCGCCTCATGGACCGCGCCCACCCGAACACGACGTCCCGAACCGACACGAGGGTCCGCTCCGGCGGCTTGCGCTCCCTCATGACGTGGACGATCGCCGTCGTCACGAACCAAAGCGCCCGGCTGCGCCAGAACGCGTCCCGCACGTCGTGACGCTCAGGAAGCATCATCTCCGCCACGGCTCTCGCGTCGTCGAGGAGGTCCTCGCTGTCGGGATCGATGAACCGGAGTGGGTTGCACGGCGATGGGCGCAGGCCGCTGACGCGGAACGGGTCGACGACGTGGACGGCGGAGCCGCGCCGTGCCCGGGCGCGCGCCGTCACCGCCGCCGCCTCGCCCTTCGGGTCGACCACGAGGACCGATCCCTCGTCGGGCCAGCCGAGCGTCCAGGGGACGACGAGGGAGAGCAGCTTGCCGGCGCCCGTCGGGGCGATCGCGATGGCGTGCCCGTCGAGCGGCGCCCCGACCGCCGTGCCGGGACCCTCCGGCCGCGGCCGGGTCGCGAAGCCGATGGACGGCCTCCCGGCGGCCTCTCGCCCCACGATCACGCCCCGGCGCGTCCCCGGCCCGTTCGTTCCGTCTGCCATGGCGATCACTCCGTCTCCGGTTTGGGTTGGTGGGGCACGATCTCGTGGGGGTGCATCTGCCAGGGTCCGTCGAAGCACTCGCGCAGGCGGAACACGTCCTCCGCGATCGGCTCGTCGTCCTCCATCACCACCATTCCCGAGGAGTCGATCCTCATGAGCGAGCGGAAGAGGCTCCCTCCGTAGACGAGCGTCGCGAGGAGGGCGGACGGGCCGTCGACCTCCTCGATCGGGCGGACCGCAGCGGACACGGTCTCGACCTTGCCGGGACGCACCATCTCCGGCGGGATCTCGTCCATGCCCTCGACGACCTGGAAGCGGGTGCCGCCCCCTTCCTCGCCGTGGACGCAGCTACAGAAGAAGCGCAGGTAGTGCCGGACCGTCGCCGGGTCGTCGAGGCCCTCGAGATGTTTGGAGTTGACCATGTGGAGGATGCCCGCCGATCCGTTGAGGAGCAGGGGCCTCTCGCTTCCAAGGAGGACGCGGGCCACGCCGAGGCGCTTGCCGAGCGGCCGGCCCAGGATCTCCAGGAGCGTCCAGCCGGGATAGAAGGGCAGGCGCAGGGCCCGCATGCGCAGGAAGCGTCCCGTCAGGTTCGGGAAGGCCCGCGCGTCCGCGAAGCGCTCCAGGAGGCTCCCCGTCCGCGCCACCACATCGTCGGGCAGGTCGAGCCAGTCGCCGGGATAGAGTGGCGGCGCGGGCCAGGGGGGCGGTTCGCCGATCCCGCGGAGCGGCGGCTTGAGGGGCGGCATCATGCGTTCTCCCTTCGTCGTGCCCGTTCGTGCGGAAAGCTGCCGTTGGCCGGACCGCCGCTGGCCTGCGGCGATCCGCTGAGGGGCGGTCGTGGAGACGGGTCGGAACCCGCCCCCTTGGCCTCACTCGTCGTCGAGGACCTGCGCGAGGGTCGAGAGGAAGCCCGCCCCGTCGTCGAACTCCCAGGCGAAGCCGATCTCGTCGAGGCGCTCCCGCCGCTCCTCCTCGCCCGCCCCCGCCAGCGAAACGAGCTCGTCTCGCAGGGCGCGTCGCTCCGTCGGGTCGAGGGTGTCGAGGAAGGCGTCGAGCGTGGGACCGAGGTCGCCGTCGAGGTCCGCCGTCTCGTGGAACACCTCGCCGGAAAGGCGCTCGAGCAGTTCGCGTCCGATTTCCATCTCGCCTCTCCCTCACCTTGCCGCCTTGCGGTCGGTCGCGGCGCCCGCCCGGCGCGTCGGGGCCTCGCGTCCGACGAAGAGCTTGGCCGTGTGCGGGTAGACACCCGCGGAGCCGCCCTTGCGGAGGATGAACTCGCCCCGCGAAGCAGGCGCGTGGCGGCCCGTGCCGGATCCCGGCATCGTCGTGTAGACCGTGCCGACGGGCTTTGCGGACGAGAACCCGAGCCTATAGCTGTCGCCCGGCTTCGCGGTCCGTGCCCAGGCCGCGACCTGCGCCCTCTCGCGGCGCATCGCCTGCTCGTAGATCCGGTCCATTGTCGGGCCGTTGCGGAACGAGCTGATCCGGGAGGGCCGCGCCCTGAACTGGGAGAGCGCCTCGGCCGCCTTCCGTCCCTTCCGCCCCCGCCTCGCCGCGGCCTCGAAGGAGAACCTCATGTCCATCGACTGCGTGCGGGAGGCGAGGTACGCGGGCGAGGCGCCGACGTGCTTGTGGAGGTGTCCCCCCGCGGCGGCCGAGGCCCGCACCGCCGAGCTCCTCGCCGTCCTCACGGTCGGGGGAGTGATGACCTTGGGGCCACTCCCGCCCCGGGGCGCCGCCCGGGCGTCCCCGCCGAACCCGAACAGGGCCGCCGCTCCGAGGATGGCCGCGCCGACGAGGAATTCGCGTCTAGTCCGCTTCATGGTCCTTCTCCTTCTCCTTGAACTCGATGTCGGCGTAGGCGAGGGCGCAGGCCGGGCTCGGCCACACGCAGTCGGCGTAGGTGAGGGTTGCGATCGGGCCCCGGAGGCGGCGCACGCCGAGGACCGAGCCGTCGAGGCGGGCGGCGGCCCCCACGTGCTCGCGGACGAGCGCGGCGAGGGCGGGCTGGTCCGCCATGTCGGGCGAGGGGACGAGGATGGCCGCGTCCATGAACTCGAGGCGCCGCCCGTTCGCCTCGCCGAGCGCGTCCGAGGCCGCCGCGAGAAGGCCCGAGGCCGCGTCGGCGGCGCCGTCGGCGCGCGCGCCCCAGGCCGGGTCGGCGACGAGGCCCTTGAGAGAGGCCACTGCGTCGGAACCGACCGAGAGGCCGCGGGCGGCGGCCGAGACCTCGTCCTCGAGCAGCCCGTCCCAGTCATAAACGATGAGGGCGAACGGCCGCGACGCGTCCACGGACGGGAGCTCGAACTCGCATCGATCGGCGTCGGGGCAGGGCACTCCGGAGCACGCCACCCGGTCCTGCACGGCGCAGGCCACGAGGTCGGCGGCCGA
The DNA here is from genome assembly GCA_947474855.1 of Aurantimonadaceae bacterium. Classification (GTDB taxonomy): domain Bacteria; phylum Pseudomonadota; class Alphaproteobacteria; order Rhizobiales; family Rhizobiaceae; genus Antarcticirhabdus. The sequence continues at coordinate 46,325 of CANJKV010000003.1, read as the reverse complement.
GATCGTGCTGACGTCGAAGGGCAGCCAGTAGACGCGCACGCCGTCCCACTGGAGCTGCGACGGGTGGCGGCCGTTCGCCGTCACCGTCACCGACGGACCCGCCGCGGCCGGACCTCCGGCCCAGAACAGGAGCATGGCGCCCGCAACGCGGAGCATCTGGGCGATCGCGCGCGCCATGACCGCTACGCGGCGGGAGAGAGCGCCCGCGATGTGTGGTGCGGTGGGAGGGCTTGGCAGGGTATCCGCTGGTCCGGTCATGGTTCGGATCCTTCGTTCCGGTGGGACTGCCGGGCCGTTTCCGGCAGCGGGAATGCGGGGCGGCACATCGTCCGCCCCGCACGTCTCAGTCCTTCGGCGCGAAGCGCGAGGAGTTGATGCTGTCGACCTTGCGGTCGACGTTCCTGATCGCCTCGTACCCGCTGGCGACGATCCCCTCGGCAGCCGCGGCCATCATCCCGGCCATGGCGTTCTGGGCGAAGCCCTTCACGGCGGGATGCATGTCCGACGACGAGATCTTGGCGTCGATCCTGGTTCCCGCCTCGCCCAGCGCGACGACGGAGTCGCCCGTCGCCTCGACGATCCTCCGCTTGGTGTCGCCACCGAGCGCGCGGATCTGCTCGGACGCCTCGCCTGTCGCCTCGAAGACGCGCCCCACGATGAGGAGCTTGGCTTCCTCCGCCCGGGCCTCGCCGTCCAGGAGCTCCACGTCCGCGGCCTGCTCCCACTTGCGGCGGTCGACCTCGCGCACGATCTCGGCGTGGTCCAGCGCCCGCTGGCGGTTGTTCCGCCTGTTCTCGAAGTAGCCGAGGCCCGAGTCGCGCCTGGCGACGGGGGCACGGGCGAGGTCATGGCTTCCCTGCCCGCGGACGGTGACGAGCGTCCCACGCCCGCCGCCGCCGAGTCGGTCGTTGTTCATCTGCCTTCTCCTTCTCACTCTGCGGCAGGGGGACCATCCCCGTCGCCGCGCCCGAAGATCGTGAAGCCGTCCGCCTCGGTCTCGCGGCGGAACTTGTCCATGAAGACGACGTTGTTGCGCTCGGCCGCGATGTCGGCGGCGAGGCCGAGTGAATCCTTGGCCAGCCGCAGCAGCCCGGCCCGCCGCCGGTGCTCGGCCGCGAGGTCCAGCAGACCCGGCCTGCCGATCCCGCCCACCATGAGGACGGTGAGCTCCACGGCGACGATGCCGGCCTCCAGGAGGAACGCGTACAGCTTGAAGGCCCAGGACTCGGCGAAGAGGTCGCCGAGGATCGAGATCCTCGTGAACAGGTTGTCGGTGAGGACGCGCCGGCCGGGGTTTCCGGCGACGGCGGCCTCAACGAAGGCGTTCCCGCCCTCGATCGTCTCCGCCTTGGCGGCGGCGGCCGCCCTCACGTCCGCGACGAGCCGGTCCCGCCGAGCGTGATCCGGTTCCGGCGCCACCGGAGGGGCGAGGGAGGTCAGAGCCGCCTTCGTCTCCGCGATCCGCCCGTCGATCTCCCGGAGGCGGGCCTCGCCCGCCTCGGCCGCCAGCGTCGCGAGCCTGAAGTTGCCGCCGGGACCGGCGGCCCCCGTGGCGCCCTCGCAGAGCGGGTTGGCGGAGACGCCCTCCACCTCGCAGGCCGCCAGCGCCCGATGCCTCGCCACGTCCGCGCTGACGGCGTCCCATTGCTGCTCAAGGGCGGACCTCGCCGCGGTCAGGCGCCGGGCCTCGCCCAGGTGCGCCTCCATGGCGGACCCATGGGCCGAGGCGGCTTCCGCCTCCCCGGCGTCGAAGGACCCGAGTTCCGCGACGGCGGAGGTCTCGGCCGCCTCGGCGGACGCGCGTATCTTGCCGAACTCGCGCTCCGCAGCGGTCCTGTACGGCTCGTCGATGGCCTCCTGCATCTCGGCGCGGCGCTGGTCGATGCTGCCGTCCATGAACTGGATGGTGCCGCCGACCCCGATGCCCGCCATGTAGACGAAGGCCGCCGCGTACCTGACGTATCTCGCCGGTCCCGGCGGTGTCGGAGGCGCGCCGCCCGCGACCTCCCAGTGCTCCTTGGCCGCCCTGTGCTCCCGCTCCACGCGGACGATCGTCAGGTCGGTGCTCATCCAGAGCAGGCTGCTCAGGGTACCGGTGGCGACCGACGCAGCGAGCGACAGGCCGAGCCCCTGCAAGCAGAAGGCCGTGACGGTTGCGTGGAAGGCCCCTCCCAGGAGGAGCGTGCCGGTGAACAGTCTCGCCTTCGAGCGCTCGCCGAAGGACGCGTTCCTCAGATCCTCGGGGGAATGCCCCCAGATGTGAGCAGTCGTATCGTCTACCCTTTTCGCCATCTCGACCTCCTTGGTCTTCGATGGCCGCATCATCGGCGGACCGCGGGGCCGCGTCGTCCGATATCGTCGGTAATCCGTTAAGATTCGTCGGTTCGGCGGGTACCTTCGCGTCCCGGCCGGCGGCGCGGCGATCTCAACGTACTGTCCGTACCTTTCGCGCGTCCGCTTTCCGCGACCGGGCGGCTCCGGCGGGAAATCCGTACCGATCGTACCGACGCGCTTGCCGCGGACCGGACGTAGGGTAAGGTGCGACGTCTCCACCTCGCCGGGTGCCGCCATGGCCGATCTCGATGACGTGCGTCTCCTGTGGGCCGAGCTCGCGCGCAGGGGCTTTCCCGAGAGCCTCGGGGAGAAGCCGCTCGAGGTGGAGGCGGGTGGCGCGCGGATCGTCTGCCGCAAACCCCTGGGGCTGCTGATGGCCACGGGAGGCGATCTCGGGATCATCCCGCGCCTCCTCTGCATCGAGGCCCTCGTCGGCGAGCAGCGCGGCACCTTCTTTGGCGACGTGGCGAGGGAGGCCCGCAAGCTCGAGCCGGACGAGCGCAGGCAGCGGCGGATGCCGACGCACGGGGGCAACATCCAGAAGATCGTCCAGATCGCCCATCATCGCGTCGGCGGCTTCAAGCTCCGGAGGTTCGAGCGCGGCATCTCGACCCTCGTGGCGAGGCGCCGCGGGCTTCCCTCGTTGGATCAGGAGACCGAGCGGGCCATGTTCGGGCGCCCGTTCGTCGGACCAGACGCGATCGACGCCTATGTCGCCTGGTTGCGCGGGGATGCCGGGGCCGTCGACGGGTCGCAGGATCCGCCGACCGTGGAGGCGGCGGGCGCGGGGAGCGGTGGAAGGGGCGGTGGGGACTTCCTCATGTCGGCACCCGATCGCGCGGGTTTCGCCGCATGGGTGGAGGGCGCGCTCGCGAAGGGGGCCGGGAAGCCGACCTTCGTCAACATCCACGGCAAGGGCCTCTGGTTCGGGCTCTCCGCCTGCGCGCGGTGGGTCGGCGACCTGGCGCGGGAGGAGAGGAGGACCCTCCTCCTGCCGACGCGGACGCGGACCGCTTCGGGCGGGTTCGAGATCCTCAACATCTCGCAGGTGCTGGGCCGCCTGCGCGCCTTCGCAGAGGGGCGGGACAGCGGGGATGCCGGGGGCGGCGCGCCGATGTCGGATGCCGATGGCCTGTTTGACGTGGTCCATCGCATCCGGCTCTCCCTCGCCGAGCGGCCCGCGATCCTCGTCTTCGACGGTCACCACGTCGACGACCGGATGACGCTGCTGGAACGCAGGATCGCCGACGACTACCTCGACTCGCTCTGGGCGCGCCTTCTCGAGCCGCCGATGGGCGGGGACCCGACCCTGGACCTGGCGACGTTCCGCGACAACCGGATCGTGGTGACGTCCAACGAGCGCCTCGACGAGGTCCGCCTCAAGCGGTTGGCCCGGGTGCCGGGAGCCGTCTCGCCCCAGACGTTCCGCCTGCCCATCCTCGACGGGGCGGAGTGGTCGGGCGCGGTCGACAGGAACCGGGTGCACCCGCCGACGGGCGACGGAAGGGACGGCGACACCATCGGGCACGCCCTGCGGCGCGTCTCGCAAGCCGACGGTTTCAAGTCGGACGGCACGGACGCCATCAACCTCGTCGAGGCGGTCCTGAGCGTCGCGCTGGAACTCGATCCCGACAGGTTCCCCGCGCGCGTAGACGAGCTCGTCCGGCGCTTCAGCGGGCGCCGCCTCGTCATTGTCGACAAAGCGGTCGAGGCCTTCCTCGCGATCCTTGCCGAGCGTTCGCCCCTCTGGCTGGAGATCGCACTCGTCGTGTCGATGACCCCGGACGGCTTGCGGCCAGGCACGCTGCGCCGCCTCGCGCGGGCCGGGCGCACCGTCCCGTGGACGGTGCTGCCGGAGATGGCCGCGAGCGAGGGGCGGGGGGAGCTGGCGGCGGAGATCGACCGCCTGTGCGGGCACGCCCTTCCCATCCTCGGGCTGGTGCGCAACGACGCCTTCGAGGGCCTCGACGGGACCTCCCCGAAGGGTGGATCGTCCCACCCGCTCGAGTACGGCCTGTCGGCCACGGACGGCGACGACACGTCCGCCCGGTCGGTCGACTACCTGTTCCCGGAGACGAAGCTCCTCGCGCGCGACGCGGCCGCAAGGCGGCTTTCCCGGCGGGACTTCCACGCCGTCCACCGCCTCCTCGCCGAGGACGCGCTGACCCAGCAGACGATCTCCCTCCGACACCTCGACAACACGGGCCTCCAGTCGATCCGGCCGTGGCGGCGCATGCTCTCGGTGATCTACAGCGGCCTCCAGAGCATCCCCGTGTCCATCGACGCGTCCGGCGCGATGTCGGTCGACGACGACCTCGAGTTCGGCACCCGGTCGTTGGTGACCTCCTCGAGGCCCTCGCAGTTCTGGCTGTATCTCTACGCCTTCTGCTATCGGAGATTGATCGAGAACCCCCCAGCGTGGAACCTGTCGCGGCTTTACGGCCTCGACGAGTTGAAGGGGGACATCCTCACCTACTTCGACGAACCCTGGCAGCTCTGGCCGAAGGCCATCCGGCCGGACCCGGCTCCGCCCATGGGCGCGGGGCTGGTCGAGTGGATGGGGCGGCTCGGAAGGGGCTTCGCCGACATTCCCGCGGACCACCGGGCCGCCCTCGCGCAGAGCTACCTCGCGGTCGGCGAGGTGCCGACGGCCGAGGGGACCCTCCTGTCCGCGCCGGATGTCGGAACCTCGTCAGCCCGGGCCTCCCTCGGACCGGAGATCCCGCACGGGGCCTTCAAGCGGCTGTTCGAGATCAGGCTCCTGAGCGGCGAGAGCATCGATGCCGCGGCCGTCGAGAGCCGCATCTCGCGCGCGCTCACGGCGTGCGGCGACGGCGAGGGGCTCAAGGCGGCGCTGGACGAGGCGCTGGAGCGGCAGGCCCGCAGGTACCTGGCCGTGCTGAGGCCGCCGGACCCGAGACTCGGGACCGCCACGCCGAGACTGCCCCCCAACGCCTTCGCGATGCCCCCCGAGATCGGCGAGGTCGCGGCTCGCCTCGGGGACGGCCGAAGCGCGGCGGCGGTCCTCCACGAGATCAGCGACGTCTATGCCCGCCTCGGCGAGCTCGGGGCGACCGTCGCGGACCTTGCGGGGGCGGCCGGCAAGCTCAACCGCCCGGCGGACGTCGGTTCATCGGGCGAGGGCAGGCTGCCGATCATGAGGGCGTTCCTGTCGGGTCCGGAGGACACGCTGGAGGAGCGCATCGACGAACTCTTCTGCTCGTCGTTCGCCCGGCTCGTCCTGTCCGAGCAACTGCGGCTCGCCACCTTCTCGATGGATCCGCTCGGAATCCATTACCTCGCGTCCGGCAACGCCGCCCGACAGATCGTGCGCGTCGCCCTGAAGCTTGAGGGACGTCGCTCTGCGGCCAAGCGGTGCCGTGCCGGCAACGAACCGAGCGTCTTCAGCCAGCAGGCCCGACGGACCCTGGACGGACTTTCGCGGAACCTGTTCCGCTTCAGCAGGGAGCGCTCGGCCCAGATCGTCCTCGAGGCCACCATGCTCCGGCTCCTGAGCAACGGCGACAACCTGGCGACACGCCTGCGAATCGCCGAGGCGTTCCTGGCGGAGGCGGACGCGCTGCTCGTCGGCCTCGGGCGGCGGGTCCGGGCCGGCCTGCGGCTCCGGCTGGAGCGCGCGAAGATGAACCGCACCTTCGTGGAGAACACCGAGCTGGAGGAGGACGAGAGGCGCAGGCGTCTCCTGCAATGGGAGTTCGACGTCAATCGCCTGAGGTCTCTCGCCGAGCCGATGCCGCTCCCGCTCTGGCGGATCCTCGCCCGCCTTCAACACGAGCGGTTCAGGCGGTACAGGGACGGCGTCCCGGCCCCGGGTGTGGGATGACGCCATCCGGCGGGCGTCAACGGCACCCTGCCGACCCACCCGCATCGCTGACCCCGGCAGCCGTGAATTCAAGGATTTGCGGGGCCGTTGCAAGTGATTGCGCGAACTCTGCAAGGAGCCAGGCTGACCTTGGGAGCTCGACTTCGCGACGTCAGCCAGCTTTCATGACTGCGCAGTCGCGCAAGAGCGTTCATTGAGGGTGCGAGACGACCGTTGCGAGCTCAGCCCGCGCAACAGGTGGTCGCGCCAATCGGCGCGGAAGCCGCGCGTTCGTAGGCACTGTAGACCATCCCGGCAACGTCATTGTCCGGCTATCGCGCAAACGGGGTTGCTCAAGGATCTGAGCGCTCCCTTGCGCCCCCAGCACCGCGGGGGTCTCCGAGCGGCGGTCCGGCCGGGGCTCGAGGCCATGGCCGGGGTCCGCCCGAGGCGCATCGCGGCGCCCCCACCGGACGGGGCGCTGGGCTCCGCCTCGCCGTGCGGACGAGGGATTCGCGCCCCCCGCGCTCACGACGGGTCGGACGGGACGTACTCCCGGCCCGGTGCGTCCTGTCAGGACGGGCCTCCTGCCGATTGCGACCTTCCTCCACTGCGCCCACGCGTGGCCTCGGCCGATCCACTCGGGGCCTTGCCCACGAGGTCGCGCCAGCAGTGTTCCCACTGCTTGGCGATCATGCCGTGGGCGCCGTAGCCGCGCCCGTGGTCCTTGGCAGGGTCGCCCGTCCTCGTCCGGCCCCTGCGCGACTGGGCGTGGAGCCAGCGCTGCGCCCTGCCGAAGTCGGCCGCCATCGCGCCCCGGGGCGGGATGGTCGTCGAGGCGGTCGTGGAAGGTGCGGACCTGGACGTTCATGCATCCAGGGTGACCCGGCCAGCGACCCCGGACAAGCGGGAACAGCGGTTGCGCTCGCGGGACGATGGAGCCGCTCGAGCAACCCCGCTTGCGCGATTGCCAATTGTCCGAATGAAGGCGGGGCAGGATCGGCTTGGGGCCATCCTGCTCGCGCCAAAGGTCAGCCATCTGTGGATCGGTGCGTAGCTTCGACGCCGATCGGCGCGGTAAACTGTTGAGCGCACTGACCTCAAGCTGGTCGTCACGAATCGCCGATCAACAGGCAGACAAAGGCTTGGACATTCGGGGGGCTCCGCCGCGGGTCCGAACGGCGTCCTTCACCACCTCATAGGGGCCGCCACGGAGCGGACGGTCAGCTTACTGGATCACGCTGTCATGCGGTGCAGCGCTCCATGTCCGACGACACGGTAAACTGGCCCCTCAACGACATGAGGAACTGACCCCCACGGCGGGGCAGCAGCTCTCGACCGCTGTCCCGAAAGCCGGTACGGTATCCCAGACTGGCTTACGCCGCCTTGCGATTCACCCGGCTCTCCGCGAGCTGAGTGAGCTTGGCGTCTGTCGCCTTCTCCTCAGAGAGCGTTTCCGCCAAGACGCTGGCGCAGTCTTCACGGCCCAGTTCTCGCGCCCACGCGATCAGAGTGCCATACTGCGCGATCTCGTAGTGCTCGACCATTTGTGCGGCGTTGGTGAGCGCGGCGTCGAGTACTTGCTTATCGGCGATGTTGCCGGCCATGGAGTTGCCGGCTTTGATGATGCCGTCTATCGCCGGGCAGGTCGCCTCCTCAGGCTCGGCACCATGCATACGGAATACCTGCTCCAGTCGCTTGATCTGGTTCTCGGTTTCCCGCAAATGCGTCTGGAAGCCCTGCTTGAGCTCGGGAGAAGTTGCATTGTCGATCATCGTCGGCAACGCCTCGGTGATCTGCCTTTCAGCGTAGTAGGTTGTCTGGAGCACGTGAACGAATGCGTCGTTCAGCGTCTCGATGTCTTTGGTGAAGAGGCCCATCGTACTCGTCCCTTGCAGTATCTGTTGAAAGCTTTCAGCGAGTGAGAGCTGCGGGAATGCGCAGCGGGCAAAACGCCTCCAGCGAGAAGCGGGAGGCGTCCTGATGTGCTATATGTCTGTGGCGACCTACGAGCTGGTGCCTGACTTGGTGGTGCCCAAAGCCGAACTTGTTCCCGTCGCGGAACCGGTCTCGGACAGAGAACTGCCGCTGGTCCTGCCTGTGCTGGTCCCAGCCCCCATGCCCATAGCTGTTCCCGTTCCCGATATGGTCGAGCCGGCGCTGGATTGGACGCGTAGGTTGTTCTGGACATGGGTGACGCCGGACACGCGCTCGGCGCAATCTTCTGCCCGACGCTTCTCGTCCCGGCTTGAGACGTAACCGTTCAGCGTGACCTCGCGATCCTTGACGCTGACCTCGATGTCAGAAGCATCGACGTAGTGGTCGTCGGTCAGGCGGTCGTTGACGTCATCCTTGATGCGATCGTCCGAGCGGGTGTAGCTGCGCGGACCCTTGCCGGAATGGCGTTGGTCCTGCTCGCGCCGCCGGGCGGCATCCTCGTCGCCGAACCAGGACGAGATCTCGTCGCCCATGCGATCCATGAAGCCGCGCTCGCCGCGGCCACGTTCCGAGTAGTCACGGTCGCGGCCATAGCCGTAATCGGGCGATTGACCCATTCTCGAAGTGCGAGCGCCATAGTCGCGGTCATAAGAACCTGAGCGCTCGCCATAGGAGCTTGCACGGTAGGAGCCCGAGCGCGAGCGGTCGAAATCCACGCCGCTGTAGCTGCCTTGTCCGTAGCCGCGTGAATAGTCTGAAGGGTAGCTGCTCCGCGAGGCGTCGTAGTCGGAACCGCGACCTTCGGAACCGCCGCCGTAGCGTTCGCTTCCATAATCCCGATCCCAGGCTTCATAGCCGCTCAATCTGCCAGAGTCGCCGGACCGGCTGCGGCCAAATCCATAATCGTCTTCGCCGTAGCCACTCTGGCCACCGCGCCCATATTGGTTGGAGCGATCACGATCCTGATCGCCGTAGTACCCACCTGAGCGGCCTTCGCCTCCATAGCCTGATCGGCTGGAGCGATCCGAACTGCGGTACTCATCGTCCCGGCGGCCGTTCCAGTCGCGGCCATAGCCGCCATAGCGCCTTTCATCGGCCATTGTGGCCTCCCTTGTCTTGCCGATTGTCCCGCAAGCCCACTCAGGATGCTTGGTCTCGTAGGGGATGCGAGGACAACGGGACCGAGAGGTGCTTGTTCCTCCGAAGGCTTGACGACACACAGCGGCCGGGTGTCGAGGACTGGGTACCCTGAGGGACATCATGAAGGCGGCTCAAGCCGCCTTTCCACTGATGGGCTCCGTTGCTCCTATGCTCGCAACGAGCGCAGGATCAACGCCAGATTGGGCTCATTCACGACGCCGGCCGCTTTCTCAGGCTCGAACCATAGGCGTTCACGCTGGCCGGCTTCGGGCCACCTATCCTCCAGCCGCTCAACGGGCAGCGGAAAAACAGTGGTGTTGCAAGGAATGGTTGCGCCACTCTCAAGACGCTTCTCGTAGTCGTAAGCGCCGAGCGGCCGCTTGTCAGCCGTGCCGATCACACCCGCTTCCTCGTAGGCCTCGATCGCGGCCGCCCTGTGCGGGTTGCGGTTCTTCGTCGGCCTGCCCTTCGGAATGACTCATCGTCCGGTCTCGCGCGAGGTGATCAACAGGACGTTCAGTTTTCCCTCCTCCTCCCGATAAGGCAAGGCGGCATACTGCTTTCTGCGTGTCATCGAGAAGTCTTAAGGCGCTTGCGACCCGCGGACGTCTTTGTGAGACGATCAAGGTTCCGTCGCTCTCTAAGATCGTTGTTGTTGATCGGAGATGCGCGCCGACCAGGTCGAGGTCAATCCGCTCAACAGGTTACTGCCCCTATCGGCGTCGAAGCTGTGCGCCGATCCACATCCCGGCGCGCCGCCACGTGCCGCGCAACCTCAGCGGCCGCAACGCGCTGCCCGCGCACGTGACCTTCGAGCGCGTCCACCGCGTCTTCTCGAACCAGAAGCGCTGGGCGCTCGGCACCTTCCACGGCTTCCGCGAGAAGCACATGAACGCCTACCTCAACGAGTTCGTCTTCCGCTGGAACCGCAGGCGCTCGTTCCAGTCGGCCATGGACCGCCTCCTCGGCGTCGGGCAGTCGCTGCCGCGGACCACCTACCGCGACATCGTCGGCGACACCTCGGAATGGCGGCGGGCGCACCGGGCTCAGATCCTCGCCATGGTGTCGCCGGACCGCCTGTCGATGGCCAAGGCGCTGGCGCGGCAGGAGGGCATGGACCTCCTCGACGCGCTCGACGAGATCGGTCCGCGCACCGACGTGCGCTACGTCAGGGGCAAGCCGACGCGCCCGGCATTGCCGACGCGGCGGGCGGGCGAGGAGCGCTCGACCGCCCGCTACCGACATCCGCCCCGCGCCAGCAGGGAGGAGGTCGTCGCGGGCCTCTGGCGACACCTTCTCCCCGGATCGGGCGTGGCCCTGCGGGACTAGCGGAGACCCGGGGACGCTCCCTGCGCGTCGAGCGGCTCGTCGCCTTCGTCGGGAGGAGCGTTGGGTGCCCGGTCGAGGATGGCCAAGGCGACACGCTGCCGGGGTTCCATCCGATCGTGGAGCACGCGCAAGACGACCGTGACAGCGTCCGCATCGTCGGCCCGGGGCAGGAAGTAGAGGCTGTGGGATGCCGCACCCCTGCGCCTCGCCACGTCGGCCAACCGTAGGGAGCGCACGCCGGGGCCGATGTCCTCGCGCTCCGACGTGACGAGCCCCCTTGGATCTGTCCCGACCCGCCCGAGCGCCTGCTCGATCAATGCTGAATAGGCCTTCAACTGGTTCGGGCCGAAAAACTCCAACGTATCCTCGAGGATGCGCTCGATGTCTCGGTCGGCTGCCTCGGTGAGTCGTAGCCTCAACGCCGCGTCGCCCTTTGCATCACCCCTTCCGCGATCTCGGACACGGTTCGGTCGGAAAAGCGCTCCGCGCGGGCCTGCTCGAGGCCGATGCCGACCTCACGCCGCAGGATGGCAGCTTTCTCCTGTTCGATGGCCCGCTCGTGGCGGAGTAGACGCAGGGCCTCGCGCACCACCTCGCTGGACGAACTGTAACCGCCGCTGGCCACCATGTCCTCTACGAACTCCACCATCGGGGTGGGTAAGCTCACGTTCATCGTTGCCATGTCGGACCTCCATGGACCCAAGAGATGACGGATTGGCAAAAATTGTCAATCGCCTCCCCCTCGGTGCATCACCAAAAGGCGTTGGAGACTACGCATAATCGTCGTCGGCCGTCACTACATACGGTAGGTGGCTGAGCGAGGGGGATAAGCAGTTTCTAAAATGGGGATGGGCATGAACAACCGAAATCTGCTGCTGGCTGCGACAATCCTGATTGCTGCCGTGCAACCCTCACTTGCCGCCTCGGCAAAGGTTGGGCTTCTGTCCTGCGACGTTTTGAAAGGCGTGGCTTTCATCGTTGAACAGAAGTAATCGATGATCTGCACCCTCACTCCTCAGCACGGCGCTGAGCAGAGCTTTACCTGCTGATCGGCACGGCGCAAGCGGCACCGGATCGTCGCCGACAGCGCGTGCGTGACCTGTGTGAGGACAGGTGAACGGACGACGTCCGAAAGCGAACATCCGCTTCCGGAAAGCCGAACGAGACCCCGCAACGTCTTGGAAGGTCCGCTGGCGGACCTCATGCCAGATCGATGGACTGGCTCTCCGCCAGACGCCGGGCGAGCGCCTCCACCTCATCCCGCCGCCGTTCGACGATCAGCCTCGCGTCCCTGAGGCACCCAGCCAGCATAGCTTCGACCCGAAGGCGTAGGCAGGGGTCGCCCATGATCAGTTCGGCGGGGCCGGTCGTATCGGTCCAGGACACCGAGACCAACTCCGAGCCAAGGCCGAGTGAACGCTCCGCCGAGGCCGCGAGCTGCGTCGCCCGCACCAGGTCGGCGTCCGCCGTCCCGCCCGAGCCGCTTCCGCGCGAGCCGAGCAGGACCTCCTCGGCCGCGAGGCCGGCGAGCAGGACGACGATGTTGGCATCCAAACTCCGCCTCGTGCGGTCGTGCCCCTCGACGCATCGGAAGTCGGTGCGTGGTTCCCTGCCGTTCCTGACGGTCCGGCGCACGGTTGCGCTGACCGGGACGAGACCGGAGCTCTCGGCGAGCTCGAGACCCACGACGACATGGCCGGCCTCGTGCACGCACAGACGCCTGAAGGCCGCATCCGACAGAGTGATCCCCGGAGGGCTCGCGGTCCGGAGGTCGTCCGCCCGCAACGACCTGCGCTCACGACGGGCCAGGCTCCGCGCCTCGCGCACGACCTGGGCGAGCGTCGCCCCGGATGCCTCGCCGATCTCCTCGGCGATGCATTCAAGGTCCATGTCGGCCAAGTCGCCGCGCAGGTGGTGCCGGAGGATGCCGACGCGTCCCCGCAGGTCGGGAAGGCCGATCTCGATCTGCCGCCCCAGGCGTCCCGGCCTTCTGATCGCCGGGTCGATCGCCGACGGGTTGTTCGTGGCGCCGACAACCACGATGCCCTCGCGCCCCACGGAACCGTCAAGGCACTCCAGGAGGCAGTTGACCACCTGCCTCTGGTAGGAGGCGTGCTCGCCGAGCGGCTCGTCGCGGCTGCCGACCGAGTCGAGCTCGTCCACGAAGAGGACGCACGGTGCGGCTTTCCGGGCCTCGTCGAAGGCCGCCCGCATCGCCTTCAGCATGTCGCCGAGATGCCCGCGCGCCTGCCAGGCCGCGACGGAGTGGGCGTGGAGCGGAAGCCCGCAGGATCCTGCGAAAGCGGCCGCGAACATCGTCTTGCCCGTTCCGGGGGGGCCATGAAGGAGGGCGCCGCTCTCGATGTCCTGCCAAGGGAGTTCCGCGGCTCGGAACGCCTCGATGTCGCGCGCGAGGGCGAGGCCCCAGCGCTGCGCCTCGCCCATGCCGGGCAGGTCCTCCAGCCGCTCCGGCCGGACTGACGGTGGCGGGGGAGCGGCCGCAGGCGCCACCTTCTTCCCCGATTCGCCCTCGTGCGAGCGCCGCTGGCGCGACGGGTGGGTGTCGAAACCGTGTCGGCGCAGCCCTCTCGCCAGCAGCTCCATCCGCTGGCGGTCCACGCCCGGCCGCAGGATCAGGTTGGTGACCTCGAGCGGAAGGGACGTCAGGTTCTTGAGGAGCTTGCCGTCCGGCCGGAAGCCGCCGACCTCCTCCGCAACATCGGCGACGAGCGTCACGCGATCCGCAAGGGGCAGGACGGCGTCCGCGAGGATGGCGAGCACCGGAGGGATGACGGAGCGTCGGGAACACAGGACGATGACTGGCCTGGAGGTGCGGGAGATCTCGAGGATCAGGCGATCGAGATGGTCCTCGCGCAGCCGCTTGGGCTCGGTCCAGTCGCGCGCGAGAGCGTGGATGTTCGGAGGGCCGGCCGGGTCGTCCGAGACCAGGTACTCAGCGGCGTCGTGCAGGATCGAGCCGTCCTCAGGCCTCACCCCGTGGATCACGACAATGCCGGCCGCGCCCCGGAGCACGCGCTCCATGCCGCCGTCGACAAGCGTGAGGCGCAGGATCTCGTTGGCGAGGCGGGCAGCGGGTGTGAGCAGCCTCGCGGTTGACGGGGAGGGGCTGTGTGACGGGAGGGAGAGATCGTCAAGCATCGCTCGCCTCCACCGCCGGCGTGCCGAGGCGCCAGAAGCGGCTCTCCGTTCGTGCGAAGCCGAGCTCGAGCGACAGGACGTACAGCGGGGAGGTAAGCGCGTCCTGGCGGCCGGAGAGCCGCGGATGCCCGGACGGTCGGCCATGGAGGCAGGCGACGGGACGGAAGGCGGGTGACCAGCCGTGGAGAACGGGCGCTTGGTGGAGCGTCTCCATCGACGGGCGGACATGCTCGCGCAGGTGTTTCAGGTCACGCAGGAGTTCGGCGGCGCGCTCGATCTCGATGTCGAGCTCGTCCGACCGCACCGCGGCGGTGAGGAGTACCGGCATGGGTGAGGCTCTCGCTCTGGCCGCTCAAGCGGCACGGGACTGACGATCGGCGGATCGGGTCAGCGGGAGAGGCCTATGTGACGGGAACGCCAGTGTGGTGGGCGACGATGTGCCCGGCACGCGTGCCCCGTCGGTGAGGGGAGTGGATGGCATGCTTCGGGACCGTTCCCGATCTTCGCGACCTTCGGCCTCCCGAACAAGCCGGGCGTACCCTCGTGTGCGCGTCGGCGATGGTCGGCGGCGTCCATGCGGGAATCGGGGGCGCTTGAGCGAACAGCCGCACCGCTTGTCTCAGTGCGCCGGACGCAGGCCTCTGAGGGTGGCGGGCCCTTGGGCCGACAATAGAGACGTGAATGGCACATCGGGCACGCTCCTGCGGACGGAGGCGACCTCTCGTCCGGCATCCGGAATGGGATGTCGAAATCAGCGAGCGGATATGCGGGAGGCGGTCGACGCACGCCCACCCGAGATGCGCGCCTTGCGCATCGGGATGCGGAGCTGGGATCGAGCTTCAACCATGACGCCAAGCTAGGGCAGGGAGGATGCCGGAGTCAACGATCCGCGACGGGCCATCGGAACATCGTCCGCGCAGGTGGCGCCCGCCATGGTGGAAGTGAGCCGACATCAGAGCGGTGCTGGCTTGCGGTCGCCAAGCTCGTATCCTGCCTGCACCCATCCAGTAAGTCGCGCTCGCTCCTCCCTGACGATGGTTTTGGGAATGCTGGGGCACCTTGCCATCGAACTCCAAGGGCGCTGTGTCACCCGCCAGAATATGACTGACATATTCATGTTTGTGGCACGGCTCCAGCAATCGTGCCATGGTGGTGTCATGATTGACGATTCCCCTCTCTTCATCGTCCTGGTCACGAGCGCCGTCATGGGGCTGGCGTTCGCCTTTGTCGGTCACGCGTTGCTCTAGGATGGCTTGAAGCCAAGTGGCCATCGCACTTCCGCCGGAACGCGAAGCCATGCTCCCCCAAATTGCCGAACGACTCGGCAGGTCGCCGGCCGACCTGATCGGTGAGTTGATCCTCGGCTACGTCGGGAACGGCACCATCGATGACCGCGCCGATGGCGTGTCCCTGGCGGTCGACGGTGGCCACGTCTTGTTCAGCATCGCCGCGAAGAGAGAGGGAACGATCCGGGGCGGCTTCCTGAACGCAGCGGAATCCCGCCGGCTTGCCGACGCCATCGAGGTGGCCGCGGGTGCGTCGGAGAGGGCGGAGCCTGTTTCGGCGGTGACGCTCTTCAAGATCGCGATCTCCCGCGCGGGTCCCGGGGGTCGCCTTCACGCAGGGAACCTGCCGACGCGTCGTGGCGCCCAGTGTCGCGCTCGACATCGTACGGCAGCTCCGTACGGTTGCTGCTTCCCTGGGATCCTGACAAGGCTGGAGGGGATGCCGCGCGGCCCCTCCCTTTGGAAGCGAGGGCTCGTGTTCGTCATCCACTCCCGAAAGAGTGGAGCGTTCGTCGACCACATGTACCGAGGCGGAGGAATAAGCCAGAGGGCGCGGACAGTGATCGACAGTCGGCGCCCTCAGCGTGCCATTCGGCACACTCATTCACGTCCTCGCCCGGCATCCGCCGACGCCGCCCGGCATGCCGTGGCTGTCCAAGGCAAACTTCGCCCACACTGCCGCTCACCTCGAACGTGGCTTGTAAGCCCGGCCCTCGCCGGATTTGAACCGGATTATGTTTGGGAGCGATCCGCCTCCCTCATTCGGGAACCGGCAGACAGGCTTCGCAGATCGCAGCCAAGTGGCGATGGTCCGTCCCGCAGCAGCCGCCGAGAACCCGAAGATTGGGAAAGCGGCCGCGCAGCCTCGCGTAGCGGCGGCCCAGATCCAGGGGATCGCCGATGTCGAGCGTTTCGGCCTCGTCAAGTTCGGCATGGCTCTTCGTCGAAGCATTGGCGCGTATGCCTCCGAGCCGTTTGGTCCACCCTGCACCCTCCGCCAGTGAGCCGTCGAAGTGGCTCGGATGCGCACAGTTCACCATGTAGTAAGCGGGAGAGCCGTCGGTTGCCTCGTCGACGTGCTCGACTGCCTCGCGCAGGCTCTCGCCTCCGACGAGCCGTCCATCTGTCTCGACTGTGAAGGACACAACGCAGGGTACCGCTTGTGCTTTGGCAGCGCGGGCAATTCCGATGGCTTCACCGACCGTGTTCATGGTGATGGCTGAGATCAGATCGACCGCAGAGGCCGCGAAGGCCTCGACCTGAGGCGCGTGGTAGTCTTCGGCTGCGTCTGCGTCCACATCGCCGGCCTTGTAACCGTCGCCTCGGGGTCCGATCACCCCGTTGATTGCGCAGGGGCTGAGCGGCGTCTGCCAGCGCGAGCTCAGGTCTTTGACGAAGGTGACGGCGTCCTGATTCACTGTTCTGAGCGCGGCAGGGCTGTAACCGAGTTTCTCACCCCAATCGGTGTTGGCCCGCCAAGTCGGCGTGTCCAGAACGAAGCCGACGCGGTGGCGGCGGGCCAGAGCAAGGTAGGGTTCATAGTAGCCCTCGAGCTCCCGGCGGCCCTCTGGTGAGGCGAGGAGCACGAAGGCCGCGAAGTGTGGCAGCTCGATGCCGCGATGAAACACCAGCGTGGTTTCCAGACCGCCGTCGGTCAGGAGCGATCCAGAGACAGGAAGATGCAGTTCACTGATTTGCGTGCTCATGTCGTGACCTCGCGTAGCTGCGTTTAGGGGAGCAGGCGGAGCGATCCGAGGTGAGAGCTGGCACCGCGAAGTCACTCGATCGTCTGCCTGCTGGCGAGGCGGTGCCGGACGTCGTTTCGCGTCAGGCCGATGTCGCGAAGCAGGTAGTCGCTGAGTTCGCTTAGGGCGAGTTGGCCAGCGCGGGCGCGCTGCCGCTTCTTGAATGCGTTGATCGACACCGGGAACATCGGTGAGCTCCTTTCAGACAGGCGTGCCGACGATGTTGTTGGCAAGAAGTCGCCAGCATGGTTCATCGACGCGCCGATGCGATCGTGCGACGATCTTGCAACTGAACGTCAAGTCGCCGGGAAGGTCCGGCTCCCTTCAAACGGCCGAGGCTCGGTGGCCGAGAAGACGACGTTGTCAACTTCCATGGGCTGCGTTCATCTTATTCATGGGATCGGCGACTCGGATGGGCGCATCTCAAGCTTTGGAATACCGGGCGCTGCCCGGAGCCGGGCCTCTTCCACGAGTGCCTTCTCTAACCGATCCCGGTGTCACCAAGATTTCAGGCGGTTGCTGCATCGGTGGGTGCTTGTTTCCCCAACGTTGCGTCAACATGGCTGCCGCCTGCCGGAGGGCGGATTGCCAGGCTTGCGACGGTCTCCAGCAGTTCAGCCCACAGACCATCGATCTGCGTCGCACGTTGCTTGCGGAAGCCATTTTGCCATACGGTTCGCCGCACCACCTCCCGACTCGGTTGCGGCGAGGGACCACGCACGATGTCGGCCGCGGCCCGCAGGTTCGGTGGAGTGGCTAGAGGCGTAGGATCACCTGGACCCGGATGACGATTTCGTCCTGCCGGAACTCGCGCTCGAGGCGCTCGCGAAGGGCGGACCACCACCCTCCGTCGACTTCCTCCGCCATCACCTCGAATATGACGATCTGGTCGCGGTCAGTGCCGTCGTCACCTTTCCAGAAGCCTTCCGCGGGGCCTTGAGCGAATACGGTCACGCCGCCGAAACGATCCGTCAGCTCGCTTCGAAGCGTCTCGAACCGTTCCGTCAGGAACGGCAGACCATCGTTGTCGGCGGTTGGAAGAAGGATTTGGACAAGATGCATTGGGTTCTCGGAGGAGACGTGGCTCGGCAGCAGGCGAACGACATCGGCGCGAGGCGGCGTAACGGGATCGGCTTCCAAGTCAACGGCTCCGCTAGGCTCAACAGCTTCTCGTCGTCTTCATCGTCGCCTGGATGTCCCGCGCGAGGCCGCGGGTGACGAGGGGGATGGCAAGTCGCCGGCCATCTTTCGAGCGCTCCCAAGAACCCCGACAGGTCGAGCGACGATCGCGCCTTCTTCGGGTTAACCTTACGTCATTATGAGCGATTGCGCGCCAAATGGCTTCTACCTAGGCGGTGTGGACGGATTACGTCCTGTTGATCGCGCAGGGATTCCGGTTCGGCATCCGATCTGATTCATAGGTGGCCGACTGATTGGAGGTCGGCGATGTCTACGACGATGACCGAGCGGGACATGGCGGTTGCGCTGGAGGTGCTTCGTGCCTCGTTGCCGCGCCGGGGCGACAAGGGTCGCAACGACCGGCTGTTCCTCGAAGCGCTGCACTACTTCTCCACCCACAACATCACCTGGCGAGCGCTGCCGGAGCGCTTTGGCAAGTGGAACAGCGTCTGGAAGCGCTTCGATCGATTGAGCAAGGCGGGCGTGTTTGAGATCTTCTTCGATCATCTCGCCTCACTCTCATCCTCGGCGCATCTGGTGCAGATGTTCGACTCGACCGTTGTTCGAGCCCACGTCTCGGCGGCAGGCGCAAAGGGGGGCAGACGAGGCACGCGCTCGGCCGATCGCGCGGCGGCTTCTCCACCAAGATCCATCTGAAGACCGACTTCGACGGGCATCCCATCGCTTTCGACCTGACCGGCGGGGAGAAAGGCGACGCACCGCACTTCCCGATCCTTCTTGGCCTTGGCCCCGACACCGATCCTCGGGCTGCTATCGGCGACAAGGGCTATGCCAGCAAGGCCAACCGGGCGGCGGCTCGCAAGCGCGGCATCATCCCTGTCATCCCGCACAAGGCCAACGAGAAAGCGAAACCGGGTTTCTTCGCCAAGGCGCTTTACAGGGGTCGCGCTCGCATCGAGCAGACCGTCGGCAAGCTCAAGCGCTTCAAGCGCGTCGCCCTGCGCTGCGAGAAAACAAAGCGGAACTTCGCCTCCATCGTCTCTCTCGCCGCCGGCTTCATCTTGGTCAAATCCGTCCACACCGCCTAGAAGTATGGGCTCCCTCGTCGTCGCCACAGCCGATGCTTGACGCGCATCAACACCCGGAGGCATGCCATGGCAATAAACCCTTTGGATGTCTCGATAGGGGCGCGACTGTCCGAAATGCGCAAGAAGAAGGGGCTGTCTCTGTCAGCGGTGGGCAGGGGAGTCGGCACCACCTACCAGCAGGTCCGCAAGTACGAATCAGGAGAAAACCGGATCAGTGCATCGAGCCTCTACCGGGTGGCCCAGCTTCTGGACGTCGACGTGGCGGAGTTCTTCAGGGACCTTCCAGTCCGGGCAAACGCAGGCACGCCACGCCCCGGCGACGATGCGAAGGCTCGCGACGACGCGTTTGCACACATCGCGGATCCCGAGATCCGCCAGCATTTGGAAGCGCTCCTGCGGGTGCTTGGCGGCAGGCGGTGAGCATGCGGCGCATCCGGGATCTGGGCGCCTCCGGGATGCCGGTCCCCAACTCACGACAAGCCGTCCCTGACGCCGGGCAATGGTTGTGGAGCCCCATGAAATCCCCAAAGTCCCCAGATACACCAGCCGTGGCATATGCGAAGGGAAGTTTCCTCGGCTCCGACCTCGACAGTTCGGCACGCGATTGTCCTTACCTGCATGACCAACGCGAGTTGCGGGGCGAGTGGATGAGGGGGTTCGGCGATGCACGCGGCGCCCTGAAGAGGCCGGTCGAAGCCGACGGGCACGGTTGAGATCGGAACGGCGGTCATGCCGGACCCTGTTCTCGCTCAGACCGGCAACGTCGGGTCGATCTCCTCCTGCTCCAGCGTGCGATGCGGGTTGCCCGCGAGGTAGTCGACCAAGTCGGATGTGCCGGAACCAGCGGCGGCACCGATCCCAAGCCTTCCCTCTTGCTTGCCGGGAACTCCGAGACGCTCCGCCAACTTGCGCGACATCAGATGGGGACGCAGGGCATGGCCGATGCAGTTCTGTCGATCGAAAAGTGCCCAGATCACGCCGATGAGAAGCACGATCTCGGAGACAATCGACATGAGCCAGCGGACAAGGGCGCGGTCGGCGCCGATCATGTCGCCCGTTCCGGCGTCGACGACGCGCAGGCCCAAGCATCAGCTTGCCGGGCGTGCCGCCCAGCGCCGCGTTGAAGCCGACGAAGTAGATCGCGGCGAGGAGCATCAAGAGCAGGAGCGATGCCTCCGGCTGTACCCTGACTCCTTAAAGGGGCATCTGCACGCCGGCGAGCAGCGATGGGGAGGCAACTGCCATCCGGTCGGCTCAAGGCCTCCGGGGCGAGTGACCTGATCCATCAGTTCGGAGCGGCCGCTTGACCATCGTCATGGCCGCCCTGGCCAAACCCTTTTCCGGCCGACGGATCGGGAGAACCCACATGCGGTCCTGATGCCCGGACGCGCGGCTTGGCGCGTGGAGACAAGGTACGATCAGATACCATGCAGGATCATGAGGCACTCCATGTAGGCCTCGCCGCTGCGCCATGGTCCGTTCGAGGGCGTGTAGAAACGCACTTCCCGAACATAGTCGATCGGCTTGTCTCTCGGCCAAGGCCGATCCGCCTCGCCAGGCCTGCGATGAACCAGGGGCTCGTAGTCTCGGTTGAGCAGAACTTGCGAACCGTCGGCGAGGATGAAGGCGCCATAGGGCAGCTTCTTGCGCATGGGGAAGAAGTCGTGCGGTGGCGCCTGATCCTCCAGGATCAGGAAGTCCTGCCGCGTGGCGGCCAAGCCGCTGGGCGGCGTTCCGTCCGTTTGGACGATGACGTAGGTTGCTTCCCGGCGGACGATGATCCCGATCGAGCCGAAGCCACAAGGGTCCCGTCTGAGCCGGACCCATGTCCCAACCTCGACCAGTTCATTCACGCGCATTCCCGGGGCAGCAGGATCGTCGACGGCCACAAGGGCCGGTCCGTATAACCTAGAGGGCTCCGATGCTGATCCCACCGCTCGTGCACCCACCTACGCTTATTGCGCCGGGCCTCTGGGGGCGGCGGTGGAACACATCCAGGCGCCCGAACACGGTCGCCACCTCGATGCTTCGGCCTCGGAAAGTCGGCTGCTCGTCGATGTCTTGAAGCACCTCATGCCTCGACGTTCCCATGGCACGTCCTGCGCCCGGCCCCGCAACAGGTCAAAGCCGCGATGAGCGGGGCAGGGCCGTTCCCGGCCGCAGGGATGGCCTTCAGGGCACCGTCAGGGCAGCTTGCCGCGCCGTTCCCGGATTGCCCCCGGTGCCGCCCTCGGCAAGGCGTAGCGCGAGAACGTCGCCGAGCCGCTCCGCCGCCAGACGCGCGGCGCAGTCGACGGCCGAAAGCGGGCGGTCGAACAGGTAGCCCTGTCCGAGGTCGCATCCCGCCTCGCGCGCGAGCCGCGCATGCTCCTCGGTCTCGATGCCCTCGGCCACAGTGCCGACGCCGAGCTTGCCCGCCAGGTCGCAGATCGATTGGACGACCACCTGGTGGTTTGCCCCGCCGCTCGAGCCCTGCACGAAGCTCCGGTCGATCTTGATGACGTCGAAGGGAAAGCGCGTCAGGTAGCTCAGCGAGGCGTATCCCGTCCCGAAATCGTCGAGCGCGACACGGATCCCCATTCCGCGGAGCGTTTCGAGCGCGCCGAGGACGCCCCCGTCGTCCCGGATCAACGTGGACTCGGTGATCTCCAGCGTCAGGCGCTCCGCCTCGGTCCCGCTGTCGGCCAGGGCCGCGGTGATGCAATCGACCAAGCCGGAATCGGAGAACTGGCGGGCCGAGATGTTGACGGTGATCCTCACGTCCCCGGGCCAGTTGGCGGCCGTGCGGCAAGCCTCCCGGATTACCCATTGTCCGATCGGCAGGATGAGGCCGCTGTCCTCGGCGATGGGGATGAACTCGGCGGGCGAAACGGATCCGCGGCAGGGATGCTGCCAGCGAAGGAGTGCCTCGAAACCCGCGGTGCGCCGGGTTGCGAGACATACGATCGGCTGAAACGCGAGACGCAGCTCGTCGCGCGCGACGGCGTGTTCGAGATCCTTGGCAAGGCTGCGGCGCGCGGCGTAGGCCCGCTTGAGCGATGTATCGCAGACCTGCAAGGTGCCGCGCTGTCCCTCCTTTGCGGCGTAGAGGGCGAGGTCCGCGCCCTTGAGGAGGTCGGCCGCCCCCTCGTCCCCGGACTCGAGCACGCAAAGGCCGATGCTCGTCGAGATCGTGACGGGCACGTCCGCCGGCATGAACGGCCGGGCGAAGCACTCCAGGACGCGCTGCGCACCCCGGCTTGCCGCCTCCCTCGCACGCTCTCCCACAAACAGCGCCGCGAACTCGTCACCGCCAAGACGCGAGATCGATGCGGCATCCTTGAGGACCGGGCGCAGGCGGTCCGCGGCCTCGCGCAGCAACGCGTCGCCCGCGGCGTGTCCCAAGGTGTCGTTGACGTGCTTGAAGAGGTCGAGGTCCAGCATGAGGACCGCCATGGAACCGGGCGCCCGACTGCGGTGCGCGGCCAGTTCGATGGCTGCGTTGAACGAGCCGCGGCTGGCGAGGCCGGTCAGGGCGTCGATTTCCGCGGCGGTTCTGGCCTGCTGCCGCATGCGGCGCAGGAGGAGGACGAGGGCGAGGCCCGAGAGCGTCAGGCCGACGACCTGAGCCGAGACCGTCCGGAAGATCCACGCCAGGCGCCATTCGCCATCCGCGATCCTGCGCGACGCCATCGCGGTCGTCAGGGAGGCCAGCCGCGCCGCCCTGGCGTTTAGTGGCTCGAGAACCTCCAAGGTTCTTGTTGCGTCGAACTCGGTGCGCAGGTTCCGGATCGTGGGAGCGACGGAGCGTACCGCCCCCACCATTTCCTCGACGAGCTTCGACGCTTCGGGATCGTTCCGCCGTAGTTTGCGGGCGTCGTTCGCCGTCAGCACGTCCAAACGATTGAGGACGATGTCGAGGCGCAGTCCGACGTCGTCGTCGGTCACCTTGGGGTCGGGCATGAAGCGCGCGGCGATCGTCGCTTGGAGGCGCGTCAGCTCCGGTGCCGTCGCCATCACCTGGTAGACGACGTTGTTCTCGGCCGACTGTGAGATCCGGCCGACCTGGTGGGCGCCAACGAACAGCATGCCGACGGCGGCCAGGGCCATGGCCGACGTCGCCGCGACGAGCGGGATCTCCCAACCGCTTCGGAAGCGGAACCTGCCGGGCATGCGGGACATGGGTCGCGCGATCAGAGGACGTCGAGCCGCGCGAGCTGCCAGGCACAGCGGGAGAAGACCTCCTGCCGCTTCAGCTCCTCGCGCTGGTCGAACGGGTACATGATGAAGATCGGCCCCTTGTCGGCGACCGGCATCGGTCGCCCGTTGCGGCGCATGGCAAGTATGGCCCCGTCCTCGGCCAGTCCGTCCATCGGCAGTTCGGTGACGTAGTCGTTGAGGGCGGTGGCGCGGATCGCCGTGCCCTCGGCGCCGAGATGCTCCATGAGGACGGAGAGGGGCACACCTTCCCAGAAAGGTGCCCCGTCGGTCCACGGCGTGGCGGTGGCGAAGCTGCGCGTGCCGAGCGCGTCCAGCATGTCCATGTCGAAGACGGCATCGCAGCCGTCGTTCACGATCTTGACCCCACCTCCAACCCGCAGGATCGGCTTGCCGAGAGGCGAGGGGAGGGAGGCAGCGGCTGCGGAGCGACCGCTGGCGAACGGCATGAGAAGACCCGATGCGAGGAGCGTCAAGGCTTGGCGGCGCGTTGTGAGAGCTTGCATGTCTTGCGCGATCCGATCGGTTGCCGGGTCAGTATCGGCGCGCCTCCCTAAAATTCTCTTCCTTCATCCGGGCGCCGAGCCCTTATGCCCCCCACGACATCTTCGAAACAGTACTGTTCCCTTGGATTTGTTTACGGATCCAGGAATGTGCTTGCCGAGCACCTGACTTGCCCTTGTATCCCCCGGTTGCGCGGGTGCTCGAGATTGATCCTCTTGATGCTTTGGAGGATCGGTCCATGCAGGCCGCTCAAGTCGCCCGAGGGGAGGGCTGTGGATCGACGGCAGGTGCCAACTTGTGGAACAGCTCGCCGTTTCGATGCCGGCCGGCGCCGCAACCTGTGGAGGCTATCGGCCTCAGGACGGTCAGCATGCGTCGCCGACCCACACGCAAGGATGCGTTCACGATGCTCATCGATCGGCTCATCCGGAACCGGGAGTCCTTAAGCATCCCTGCCGAAGCTGGCATCGTCAACTGTGAGACTTGCCATGCTCCCCTACATCGTCGACGCCATCCAGAACGAGGAGGCGCGCCTCAACGCGCTGCGGGACCTGAACCTGCTCGACACCTCGCCCAGCGACAGCTTCGACCGCCTGACGCGGCTGGCAAGCAAGCTCCTCGACGCCCCGGTTTCGACCATCTCGCTCACCGACCGCGACCGCCAATGGTTCAAGTCGAAGGTCGGCGTCGACATCACGGAGATCCCGCGCGAGCAGGCACCTTGCAGCTACGCGATCGGGAACGACGAGATCTTCGTGGTTCCCGACCTCACGGCCGACCCGAGGTTCGTGGGCAGCCCCCTCGCGCAGGCCGGCATCCGCTTCTATGCGGGCGCTCCGCTTTTCACCCGGCAAGGCCATGGCCTTGGAACGCTGTGCGTCGTCGACGAGAGGGTGCGCGAACTCGACGACGAGGGACGTCAGGTGTTGCGCGACCTGGCGGGCATGGTCATGAGCCAGATCGAGCTCAGCAACACCATCGGCCGCACGGACGCCGCCACGGGGCTGCCGAACCAGCACCAGATGTTCGAGGACGTCGAGGACCTTGCGCGTCGTCACAAGGGAGCGGCGGCATCGGGCCTGATGGTCGAGCTTGTGTCCCAGCAGCAGTACGGCCAAGGGCAGCGGGTGCTCGGCGGCAGCTTCACCGAGTCCCTGATCCGCGGCGCGTCGGCCCGGCTGCGGCCCGCCTTCGGGAACTCGTCGAAGCTCTACCATGTCGGTCCGACACGCCTCGCGGTCCTCCTCACGCCGGAAACCGGCCTGGAAGTGCCAATCATGGTGGACAGGATCATCGAGCTTCTGCGCGAGCCGCTGGAGTGCGACGGCATCCCCGTCCTGCCGACGCCGGCCCTCGGCTCGTGCGAGTTCGTGCTCGGCGATCTGGCGCCCCGGGACGTCCTGCGGCGCATGCTGAACGCGGTGGAGGACGCCTCCCTGTCCGACACCGCCCGTGCCGAGTACTGCCCGGCCCACGAACTGCGGCACGCCCGCAGCTTCATGCTCCTCAACGACTTCAGGACGGCGCTCGAGAGCGGCGATCAGCTCCGTCTCGACTACCAACCGCGGATCGAGCTCACCACGGGTAGGTGCCTCGGTGCCGAGGCCCTGATGCGCTGGACGCACCCGCTCCTCGGGCCGATTCCGCCGGTCGAGTTCATCCCGGCCGTGGAGCAGACGGCGCTCGCCAAGCCGATGACGGAGTGGGTGGTCTCCGCCGCCCTTGCGCAGATCGCCGCTTGGCAGGCTCAGGGTCTCGACCTTCGGATGTCGGCCAACGTGTCGGCCCTGAACCTCGACGAGCCGGATTTCGCGGCGCGGATCCTTGCGCTCGTGCAGCGGTCCGGCGTGCGCCCAGAGATGCTGGAGCTGGAGTTCACCGAAAGCGCAGTGGCGCGGAACCCGACTCGCGCGGCGAGGCAGCTCGAGGCGATCCGCTCGGCTGGGGTTGCGATCGCGATCGACGACTTCGGCAGCGGCTACAGCAACCTGTCCTATCTCCAGACTCTGTCCGCCTCGGTGCTGAAGGTCGACCGCGCGTTTATCGGCGACCTGGAGAGTTCCGAGCGTGACCGAACCCTCGTTCGCTCCGTCATCGACATGGCGCACGACCTTGGCTACCGCGTCGTGGCCGAGGGCATCGAGACGAGGGACGCTTTCGAGCTCCTCAGGACATGGGGTTGCGAGGAAGGGCAAGGATACCTGATGGCCAGGCCGATGCCCGCCGCCTCCCTCGAAGCGTGGCTGCGTCAGGAAATCGGGGCCGCGGCGGCCTGAACGCGCGGCGGCCGGCGCCGCGGCGATCGGGCGGCGCATCGGAGTGGCCGACATGTCCAGCTGCCGGGCAGCCTCCCCGCTGCCGATCATCTCCCCTGTCTCGAGATCCCGCATGGCGGTTGATCGCCATGCGGTGTCGTGGCGTGTCCGATCGATCGGAAGGGGACGACGCGGATGCATCCCCCGGGCCAGCAGGACGGCAGACGCGATGTGAAGCCATCCAGCGGCCACGTCCACCGAAGGGCTTGGGTCGGGTGCGGGGCCCACGTCCGCATCCGCGCGACCGCTCGACCAATTCCGGCAGATCGAATGCTGGGACACGCCCCCGCGCCGCGAACAGGGCGCGCCTCGAACAGGGCTCAGTCCCGCCTGTCGAGGATGTCCCTCACACGGGTGGCGAGCGCCGTGAAGGTGAACGGCTTCGTCAGGAGTTCGACGCCGTGGTCGAGGCGTCCCTGGTGGACGATGGCGTTCCGCGCATATCCCG
This sequence comes from Aurantimonadaceae bacterium, assembly GCA_947474855.1. Taxonomy (GTDB): domain Bacteria; phylum Pseudomonadota; class Alphaproteobacteria; order Rhizobiales; family Rhizobiaceae; genus Antarcticirhabdus. The sequence continues at coordinate 19,879 of CANJKV010000003.1, read as the reverse complement.
TCGTGAAGAGGACTTTCAGTTTCGGCTGGCGCTTCCTTGCCTCCTCGGCGACGACGGCGCCGCTCATGCCGCCTGGAAGCACCACGTCCGAGAAGAGGAGGTCCACCTTTCCGTCCTCGCGATCGAGGAGCCGCAGCGCGGACGCTCCCTCGCCCGCCTCGAGGACCCGGTATCCGAGTTCGCGCAGCACCTCCGCCGAGTAGGCGCGCACGTCGTCGTCGTCCTCGAGCACCAGGATCGTCTCGAGTCGGTTCCCCTCGGGAGCCACTCCCTCGCCCCCGGCCTGTTCCTCGGCAGCCGACCCGACGCGACGCGGCAGGTAAATCTTGACCGTGGTGCCCTCGTCCACCTCGGAGTAGATCTTCACGTTGCCGCCGGACTGCTTGACGAAGCCATACACCTGGGACAGGCCGAGCCCGGTGCCCTTGCCCACCTCCTTGGTCGTGAAGAAGGGCTCGAACACCTTCGACATGGTCTGCTTGTCCATGCCGGTTCCCGTGTCGGACACGCAGATCACGACGTACTGGCCCGGCTGGACCTCGGCATTGTGGGCGACATAGCCGTGGTCGAGATAGGTGTTGGCCGTCTCTATCGTCAGCTTGCCGCCTCCCGGCATGGCATCCCGGGCGTTGACCGCGAGATTGAGGATGGCCGCCTCGAGCTGGTTGGGATCGGCCTCCACCTGCCACAGGCTGCCCGAGAGGATCGTCTCGATCTCGATGGTCTCGCCGAGGGTGCGGTCGAGGAGGTCCGACATGTTCGTGACGAGGCGGTTGACGCTGATGGGTCTCGGCTCGAGCGGCTGCCGCCGGGAAAAGGCGAGCAGCCGCTGGGTCAGGGTTGCCGCGCGCTTTGCGCCCGTCATGGCGTTGCCCGCGGCACGGCGCAGGCGCGCCGCCTCCTCCGGGAGGTTGCGCTGGATGAGGTCCAGGTTGCCGATCACGATCTGGAGGAGGTTGTTGAAGTCGTGGGCGACGCCGCCCGTCAGCTGGCCGACCGCTTCCATCTTCTGGCTCTGGCGGAGTGCCTCGTGCGTGCGCTCGAGCTCCTCCGTCCGTTCCGCCACCAGCGTCTCCAGTTCCTCCCCGTGCCGGGCGAGCGCCTCGCGCGCCGCCTTCTCGTCCCGGATGTCCCTGACCTCGATGATGGTGCCGACCGTCTTGGCCGCCTCGTCCCGGATGGGGCTGGCGGTGAAGGCGACCGGATAGAAGCTGCCGTCCCGGTGGACGAACACCTCCTCGCCCCTCGTGTTGTTGTTCTCGGGGAAGGCGCGGTCGATGGCGCAATCCTCGATCGGGAACGGCCGTCCGTCCGGGTGGGTGTGGTGGATGACGTCGTGGAGCGGGCGGCCCTGCACCTCGTCCAGCGAGTAGCCCGTCAGCCGCTCGGCCGCCGCGTTCATGTAGACGCAGTGCTGGCGCTCATCCATCAGGAAGATGGAGACGGACGCGTTGTTCAGCACCGCGTCGAGGCGCCGCGTCGTCTCCCTGAGCCTCGCCTCCGTGCGCGCCTCCTCGATTGCCGTCGAGGCGAGCTGCGCCAACTGCAGGAGGATGGCCTCGTCGGAGGCGTCGAACTCGCCTCCGCCCTCCTTGTCGGAGAGCTGTATCAGGCCGAGGTTCCGTCCGTCCCGGGCGATCATCGGCGCGGCCAGCCAGCCCCGCATCGGCGGGTGGTCCGGCGCATGGCCCCCGAAGCCGCGCCAGCGAGGGTGCGCCTCCAGCTCGGCCTGCGTCATCCGTATGGGCTCGTTCACCTCGCACGCCCACGCGTAGATGCCCGACCCGTCCGGCATCCTGCCGTAGTCGCGCCAGCGGTCGTAGCGCTCGGACATGGAGACGGCGTTGATGGCCTGGCTCCAGTCGGGACCCCGCGTCATGCTGACGACGGACTGGTGGGCGCCGACGATCCGCCGGGCGATTCCGGTGATGGCCTCGAGCTTGGCCTCCATCGTCGGTGCCGCGCCGACCTCGAGGGAGGCTTGCGCCAGGGCCTGGAGCTGCGCGGCGTGGCGGCGCGACATCCCCGCGTTCTCCTCCCGCTCGGCAAGCGCGAGGCGCAGGCGCATCTGGCTCATGGCCTGCCGGGCGAGTGCCCGCAGCGTGCCGAGCTGCCTCTCGGTGAGATGGCGGGGTTCGTAGTCCAGGACGCAGACCGTGCCAAGCGGCAGGCCCTCCTCGGTCTTGAGGAGCGCACCCGCGTAGAAGCGCAGTCCCGCCTCGCCCGTGACCAAGGGATTGTGCTGGAGGCGGGGATCCTTCCTGGCATCCGGCACGACCAGGAAGTCACGCTCCAGCAGGGCATGTCGGCAGAACGAGGTGTCCAGGGGCGTTTCGCGCACCCCGAGGCCAACCTCGGCCTTGAAGAACTGCCGGTCCCGGGAGACCAGGTTGACGACGGCGATGGGCGTCCCGCAAACGTCCGCCGCGATCCGGGCGATGTCGTCGAACTCCGTCTCCGGGGGCGTGTCGAGGATGCGGTAGCGGTCCAGCGCCGCCACCCGCTCGTCCTCGTCCCAAGCGGCTTCGATGGGTTCGTTCTGCAAGCTGTCGACCCCGGTTTCCAAGTCAGGCGCATCTAAGGCAAAGCGGCAGCGCCGGCAATGACTTGGGAGATGCTCTTCGGAGAAGCGGGCGCCGTCCGGCGGCTTCCCGGGTCCTCCGGGGTCGGCATTCGTGAAGGCAGGAACACGTCGGTCTGCGGAGGCGGAACGGTATGGGGGAGCACCGACCTCGTTTTGGGGCCATGCGCCTGCCGGGGGTACGGAGCCTGATGGGCTACCCTCGCGGCGCGGCAGCCATCATCGTCGCATGGCAGGGAGGTTGCCCTTGCGCGATCCCGGCGAGGATGGCGGCGTCGTAGGGCTTGGCGATCAACGGCCAGCGCGTCGGCCTTACATCCGTGTACCCGGACGCGAGCACGATGCGCAGGGAGGGCCACCGTTTGGATGCCTCCTCGGCGAGTTCGGGGCCCGTCATCCGGGGCATGCGGCAATCACTGAACAGGAGCGACACGTCCGGCCTTCTCTCCAGAATCTCGAGCGCCTCGACGCCGTCGCGCGCCTCCAGAACCTCCACGCCCAGGTCCTCGAACATGTCCGCGGCGTACATGCGAACCAAAGGCTCGTCGTCCACGACGAGCACCACCTCTCGGCTTCGCGACTCCAATTTCTGCCGACCTCCGATCGTCCGTCACACTGCCCACACGCGAGAGCCTCCGCCGTTACGCGGACCCCCTCTTGTCCCGTGGTTCGTCGTTCTCCGAGAACAGTCGGACTGAACTAGGCGGCTGCCGCCATTCGTCAACCCGCGGGCGGATCCGGATCGTTCCCGGTCCCAGCGGACTCAAAGTCGATGCGCAGGGTGAAGACGAGGCCGTCCGGCGCCAGAGTTGTCGTCCCGGTGCCGAGGGACTCGACCAGCCGCGCGATCAGCCTCGAGCCGAAGCCGCCGCCGTCGCGGGGTGGACCGGGTGCCTCTTCGAGGGGGGCGGTGCCGTGCTCCCGCCATCGGAGATCCAGCATCCTTCCGCCGTCCTCACGCACCTCCAGTTGCCAGGAGATGTCGAGCCGTCCGCCGGGCCCTGCCTGGCAACCGTACTTGACCGCGTTGGTTGCAAGTTCGTGGGCGATCAGGGTGAGCGGCATGCCCAGCGAGGACGGTAGGACGATAGCCGGGCCCGACAGCTCGACGTCCTCAGGTCGCGGCATCGCTTCGACCTCGGCGCGCAGAAGGGAGCGCAACTCGACGCCCTCCCAGTTCCGCGCCGTCAGAAGCTCGTTGGTGCGCGCCAGCGCCTGGATGCGCTGCGAGAAGACGGACCGGAACTCGGCCGGGGTGGACGTGCCCGCCGCTGTCTGCGTCCCTATGGCCTGCACCATCGCCAGGAGGTTCTTGACGCGGTGATGGAGTTCCGCGACCAGGAGCTCCTGCTGGCGCGCGGCCGCCAGCGACCGCTTCTCGATCGCCTGCCCCATCGCGTCGAGGGAGGCCGTCACGGTCTCGAACTCCCGCGTCGGGATCGGCCGGCGGGTTGCTGGAGGCGTTCCGCCCGACCATGCCTGCGCGAGTTCGACGAGCTTCCGGACCGGACGCTGGATCAGGGCGGCGCCCGCCGCCAACGAGGTGAGCGCAGCGCCGACCAGGCCGGCGGTCAGCAGGGCGAGGTTCCACCGCCAGCCCTCGCCGGCCATGGCCTGGACCTCGGCCAGGGCATAGCCGCTCGAGACGTAGATGCCTTCTGGAGGAAGCGCGGCAGGGCTGTAGGCAACGATGCGCCAGGTGCCGTCCTGGCTTTGCACCTCCTCCACGCCGGCAGCCGTGGCCTTGACCCACCGGTCGACGAACTCGTCGGGTATGCGGGTCCCGACGAACCGCTCCGGCAGCGGGGTGCGGGCGAGGATCGTGCCCTCGGAGTCTGCGATCGTCAGCGATCCATTCGGGGGCAGGCTGAAGGCCTGGACGATCGACTGGAGGTGCGACAGGCGAAGCCCCGCCGCCGCCACGGCGACGATGCGCCCGTCCTCTTCCCGCACCGGGGCGGCGAACGGCAGGATCCTGGCCGAAGGATCGGCGCGGCCGACGGTGTAGCGGCCTACGACGAACCGTCCGGTGTCGATCGCCGCCCTGAAATAGGGGCGATCGGCATAGTTGGGCGTGGGGCGGACGGGATCGTCGCCGCAGCGTGGGCGACCGTCGAGGCCGAGAACGGCAATGCCCTGGAGATGGGGCAGGGCCTCGACGAGCGACGAAAGGTAGCGTGCGCACCGACCGGCATCGAGCTCCATGACGGTGGGCGACGAGGAGACCGCGAGAAGCAGCGTCCTCTGCCCCTCGATCACGCGCTCGATCTGTGTGTTCGCCTGCGCCGTCCGCCGCCGGGCAAGATCGCGGATCTCCGCTTCCCGGCCCGCCTGCAGCTGTTGCTCGAGCATCCAGAGAACGCCGAAGACGGGCAGCAGCGCCAGGAGGGCGAACAGGAAGAGGCGCGACGTCAACGACGTCGGCAGGCCCAGCGAGCCGCGCGCCTTGCTTCCCACGAATCGCCCCTTCGAAAACCCCACGCCACAAGAGCAGAATCGATCCCCCGGGAAAACCGCTGCCTGTCGTTCACCTTGCCCGCCGGGAGCGGAAACCCATCAGCGCCAGCTCCAGCGTTGCGTCGGCTACGTCCATTCGCCGCGAACGCCGTCTCAGGCGTGGTCGATTGCCTGCCGGATACGTGGACCAGGGAAGGTTTGGCGGAGCAAATCGCCGCCCCAGGCCGAAAGCCTTGATCGGCGTACACCACCCCACGGGCGGCCAACAACGGACGGCAAACCGCTGGGTCGATGATCTCGATCAAGGCGCCGTCGATCCGTCTCGGATTGGATCATCCTCGCACGTCTCTCGCCAGGCGCGCATACTCAGTCCCTCCAACGCGTCCCTGGTTCGTAATGTCTCTCCTCGTCCATACCTGCCGCGTCGACGCTTCCCGCGTCGTGCCGCTGACGCCCACTCCTTCCGACATGGCGATCACTGCCCTCGGCGTGGTCATGGACACCAGCCGGGCTCTGTCGCCGTCCCTGGCGAAGGTGGTCGGCGCCATCGGCTTGCTCGGTTGTCGGCTGGAGGCTTCCGCCTCATACGGAGAAGGACCCATCTCCGGGGTCTCCCCGGCAGGCTCCGCAGAACGGCGGGGGATCGCGAGCTTCTGGCAGGGGCTGGGCATCGGCGAGGACGGGGGAACCACGGTTCAATGACGCGCAAGCAGAAGCGGCTGGCGGGGATCGGCGGCATGGTCGGCGTCGTCGCGGTGGCGGTCGGGCTCGTGCTCCAGAGCCTGTCGACGAGCATCGCGTTCTTCAACTCGCCGACCGACATCGTATCCAACACGCCGGCGCCTACCCAGCGCATCCGCCTCGGCGGACTCGTCGAGCAAGGCTCGGTGGAGCGCGGCGCCGATTCCAAGGTGCGCTTCCGCGTGACGGACTCGGTGGAAACGGTGCCCGTGGTCTATGCCGGCTTGCTGCCCGACCTGTTTCGTGAGGGGCAGGGGATCATCGCGGAAGGGACGCTCGGGCCCGACCGCGTCTTTCTCGCCGATACGGTGCTCGCCAAGCACGACGAGACCTACATGCCGAAGGAAGTCGTGGACGACCTGAAGGCGCGTGGCCTGTGGGAGGACGGCAAGGGCATGGTTGCGCCGAAGACCGGCGAAGCGCCGGCCGGCGAGCCGATCGCCGCCGTGACGGAGGCAGGCCGCCCTCAACGGAATAGCGTATGTGCCGGGCCTGCCTGCCTGCGCGAGCCTGACTTGCCCGGATGCCCGATGATCCCTCAAACCGCGACGGAGTGTTTCCCGCCGTGGCCGAGGTAGGCATCGAACTCCGAAGCGACGAGGCGCGCGATCTCGTGACGGTGCACGCGGATCGACACCCGACTGCCGTCGACGTCGACCCAGCCCGCGTTGACGAAGTGCCGCAACCGGCGGACATCTTCGTCGAAGACCGATACGGGAGCCGAATGCCGAGCCGCGACCGCGGCAAGGTCAACCTCGAAGCGGCACAGCACGGCCTCGATCGCGTCGGCGCGCATGGCATCCTGACCATCGAAAGCCTTCCCCCGGGCGATCGCGAAACGTCCTTCCTCGATCGCCCGGCGCCATCCGGGAACGTCGGCGGCGTTCTGCGCATAACCCCAGGGCATTCGGCTGATCGAGGATGCGCCGATGCCGACGAGGGTCTCCGCGTCGTCGTCGGTGTATCCTTGGAAGTTGCGCCGCAGCCGCCCCCCGGCCTGGGCGACGGAAAGCGGGTCATCCGGATGCGCGAAGTGGTCCATGCCGATCTCCACGTAGCCTCCGCCCTCCAGGATCCGCCTCGCTACTGCCGCTTGGGAGAGACGCTCCTCCGGCCCCGGAAGGGCAGCCTCGTCGACGAGCCTCTGGTGGGTCTTCATCCATGGGACGTGCGCGTAGCCGAAGATGGCAAAGCGGCTGGGCGCCAAGGACAGCATGAGTTCCGCCGTGGCCGCGACGCTGTCGACGTCCTGGAACGGCAGACCGTACATGAGGTCCGCGTTGATCGCCTCTATGCCGGCCGAGCGCAGGGACTCGAAAGCGGCCCGGACCGTAGGAAGCGGTTGCACGCGCCCTATCGCGGCCTGGACGGCCGGATCGAGGGTCTGGACCCCGAGGCTTGCGCGGTTGACGCCGAGGCTTGCCAGAGCCCGCGCGCCTTCGGGCGTCACATGACGCGGATCGAGCTCGACTGCGTGCTCCATGTCCGGACGAAACGCGAAGCGGTCGCCGAGGTCGCGGACGATCGCCTCGAAGCAGTCCGGCGGCAGGATGTTCGGCGTGCCGCCGCCCCAATGGATGCGGGACACCTCGGCACGCCCCAGGTGCGCGGCGAGAAGGGCGATCTCGTGGTGCAGCACCGCGGCGTAGGCCCTGATCGGCTCGTCGCGCAACGAAGCCTTGGTGGTGCAGCCGCAGTAGTTGCAGATCGTCCGACAGAAAGGAATGTGCAGGTAGAGGGATACGGGAGAGCCAGCTCGAGCCACACGCCGCAGCCACTCGGCATGGACCTCCGCCGTCACCGCGGACGTGAAGTGCGGCGCGGTCGGATAGGAGGTGTAGCGTGGAACCGAGCGACGGGCGAGGTCGCGAAGTGCGTGCGGAAGAGCGAAGGGTGCGTTCATGCACGCCTTGTCCCGCAGCCGCCGTCGCGGGTCATTGAGCGGGATCAAATGCTGCGGGATCGAGGGTTCGGCACCGCGATCGCCGACGCGGTCGAGCTTCGCCAGTCCCGGGACGCTCCGCACCCATCGGCGGAGGAACCGGCCGCAGCCTCAGGTGATCGCCGCGATGCGGCAGTCGTGGCGCCGCGCACAGGGCAACGGCAGCTGGGCGGCTCAGCCAACGATCCCGCATTCCGCCCGAGTACGGCCAGGTTGGCGGTTCAGCACGGTTTGGCACGTTGGCAAGGCGGTCAGCCTGCTGCCGGCTCGAGCGCGGCGACATCCGCGCCCGGTTTGGCACGGGCATCCGGAAAGGCTGCGAGCACGTCCAGGATGTCGAGTTCGCTCTTGGGCAGGTCGCCGAAGGTGTAGCCGTCGAGCACGGCGAGAAAGGCTCTCGTCGCTTCCTTGAGAATGCCTCGGATGCCGCACGCCCGTGCGATGATGCAGGAGCCGGAACTGCAATCGACGAGATCGAAGCCGTCCTCCGTCAAGCGCACCACCTCGCCGACCGTGATCTCGCTCGCTGGACGCGCCAGCTTGATGCCGCCCGATCGCCCCCGCACCGTCGTGACGAGGCCCGCCCGGCCGAGATCGTGCACCACCTTCATGAGGTGGTTCTTCGAGATGCCATAGGTCTGAGAGATCTCCGAAATCGAGGACAGGCGCTCGGTTCGGGCGGTCAGAAACACCAGCACGCGGATCGAATAGTCTGTGTAGAGGGTCAGCCGCACGAATAGAGGTCCTTCGCTTCGCCGAAAACATACAAGGCGTTTGCATCTTTTCGGCAGCGTGCTACGCCGCCGTTATAGATGCAAGGCTTAGGCATCTTTCAGCGAGCCTCCTCCCATGACCCCGCTCACCTCCTGCCCTGACCCGCAACCGCTCAGCGAAGCTGAGTTGCGCCGCCTCGTCGTCGCCTTCTACGAACAGGTTCGAGCCGACGATCTCCTTGCGCCGATCTTCGCTCGGCAGGTGACGGACTGGGCGGCACACACCGGCCGTCTCGGCGACTTCTGGTGCTCGGTCATGCTCGGGACCGGCACCTATAAGGGCAACCCGTTCGGCGCCCATCTTCCCCTTCGCGACACCCTCGCCCCGTTCCACTTCGAGCGTTGGCTGTCCGTCTTCCGCGAGGTTGCGGCGCGCGAACTAGGCGACCAGCGTAGTGCGGCGATCGTTCGGAAGGCCGAGCGCATCGCCGAGAGCCTCAAGGCGGGACTCTTGTTCAGGCCCATGCCACTCGGCGAGAGCTCGCATGAAACCTCTGCACTCGGCGGCTGACACCCTCCCAGCCATCGTTCGGGAGGCTTAGCCAGAACCTCGCCCTCCGCAAGCGGGCTGTCGCAACGCCCGATAGCACCACCCTGCCTTTCATCGAGGCGCACGAGCTCCGCGATCGTCAGAACCACCTACGAGCACATGTTCCGCGATTGGCAGACGCCGGACTGCAGGTCGTGATTATGCCTCCGAACTCTCACGTGCTTTCGAGGGTGCGATGCTTTCCGGCCTCGAGAGGGGCGGGGCCATCGAGTTGGCCGAGGCGCCCGTTTGGAAGATGACCCTTACGCCACTGCCCGGGCCATAGCGTGAAACGAGAAGCGGCTTCGCCGCCGATCGGCGCGGTAACCTGTTGAACGTGCCGACCTCAAGCTGGTCGCCACGAGTAACCGATCAACAGGCAGCTCATTGCCAGCCGCGACCGTTGCGTTCGCCGCAGCCGTTCCGCACCGCGTTCGCCGGTGCCCTCCGTCGGCCGATCGTGACGAGCCACTCGTCGCGCCGGCGCATGCGGCACTCCCACGTGAAGCAGCCTCCCTGGAAGGTTTCGAAGCGACGGAGGAGGTCAACGGGTTCGCGATCGCTCACGAGCTCGAAGTGCCCGCCCGGAGGGAGGATGTCGAAATTTCGGAACACGGCGACGTGGCGCTCGGTACCGGTGAGGGGACGGATGTCCAAGCTTCGGGCATGATCGTTCGACTGCGACATGTCGGCTCCTGAGATTGTGGCTCAGGAGCCGAGTAGCGGCAGTCGCCAAGGAGCGCCTTGCGCCGGATCAAACGCCCCGAGCATTGCCTCCGCTCTCGTTCGACATCCGATCGATGCGCAGGTGCATGGATCCTGGCATGATTCGCCATCCGCCTAATCGGCATGATCCTTGACAACCGGTGTGCCGATGACCGAGCCACGCTTGCCGTTCCGCCACCTCGGAGTTGGCCCTCGGCAGGGAGTTGGCACGAAGGTGGTCGTCTTCCCGGTCCGATGTTGCGAGGCGGCCGGAAGACCTCAATTCATGAAGCTGCGTACGGAGTGGGGACGTGCAGCCTGAACGGGAGGCGACAATCGCGCCGCGCCAGCATGCCGCAAGTTTATGGGCGGGGCTGTTCAAACGCCCATCCGCGCTAGTTCGCGTCTGCGTCGACGATGCGACATGACGGAGGCAATCCCGACCATACGGATGTCCCCTTGCTGATGCCCCCAACAACCTCGATCTCGTCCCGAGGATCCTCGCGATCGGCAAGACCGCGCGCGCCTACATGGGGCTGCAACTCGCCGAATTCGGCCTTCATCCGGGACGGGACAGGTTGCTTCTCGCACTCTACCCGGGAGGTTCGGTGTCGGTCTCGATCCTGACCGACGTGCTCAACGTTCGCCCCTCGACGGTGTCCAAGATGCTCGACCGCATGCTGGTGGCCGGGCTTGCCGTCCGCGAGCCCGATCCGGCCGAGGGCTGCCGGACGATGGTCTCCATCACTCCCGCCGGCATGGACGCGCAAGAGCGCATTCGAGAGGTGAGGCGAAGGTTGGAACCGTCTTTGAGAGCTTCTCCCGCGAGGAGCGACGCCATGCAATCCGGTCCATGGATCGAGTGCACGAGGCCTTGTGGGCGCGTCTGCGTCGCATCCGTTGAACCTCCTCGATGCGGCGTGGGCGCCCGCCAGATCCAGCCGCTCCGGGGACAGGTCGATGCGGCGAAGGATGCCGCGCTCCTTGAGATGAATCGGGAAGGCCATCGCGGAGGCACGGTGACCGCCGGTACCCGGCCTGGGAGCGGCGGTCACCGTGAAGGGGCCGCTCCGCCCCGCCGATGCAGGTTCGCAAGGCGTGGATCCCGCGCGTCCCTCACCCACCGGGCGCGGGCGAACGCGAAGCGGCGCCGGCACACATGAACCCGGCTCCCACGGAAAACATCGCGCTCGGGCCCGCGCCCAAGAGGCGGAAACGGACCCGGTGCGACTTCGCCCTCGCGGTCACCGCTGGTGCATGGACGAGCCGCTTCTTGCTCGGACGTTCGACCGGACGACAAAGCGCCCTGCCCTTGATCCCGATCAAGGCGCTCCGCGCGGCCGGGGCTTATGGATCCCCCGTCAGCAGGCGGCAACCGGTGCTCTCGTCGCCGAAAAGGCAGCAAGGCGAAACGGTCATCGTTTTCCCGAACGCTTCGACGTGGGCTTCCACCCGAAGGATCCGACTCGGCCGCACGCAACACGATCCCGGGCCTGACCGCCCGGAACCGCACCTCGCGCGGTGATGGTCCCCTTGGTTCGATCGAGCGTTCCCAAAGGAGAGCCGGCACCGCACGGTCATCAGGAGAGCGACCATGTACGCCCATATCCTCGCAGCAACGGACGGATCGGACCTCGCGTCCCGAGGCGTGACGCACGCCGTCCGCCTGGCCAAGGCACTCGGGGCGCGGCTCACCCTCGTCACGGTGACGGAGCCGTTCCCGTTTCTGGCAGCCGGGACAGAGGCGGGGTGGGGAGTGGCGGCAGAGGACATCGCCCGGTTCAGGCAGGTCAACAAGCAGGCTGCCGAGCAGGTGCTGACCGAGGCCCGGCGCTTGGCGGCCGAGGCGGATCTCGAGGCGGGAATCGTCCACGTGGCCGACGCGGAACCCGCCTCGGGCATCGTCGACACGGCACGGAGGGAAGGCTGCGACCTCATCGTCGTCGCCTCCAACGGCCGCCGCGGACTGCAACGCCTGATCCTGGGGAGCGCGGCCTCGGAGGTCCTGGTCACCAGCCCCGTTCCGGTGCTCGTCATCCGCTGAGACCCGGGAACGGCAAGATCATCAGCCGAGCGGAGCGTGCTTCGAACAGATCCCGATCCACCGGAGATCGGCATCTCGGACCAAGAGTGAGAGACAACATCATGTCGCACGGTTACAAGAACATCCTCCTCCCGCTCCTGCCGGAAGTCGAGGCCCGAGGTTCGCCGAGCCCCGCCACGAAGTTCGCGATCGACATGGCGCAGCGCTTCTCCGGCTTCGTCAGCGTCGACTTCCTCCTGCCGCTGGCGGCCTGGGTGCCCTACAGCCTCCTGACCGACATGCCACGCCAGCTCCTGACGGCCGAGACCAAGCGGCTGGAGGAGGGCGCCGAGGCGAGTCTGAGACTCGCAGCCGACGCGATCTCGGATGCCGGCATCTCGGTGGAGAAGCAGCTGATCTCCCTCGACTTCCTCGCGCTTCTCGGGCGCGCGGCGCTTCGCGCCCAGCTCCAGGACGTCATCGTCATGGATGCCGGAGCGAGCGCCCTGCGCGAGGAGCGGGAAGTCGTGGAGGCCTTCCTATTCCGCACGGGACGGCCGCTGATCCGGGTGCCGGCAGCGCCGGCGCCGGGCATGCCGCGCAACGTCCTGGTGGCTTGGGACGGAAGCGTTCCGGCCGCGCGGGCGGTGCGCGAGGCGCTGCCCATCTTGCGGACGGCCGAACGGGTCGAGATCGTCACCGTGCGGGGCGAGAAGGACGTGTCCGACATCGCTCCGGGCGAGAGACTGGCGACCTATCTCGACCATCACGGCGTGGTGACGCAGCAGACCATCCTCACCGCGCCGCATCGCGACGTCGCCGAAACGCTGCGCGATCACGCCGGTGAGGCAGGATCCGACATGATCGTCATGGGCGCCTACGCCCATTCCAGGCTTCAGCAGGCCGTGCTCGGCGGTGTCACGACCGCCCTTCTCGACCGCTGCCCCGTCCCGCTGCTGCTCGCGCACTGACGCTCCGAGCCGACCGGCGCGGCGGCGGAGCGGGAGCGTCAGGCCAGATCGGTGGCGCTCTCGCGCAGGCGAGCGGCGATCAACCGGACCTCGTCGCCGGATGCGCCGGTTCGGTGCAGGAGGGCGCTGCCGAGGATGATCGAAGCCTCCAGGAGTTCGACGACCGCCTCATTGGCTCCCGCGCGAAGAAGCGCGGCCCTGTGGGCAGCATCGTGCGCGCGCGCCACGATGACGAGGTCCGGTCGCTCGCGCCGCAGGGTCGAGACGATCGAGAGCGAACCGGACGGATCGTCCATGGTCAGGATGGCGGCTGAGAAACGGCCGCTGCCGAGGGCATGAAGAACGGCTTCCCGCGAAGCGTCGCCATAGACCACCGGCTGCCCTTCGCGGCGTGCGCGCGCGACCATGGCCGCGTCATGGTCGAGGCCGACCCACGCCTCGCCCCGCGCGTCCAGCATTGCCGCCACCGTACGGCCCACGCGCCCGAAGCCGGCGACGAGGACGATCCCGCCGGCCGGGTCGATCGCGGCGGCGATCGGCCGGTGCCCTTGCGCGCGGCGCTCGAGGGCGTGCGCCGCGCGCCGGCCCGCCGATGCGAGGAGGGGCGTCGCCGCCATGCTGAAGGCGACGACGGCGATGAGAAGCTGGCTGCCCTCGAAGGTCACGACACCTTGCTGGGTGGCGATGGCGAGTAGCACAAAGGCGAATTCGCCGCCCTGCGCCAGGTGCAGGCCGACATGGGCGGCCTGCGGCAGGGCAAGGCCCGAAAGCCTTGCCAGCAGCGCGAGGACGAGCGCCTTCACAGCGATCAGCCCGGCAGCGAGGCCTAGGATCTCCGGCAGCCGGGCGAGAACGAAAGCGGGGTCGATCAGCATGCCGACCGACATGAAGAAGAGGCCGAGAAGGATCCCGCGCACGGGCCGGATGTCGGCCTCCACTTGATGGCGGTACTCGGTGCCCGCCAGCATCAGACCCGACAGGAAGGCGCCGAGCGCCATTGGCAGCCCGGCCTGTGATGTCGCGAAGGCCGTGCCGAGGACGACGAGCAGCGTGGCCGCGGCGAAGAGCTCGGGGCTGCGCGCGCCGGCGACCATGCGCAGGAGAGGCCGGAGCAGCAGGCGACCCGCGGCCAATATGACCAGCATCGCCGCGATGGCCTTCGTCCCGGCGGCGAGGAGCGCCGGAGCGAGTTCCTCGGGCGGCGAGCCCAGGGCCGCGACGAGCGCGAGACCGGGAACGGAGGCGAGATCCTGGAGAAGCAGCACCGACAGGATCACGCGCCCGGTGCGGCTCGCCAGCTCGCCCCGCTCGGATAGGATCTGCAGGACGAAGGCCGTCGAAGACAGGGCCAGCGCGCCTCCGAGAACCGCCGCCGTCGGCATCGCTGCGCCGGCCAGCATCGCCACGCCGCCCAGCAGCGTCCCCGTTACGGCGACCTGCGCGAGGCCAAGGCCGAATATGTAACGCGCCATGGTTTTCAGGCGCTCCATCGTCATCTCCAGCCCAATGGCGAAGAGCATGAAGACGATGCCGAACTCGGCGAGGCGATGGGCGCCCTCCGCGTTGCCGATCAGTGTGAGTGCGTTGGGACCGAGGACGACCCCGGCGAGCAGATAGCCGATGACGGGACTGGTGCGCATGCCGCGGAAGAGCGGAACGACGATCACCGCGGCCGACAGGAAGATCAGGATGTCTGACAGGATGGAATCGGCATGGGGAGTGGGGGACGGCATGGCTGCACCTCGGTCGTGTCGGGCTCGTCCTAGCGCTCCGGCCGGCTCCGGGCGAGGGAGGGGCACGATCTCGCGTGGAAAGCACCCGCGGGATGATGCAGCGAAGCTTCGCCGTAAGAGCTCCGGTTAGCGTTCGTGGCTGCCCGGGAGTTGTGGCCGGTTCCCCGGGCGCGGGGACAAAGGCTTCCGGAAAGCGTTCGACGATGCCGACGCTCCGGCGCTCGAACGCCAAGCGGGCCACGATCCACGCACTCGATCTCCGAGGCCCCTTTCCTGGGTCCATCCGGATCAGTTCGGCGTGCATTTCCAATGCCAACACCAATGCCGATGCCGGCGCTCGATGCATCGCTGCGGACGGGCGCTTGCATGTCTCCCCGCTTGTTCCCGTCCCGGCCGGGATGGTAAAGGGAACCGCAGGCGCCCCGGACCCTCCGTAGTCTCCGCATCGACGCGCCTGCCTTGATCGGGCGGCAGACCGCCCACGACCCTGGACAACGAAACCATGCAGGCACTTCGGTCGATCGAAAGGTCCGGCATCTGCGGCGAGCCAATCGCCTGCGTCGGCTGCGAGGCGCGGGCGCGCGGCGTGTGCGGCGCGTTGGCCGGCGACCAGCTCGTCTCGCTCTCGCGCGTGTCGGATCGCCGGGTGATCCGGCCCGGCGAGCATGTCGGGCGCGCTGCCGGAGAGTCCGAGAGCGTCTCCAACATCCTGTCCGGCGTCGTCAGCCTGGCCAAGCGCCTGCCCGACGGGCGCCAGCAGATCGTCGGCCTTCAGTTCGCGCCGACCCTCGTTGGCCGTCCCATCGCGGGGGACGACGCCATCGAGGCGACTGCCGCCGGTCCCGTGCGCGTCTGCACGATCCCGCGCTCGGCCTTCGAGGGCGTCCTAACCGCGAACCAGGCCTTCGAGCGCCGCGTGCTCTCGCAGGCGCTGAGCCAGCTCGACGAGACGCGGGACCTCCTCGTGACGCTCGCGCGCAAGACGGCGCTCGAGCGGGTGGCGACCTACATCAATATGGTCGTGCGGCACGCGAGACCGGTGGGATCCCCGGGAGAACCGGGCGAGATCCCCCTGCCGCTGAGCCGGGGCGAGATGGCGGACTTCCTGGGGCTGACCATCGAGACGGTCTCCCGCAAGATGACGGAGCTTCGCAAGGCGAAGATCGTCGACTTCGCCAACGCGGCATCGTTGCGCATCCTGTCACAGACGCGCCTCGACCAAGCCGCCGGCGGCTGAAACCCGGACGCGAGGGATGCTCGCGGGGAACGCCCCCGCCGAGTACCCGACGCTTGACCGTGGTCAAGGCGTCGCTGCCGTTCCCCGGGGTATGGCGAGCGCCCGGGGCGCTGCTGCCCGAGCGGAGAAAAGCCATGGACCTTCGCGAAGGATTCGAGGAATTGGAAGCCATCGCCGATCTCATGGTCGCGCAGACCCGGCTTGCCGACCGGCTGGAGGCGATCGCGGATGCGCTGCCAAGATCGAGTCCGGAGGAGTGCCGCGTGCTCGCGCGCGAGCTCCCGTCGACCCTCGCCCTCCTGCATTCAGTTGAGGAGCGATGCCTCCTGACACCGCTTGCCGGCCGTCTGCCGCAGGGCTCGCCCTTCAAGGCGACCCTCGAGCGCATGCGCTGCGAGCATCTCGAGGACGTCGACGCCGCAACCGAGTTGGCGGATGCGTTGCTTCGGTTCTCAGAGGCGAAAGGCGGCGTCGGCTCGGACACGCTCGCCTACCAGCTTCGGTCCCTCTTCGTCGCCCTGAGGCGGCACCACGCGCTCGACCTGGAGGTGTTGCTCCCCGAGGCGCGTGCCCGCTTCACGCCGGCCGACCGCGCGCGGCTCGAGGCGGCTCTCCGGCTCGAGGCGTGCGGCCGAGGTCCGAGCGGACGAACAGCTTTCACGGGATAGGCCGGGGACACGACCCGTGCCCGGACATTCGAGCGATGGGGCCGCGTGCAGCTTCCGCCGGACCTTGGACCGGGACGGCGGCTCTGGCACCCCCCGGCTGGGGCGGGATTTCAGTCAGACTCCGTTCCGGTGGGCTGGGTGCTTCCATCCGAGGCGTGGTCGTTCGCCGCTCTTCGATTGACGATCGCATTCCGTGCGATCCTCCCATGCCAACGGGATGGCCAGGAGGTTCCAACTGGCGGGATCAAACGGATTGGGCCGAAGCTTCGTTCGTGACAGGGCCGGCGCCGGGCCTTTCCTCGCCATTTTCCGCTTCCGTTGCGGCGATGGGGATTTCCATGACGCAGCGAACGCCACCGGTGCCGATCTCGTAGAGAGTGCTGGCGCCGAGCATGGATGGGAGGGCCCGCTCAATCAGCTTGCGCCCGTAGCCGCCTCCGTCGGGCGCACGCATCCCGCTGCCCCGACGGTCGCGCTCGTTCCCGCCGCCCTCGGTCCACTCGATGCGAAGGAGGCGCTCCCTCCCGTCGGGATCGGCAACCGACCAACGCACCGACAGGCGCCCGTCCCCGTCCGCGAGTGCACCGTACTTCCTCGCGTTGGTCGCCAATTCATGGACCACGAGAGCAAGGGCCTCGACCGCTCCCCTTCGCAGCGGGACGTACGGCCCGTCGACCTCCACCCGGTCTTCGCCCCGGGCGCTACCCAGCGCCTCGAGCTCGCGCTCCACCAAGTCGCGGACGCTGACGCTCTCGTCGTCGCGCAAGCTCAGCAAGTCCTGAACCCGGGCGAGGCTCGCCAAGCGTTCGGAAAAGCTCGCCAGGAACCCGTCGGCCGCGCCCGACTCCCGGGCGGTCTCGTTCGCGATCGACTGGATCAGGGTG
This sequence comes from Aurantimonadaceae bacterium, assembly GCA_947474855.1. GTDB lineage: Bacteria > Pseudomonadota > Alphaproteobacteria > Rhizobiales > Rhizobiaceae > Antarcticirhabdus. The sequence continues at coordinate 2,635 of CANJKV010000003.1, read as the reverse complement.
TAAGAGTTGCGTGCGCGGTGTCGAAGTTCCGTTACGAGGATCTCGAGCGTCTCCGCCCGCCTGCCGTCACGCTCAAGGACCGCCCGTCCGTTCATGTGGACGTATGCGATGCGGCCGTCCCCGTCGTGCACGGGCGTGAGCACGGCGTCGAAGGTCGAGGTCCTGCCGCCGCCGTCGACGTCGAGCCCTTGCGCGGGAACGTGCACGCTCTCGCCGGCAAAGGCGCGCTCGTAGAGCGGGCCGACGCTCGCCCAGCCTTCCGGGAAGGTCTCGGGCAGGGGCTTACCCAGGGCACCGGGATGGCGGTTGCCATAGTTGCGGGCGGCCGCGTCGTTGTAGATCAGGATCCGCTCGGGACCGCACACGAGCGCCGACACCACCGGGCAGGCGAGCACCTGCTCCACCATGAGCTTGAGCCGCTCCGGCCAAGCCTCCATCGGACCGAGCGGCGTCGCGGACCAGTCGAGGGAACTCACCAGGGCCGCCATGCCCACAGCCCTCGCCGGGGCGGCATCCAACCCCAGGGCGTCCGCTCGTGACTCTCGGGCACCATGTTCTTGCCGTTCGCTCGCAGGCAACATGTCGTGACCTTGACCCTGTGGCATCCGACTTGCCGATGGACACTCGAACTCATGCACAATTATCCAGTTCGCAAGGAGTCGCAACATACGCCGCGCCATTGCTGTCACGAGCCTGTCTCCGACGGTTTAGGTGGGGGCAGACCTCCATGCACCTGCGTCCTGATCAGGCCGAGCGCGACCTGACGGACGCGACGCGCTCGCGTCCATCAGGTCTGTGCCCCGCGGTTCAAGCTGAGCATCGTCCCGCGAAGATGTGTCTCCGACCATGCGCCAACGTGCCGGTGACGAACGAGCGCACCGCTAGGTGGAGCAACGACGCCAATGTGCGGTCCGCATCGCATCCGACTCCACCAACCTCCAGCACCTCGTTAACCTTCAGGAAGGGACCGAAGTGATTGACCGGGCGATCGAGGACGAGAGAAGGCTGGCCGATCATCGATTGCGGTCACCGGTCGTGCGGTGGAGCGCCCCGCGTTAACCGTGACGCAACCGGATCGGGCCCGTTCGGCCCCATTCCTGCCGGAAGGGTGCCCCGATGTCGACGGCGTGAAAAGGCAAGGGGACGTGGCAGTCGACTTGGGTCACCTCGTTTGCGGTGGCTTGGTTTCGGCAAACCGCAGTCTTGTCGCCGAGGAGGGCTGCTCCGATCGATGGGCGACATGGCACGCGACCACCTGTTCGCGTGAACTCCTCGCCGCGGTTTGGCATGATTATGGTGCCCACATCCTATCGGATGGGCACGGGGCCGGCTCCGCGAGCGGCGCCTTTGCGGAGCCCTGGTTACCGCAAGCGGGTGTATCCCGGACGCGGCTTGTGCCCGCGGTCGCGGCTGGGGCAGCAAGAACAAGGATGAAGCGGCTGATTGACTCGGGATCATGCCGCAACCGTGAGGAGGTAGACCGTTGCCAACCGTTGGAATTCCATCGGCTCCCCGACCGACGCCATCGGTGCCTGCCGGGTAGGATTTTGGTCGAGATCCTCGAAGCGGAGCCATGGATGTCCGACCTTGTTCAGCCCTTTTCGGTCGCGGAAAGTGACGAGGCGCCCGCCTTGCTGCCGGCGCTCATCGCCGTGAGCCGCTCCTGCCGACAGTTGATGCAGATAAAGCTCTCCGCCCTCGGCGTGATGGCGGGCCAGGACCAGCTTCTCGATGCGCTGGGACCGGGAGCGCCCGTTCCGGTCGGGCAACTTGCCGCGAGGCTCAACATCCGGCCGTCGACAGCGTCGAAGATGGTCGACAAGCTGGCGGACCATGGGCTTCTTGTCAGAGTTCGGGATGCTGGGGATGCACGTCGAACATGCGTGGCGCTGACGCCCTCGGGCAAGGAGGCGCTGGCGCGTGTCCGGAACATCTGGGCGGAACTGGAAGGCGATCTCTCCGACGCCTTGGCGAGGGAGGGAAGTCTCGCCGCGACAGGGCAGTCCATCGACAGGCTGGCCGACGTGCTGGCTGCCCGGTTGGCCCCCTTACGCTAGGTCCCTGCAAGCCGGTCAAGCACGCCATTCAGTTACTCAGGCCTGAGTTGTTGCTTCGGAGCGTCGATCGATTGCGGCACGTCCCTTGTCCGTCAGGCGGACCCAAAACAGTTCCTTCCATCCGACGATGACGACGCAGAGGCGTCGATCGATCAATTCCGCGACGGCCTCCATCTCGGAAGGTCCCATTTCGGCAAGTTGCTCGCCAACATCGTCCTCGGCAGGGCCGCAGCGGCCGAGCCGCGCCAGGAGCTGCCTCGCGAGCGGCGATACGTCGGGATGGGCGAGTGACATCTGTTTCCGTCTGTCCGTGGGCATGTGGATACGAAACAGAAAAAGAATGCAGCAAGCGGCGTGCTGGTCGAATTCCATGTGTAACCGTCGCGACGTCGTGATTTTGCGAGGCATCCTTGCGTCATGTGCCCTTGACTCGACTTTGGCCATTCATGCGGCGTGACAGAGGGCGTAGGCCCAGGGGCTTGGCAGTCGGAAGCGGGGTTTCGTACGGGGTTGTCTGCGCGGCGATGTCGCCAAAGTCCTCTCGCGCCAGGTCGCCCAGCGCACGGCGGCGAGGGCGT
>CANJKV010000002.1 GCA_947474855.1 Aurantimonadaceae bacterium | reverse complement strand
GGCGAGATGCGCGCGCGCAACGTCGTGATCGAGTTCGACTCCATGGAGCAGGCGCGCGCCTGCTACGAGAGCGAGCAGTACCAGAAGGCCAAGGCCATCCGCGAGCGCTACGCCACGGCCGAGATGATGCTCGTCGAGGGCGTCGAGTAGGCGCAGGTGGCCGACGAGCCCGGCCGCCGCGCCTTCAAGGGCCTCGCACCGAAGGGCTATCGCATCCGGGTCATGGAGCCGGGCGAGGCGCCCGAGCTCCTGGCGATCGAGCGGGCCGCGAACGCACTTCTGGTCGCGGCGGGACGCAGCGAGCTGGCAGGCGAGCCGCCGCCGCTCGGCGCCTTCGTGGAGCGCATCCTGGCGCACGACGTCTTCGTCGCCGAAAACAAGGCGAGCGGAGCGCCCGCGGGCTTCGCTCTTGGGCGCGACCTCGGCGATCTCTACTGGCTGGCCGAACTTTCCGTTCATCCCGCGCACGGGCGGCGGGGCCTCGGCACGGCGCTGCTCGCCGCCGTCCGCGCCCGCGCCGAATGGTTCTTCCATCGCGCCCTCGGCCTGTCCACTTATGCCGAGGTGCCGTTCAACGCGCCCTTCTACGAGGCTCGCGGTTTCGTGAGGGTTTTGCGCAAGGATCTTCCGCCATTCTTGCTCGAACGCCTTCTTTCGGAGACGCCCACGGGAGCCTTGCCCGAGGACCGGACCGTCATGGTGCGGTGGCTGTGACGGAACGTCATGAACAGCCGTGAATTGTGCAATGCAGCAAAGACTGCTAGACCAACCCGAGGGAACGAAGGCAGGAGGCGATGTTGTACCAGTTCTATGAGTGGAACCATGCCGCGCTCGCTCCATTGCGCGCCATCGCGGACGCGACCCGGCTCTTCTACCAGAACCCGCTCAATCCCTTGTCGCGCACCGAGGCCGGGCGCGCCGTCGCCGCCATGGCGGAGCTCTTCGAGCGCACGACCCGCGTCTATGGCAAGCCGGAATTCGGCCTCCACGAAACGGTGGTCGGCGGCCTGCGCGTTCCCGTCCAGGACAAGGCGGTCTGGGAGAAGCCCTTCTGCCGGCTCCTGCACTTCGAGCGCGCGCTTCCCGAAGGTCACAAGAAGGACCCGCGCTTCCTCGTCGTCGCGCCGATGTCGGGCCACTATGCCACGCTCCTGCGCGGCACGGTGGAAGCGCTGCTGCCCTATGCCGAGGTCTACATAACCGACTGGACCGACGCGCGCATGGTGCCCCTCGCGCAGGGGCGCTTCGACCTCGACGACTACGTCGACTACGTCATCGAGATGCTGCGCTTCCTCGGCCCCGACACGCACGTGATCGGCGTCTGCCAGCCGGCCGTGCCGGTGCTGATGGCGGCCGGCGTCATGGCCATGGACGAGGATCCGGCCGCGCCCGCCACCATGACGCTCATGGGCGGCCCGATCGACACGCGCTCCAACCCGACCGCGGTGAACCAGCTCGCCAAGGAAAAGGGCATCGACTGGTTCCGCGAGAACGTCATCATGCCGGTGCCCTTCCCGCATCCTGGCTTCATGCGCCGCGTCTATCCGGGCTTCCTTCAGTTGTCGGGCTTCATGTCGATGAACCTCGACCGGCACCTCATCGCCCACAAGGACTTCTTCTGGCACCTCGTGAAGGACGACGGGGACTCGGCCGAGAAGCACCGCTCCTTCTACGACGAGTACAACGCCGTCATGGACATGACGGCCGAGTTCTACCTCCAGACAGTGGAGGAGGTGTTCATCAAGCATTCGCTGCCGAAGGGCACCATCACCCATCGCGGCCGGCGCATCGACCTCACCGCGATCCGGACCACCGCGCTCCTCACCATCGAGGGCGAGAACGACGACATTTCCGGTGTCGGCCAGACCGAGGCGGCGCAGGACCTGTGCACGAGCATCCCGGCCGCCAACCGCGTCCACTACGTCCAGCCGAAGGTCGGCCATTACGGCGTGTTCAACGGCTCGCGCTACCGCGCGGAGATCGCGCCGCGCATCCTCGACTTCGCGCTCACCCACGGCACCACCCATAGCGGCGCCGCGCAGCCCCGGCCGCTGGCCTCCGCTTCCGCTCCGATCCGCGAGGGCGCGGTGAAGGAGCGCAAGGCCAAGGCCGCAGCGCTGCGCCGCGGCGGCGCGGGCGAACTCGGCCTCGGCGAGCCCGCGGCCGCGTCCGCCGAGGCGTCGGCGACGGCCGAAGTGGCCGCGGCCGCCCTGCCGGTCGAGCCTTTCGCGTCGAGCCCGGCACCGGAGCCCGTTTCAGCGCCAGTGGAGAACACGCCGGCGACGGCCGCGGACAGCGGGCCGGCTGCAGCCGGGATCGGGGCGGCTCCGGTCGCGGATCGCGGTTCCGTCGAGGCCGAGGCCGAGGCCGAGGCGCAGGAAGCTCCGGGCGTCCGGGCGGCCGCGTCCGGGGCGACGCTTGAGCCTGCCGCCGAGGCGCACGACGCCGCACCCGCGGCGGTGCCGGCCTTGCCCGAGGTCGAGGCGCTGGAAGCCAGCGCCTCGCCGCTCGCCGAGGCCGTCGCCCTGCGCGACGAAGCCCCCGCCGCCGAGGTCGAGCTGCCCGCGATCATCGCCGCGGCGAGCCGTGGCCCGAAGCCCGAGACCGTTCCGGCTAAGCCCGGCCGCCGGCGACCCTCGTTCCGCAAGCGCTGAAGGCTCGAACGAGCCAGGCGCGAGGCCCCGTCCGCCCCTTCGTCGCAGAGGCCGCGCTCCGCCCATTCGGTGCGCGGCCTCCTGCATTCCCCGCCCGGAATGGCCGGTCGCCGGGGGCGGAAGCCGCCGGGTCGGAACGCGAAGGCCGGTCGCGGATTTGCCGAGCGGGAGGGCGGGGTGCTCGCCGTGCTCCTCGCCGCCGTTCCCGTCGCCGTTCCGCGAGACCCGATTGCCTTCAGCCCCGCTTCCGCCCCACCGCGTCAAGCTCCTCACCTACAACGTCCGCCGGTGCCTGGGCACGGACGGGACCTTGTCGCCGGCCCGGATCGCGGCGGTGATCGCGCAGACCGGCGCCGAGATCATCGCGCTGCAGGAACTCGACGTCGGGCGGCCGCGATCGGGCGGCGTCGACCAGGCCGAGGCCATCGCCGCCGAGCTCGGCATGCGCGTCCACTTCAACGCGGCGCTGACGGTTCTCGAGGAGCGCTACGGCGACGCGCTCCTGACGCCTCGGCCCTCGCGCCTCGTCAAGGCGGGCCCGCTGCCGGGCCTCGCTGCCAAGCCGCACCTGGAGCCGCGCGGCGCGCTCTGGGCGGCGGTGGACCTCGGCGAGGGAAGCGAGCTGCAGGTGATCGTCACCCATCTCGGCCTGCGCTCGGCCGAGCGGCAGGCGCAGGCCGCGGCCCTTCTCGGCCCCGACTGGCTCGGCCACCCCGACTGCCGCGACCCGGCCGTGCTCCTCGGCGACTTCAACGCCGTGCCGGGCGGGCAGACCTTCCGGCGCCTGGCGGGCGCGCTGGCCGATCTGCGGCGCGCCCCGGGGATCGCGGGCTCGCCGGCCACCTTTCCGAGCCGCTTCCCGCTGCTGCGCCTCGATCATGTCTTCGCGCGCGGTCCTGTCCGGCCGCTCTCGCTCGCTGCCGTCCGCACGCCGCTCGCCCGGATCGCCTCGGATCACCTGCCGCTCCTCGTCGAGGTGGAGGTGGAACGGGCGGTCGCGCGGGTCGCGCGCCATGCCGCGGCGTGACGGGGATGGACGAGGCCGCCCCGGAAACGCGGTTCGAAAAGCCAGCCGGGCGGTTGCATCCGCCCCGCTGGCTCGGTCCCGCCATCGCCGTCGCCGTGCTGACGCTCGCCGCGGTCCTTCTTTGGCGGACCCTCGGCAACTACAGCGCGGCCCGGCTCGCCGCCTCGATCGAGGCGGCCTCGCTCGCGCGCCTCGGCGCCGCGGCGCTGTTCGCGGCGCTGAGCTATCTCTGCCTCGGCCTCTTCGACTGGCTGGCGCTGCGCTATGCCGGGCGATCGCAACCCTGGCGGCGGGCTGCGCTCGCCTCCTTCTGCGCCCTGTCGATCGGCCACAATCTCGGCTTCGCGGCGCTGTCGAGCGGCGCCGTGCGCTACCGCTTCTATTCGCGCTTCGGTCTGTCGGCCGGCGAGGTGGCGCGGGTGATCGTGTTCTGCGGAGCAACCGTCGGACTCGGCCTTCTCGGCCTCGCCGCCCTCGTGTTTCTCGGCCGCCCCGGCCTCGTCACCGGCCTCACGGGCCTGCCCTGGCCGGTGGTGCTGGGCCTGGGGGCGGGATGCTCGGTGCTCGTCTGCGCCTATCTCGCGCTCGCCGCCCTGGCGCGGAGGCCGCTGCGGCTGCGGGCATGGTCGCTGCGCATGCCGGGCTTCTGGCTCGCGCTCGCGCAGCTCTCAGCCGGAACCCTCAACTTCGCCCTCGTCGCCGCCTGCCTCCACCAAGCGCTGAGCGCCGTCGCGACCGTCTCCTACCCGCAGGCGACCGCGGCCTATCTGCTGGCCAATGCCGGCATCCTCGTCAGCCACGTGCCCGGCGGCATCGGCGTCCTGGAGGCGGTGGTGACCTTTCTTCTGCCGAACGCCGACATCATCGCCGGGCTGCTCCTGTTCCGCCTCGTCTACTACCTCGTGCCGCTGGCGCTCGGCGGCGCCACCTTCGCGCTGACCGAAATCATGGCGCGCCGCTCGCGCCGCTTCAACGCTTCCGCCGGACCAGCCGGCGCAGCCCGTCGGCGAGCGTGAAGGGGCGCTTGGGGTCGAGAAGCGAGGAGCCGGGCACCCGATGGGTCGGGCCGGGGCCGCTACCGACCGCGTAGGGCTTCAGCCCCCGAGCGCCGGTGTTAAGGGTATCGATGGCCGCGACCGTCGATCCCGTCTCCGCCACCGTCCGCTTCACCAGCGCCGGGTCGACGCCGAGATGCTCGGCGAGGAGCCGCTCGCGCAAGGCGACGATCGCCCGCGCCGCGGCTTGCGTGCCGGCCTCGACGGCGAGGTCGCACTCCGTGTCGAGGCCCATGGAGCGGTTGTTGAGGTTGGAGGATCCGATCCGCAGGAGCCGGTCGTCCGCGATCAGGAGCTTGGCGTGGAGGAACACGTCGCAGTCGCTCTCCGCCGGCCCCGGCACCACCGGCTGGAAGACGCGCAGGCGATCGAAGCGGTCGGCGCGCTTCAGCCGGCGGATCAGCCGGTCGCGGTTTCCCCCCATGGATACGGTTTCGAGGAAGCCGTTGAGCCGGCGCGACACGAGGATCACGACCTCCGGCCCGCTCTCGCGGGCGAGGTGGCGCGCGAGGATCGTGCCGACCTCGAAGCTGGCGAGGTACTGCGCCTCGACGTAGACGAGGGTGCGCGCCGCCGACAAGATGTCGAGCGTCAGCCGGCCGGACTCGCGCACCTCCCGCGCGCCGTTCCAGGCCGGCTCGGTGCGGGCGATGGCGACGGGAATGTCGGAAAAGTCCGGCGCGAGGTCCACCGGCCACAGACGCCCTTCGGCCTCGAGGCGCGGAGCGGGCGGCGACAGCGCCTCCCCGGTCGCGCGCTCCCAGCGTCGGCGCGCGAGGTCGCCGAGACCCCTGGCCGCCGACCCTTCGACGGCCATCATCATGTCGTGGACCGCGCGGTAGGGTCGCCCGTCCGGGGTGCGGCGGCGCGGATCGTCCACCCGGTGCTCGGGCGTGTCCCAGCGGTCGACGGTGAGGTCGATGCCGCCGCAGAAGGCGAGCTCGTCGTCGATCACGACGACCTTCTGATGGTGCGAGCCGTAGGCGGGGTGGTTCGTGTCGAGCCGCAGCGTGATGCGGGGATGGTTCTGCCAGTCTGCGCCGACCACGAGCGAGACGGCGTCGCTCGGCGCGTGGACGACGGCGACGCTCCAGACAAGGATGCGCACCTCGAGCTCCGGCCGCTCCTCGACGAGGCGGCGCAGGAGCGGTCCCAGCCGCTCCCCGGCCGGCTCGTCGTCAGGCCCGCGCGAAAAGGCGATGCGGCCGTCGAAGTCCCAGCCGAGAACCATGATCGAGCGGCAGGCGCCGCGCAGCGCCGGCTCCAGCCGGGCGAAATAGGGAGCGGCGTCGACGAGAACGGCCGCCCGGGTCGCGTCTTCGATCCGCCAGCAGTTGCGGCCCGGCTGCAGCACGGCTTCGCCGGCGGGCGCGAGGCTCGGCGCGGCGGAGGGAGCGGAGGAGGGGAGCCTCGGTTCGATCGGCAGGTCCATCGGGCCTTCGCGGCTGGGTGTCGGATACGGGAGCGTACGCCATCCGAATATCGGGCGCCGCGCGCGCTTGCCCAGCCGCGGACCGGTCGCGGCTGGGGGATTGTCGCCCGGATCAGGCGGGGGTGGCGACCCCGTCGGCGGCGAGCTTGCGCTTGGCCTTGCGCGTCATCCAGACGGTGAGAATCACGGTCGCGGCGAAGCCGATGCCGAGCAGAAGCCAGTTGGCGAGGCTCGCCTCGCCCGTCGCCGCGGTGCGGCCGATGACGCCGATCCAGACGTTCATGATCGTGCCCGGCACGATGCCGAGCGCGCTGCCGAGGAGAAACGGCCAGAACCGCACGGCCGTGACGCCGAAGGCGTAGTTCTCGAAGGCGAAGGGCGTGATCGGCGTCAGCCGGGCGAGAAGGATCGTCATGAACCCATCCTCTCCCGCCACTTCGTCGACGGCCTTGAGGACGGGGCGTCGCTGCAGCATCCGCTGGACGAAGCCGCGGGCGAGAAAGCGGGCGATGAAGAAGGAGATGGAGGCGGCGAGGAGGCCGCCGAAGAAGCAGATCGCGAGCGCCCCCCAACCATAGGCCACAGCCGCGGCGAGCGTCATCGGAAAGCCCGGCACGAGTAGAACGGTGCCGAGGACGTAGGCCGCCGACAGCATGAGGATGCCGGGCCAGCCGAGGCCGTCCGCGAAGGCGGCGAAGCGCGCGAGCCATTCGTCGACCGGCAGGACGAACCAGGCGGCGAGAAGCAGCGCGAAGCCGCCGAGCGAGGCCGCCGCGACCCAGATGAAGTGGCGGCGTTCCGCGGCGGGATCGAGCGGAGAATCGGAAGGGGCGGCCGGCGCGGCGTCGGAACTCATCGGGCCCGCAATGCGGAAGCCCGCCCGAGCGTTCCCTCCGGCGCGGCCCATCCGTCGATCTCCAGGGATCAGGCGCGAACGCGGCGGGTTCGCAGGTCCGCCTTGATGCTGTCGGCGGGCATGGGGCGCCCGACGTGGTAGCCCTGGATCTGATCGATCCGGTAGGCCCGCATCAGCGCCATCTGTTCGGCCGTTTCCACCCCTTCCACCAGCATGCGATGGCCGCGGTTGCGGATGAGGGCGATGATGTCCTGAAGCATGGCGGCGCCGCGCGGGTCGGCGCTGTCGTGCAGGAAGGACCGGTCGATCTTCACCGTATCGAAGCTGATGAGGCGCAGCCAGGACAGGCCCGCGAAGCCCGTGCCGAAATCGTCGAGCCAGATGCGGATGCCGAGCTGCTTCAGCTCCGAGATGCAGCGCAGCACGTCGGAATGCATCTCCAGCTCGAGCCCCTCGGTGATCTCCAGGGCCAGCCGGTTGCCGGTGACGCCCGCCTCGCCCAGGATCGCCGCGACGCTCGCCGGGAAGCCCGGCGCGCGCAGCTGCACGGCCGAAACGTTGACGCTGACGCCGAGGCCGGGATGGGAGGCGAGGATTTCGCGGCAGGCGGTCCGGATCGCCCAGCGCCCGAGCTCCAGGATCGCGCCGGTCCGCTCGGCGATGGGGATGAAGAGGCTCGGGGGCACGTTGGTGCCGTCGAGCATCCGCAGGCGCATCAGCGCTTCCACCGCCTCGATCTCGCCGGTGGCGACGTTCTGGATCGGCTGGTAGACGAGCGAGACGAGGTTCTGGGCGACGGCGATGCGAAGGAGCGCGGCGATGTTCTCGCTCTCGTCGCTGCTCTGGGGATCGTTGGGATCGAACAAGCGCACGCAGTTGCGCCCGTTCGCCTTGGCGCCGTAGAGCGCCCGGTCGGCCTCGTTGATCAGCTTCTCCAGCTTCGGCCCGATCTGGGGGCGCGTCACGGCCGCGCCGACGCTGACCGTCACCACGCTCGTGCCGTCGCGCCGATGGCCGTGCTGCAGGCCGAGCCCCTCGACCGTGCCGCGGATGGTTTCGGCGAGGCAGGCGACCTCGTCGGCCCGCTTCAGGCGGGCGATCACGATGAATTCCTCGCCGCCGTAGCGCCCGATCGAGGCGTCGAAGGGCTTGAGCGCCGCCGCCAGGGCGTGCCCCACCACCACGAGGCAGCGATCGCCCGCCTGGTGGCCGTGGAAGTCGTTGTATTTCTTGAAGAAGTCGATGTCGATCAGGACCGTCGCGAAGCCGCGGCCGGTGTCCTGCCAGTCGGCCCAGAGGCGGCGAAGCTTCTCGTCGATGGCGCGCCGATTGTCGAGGCCGGTCAGGGGGTCGGTGTTGGACAGGCGCAGGAGGTCGCGGCTTCGGGCATCGACCTCCTCCTGGCGCAGCTCTGCCTGGAGCGCGTTGAGGAAGACGTTGTAGCGCTCGGCGTTCAGCTTCCAGTTCACCAGAGCGGTGAAGCCGAAGCAGCAGAGATAGAAGGTGCCGAAGGCCATCCGATAGGCCGGCGTCACCGGGGCGACGAAGATGGTGGCGGCGAAGAAGGCGGTCAGGATCGCCACCGAGGCCAGGATCGAGCTCAGCGGGCGGAAATTGAAGAACAGGCTGGCGACCATCATGAAGATGGTGCCGAAGACCATGTAGTAGGAGGCGCTGAGCGCGTGGCTGCTGAAGACGGCGATGGCGAGCCAGGCGATGTAGCAGGCGACCACGATCCCTGCGCCGGCGGCGTCGAGGACGTCCGCTCGGGCGTCGAGCCGCAGCAAGCCTTCGATCAGGAGGATCGCGAGCCCGCCGAAAAGGAGGCGCGCGAGCGTCGTCCAGGCGCCGACATCCGGGATCAGGACGAAGTCGAGCGGGGAAAAGGCCACGTAGATCGCGACCGCCGCCCACATCGTGTATCGGGTGTCGACCCGCCGCGAGTCCTCGCGCCGCGCCTCGTAGAGTTCGCGGAGCGGGGCTGCGGCCTGCGCGTGCCAGCGCTTGGCCAACTCGGCTTCGACGAGCCGGGATAAGCTGGCGGTCATGGGTGAACCTGTCTCATCGCCTCTTGGCATCCTGTCGGCCGATCGTGCCCCGCTCGCGTCGACCTCCATGCTCCGGATCACTGGCCGGATGCAGCATCATAAGACGCACTTCGGAATCGAGACTTAACCGCGGCGGAGCAATCCGATCCGTCCGCCGCCGATCGATCCTCCAGGTTGGAGCGGACGATCCGGATCTCTTACGTTAACCTTTAAATCAAATTGTCTATGAGTCCCGAGACTCACAGATGGTTGCGGAGGTAAGGATAGGTCGCCAATTCATCGAGCGGGACACAGCATGAGACAAGTAACGACGGCCATCGATGGTGAAAGTCTCATAACCCCAGAGCTCATCGGCTCGCAGCATGACTACACGTCATCTGCGGCGGAGGATGGCCAGCTATCGACTGCTCGGACGCAACTCGCCCTGGCTCTCAGCCTTGTGGATCAACGCTTTCGCGCCGGTGAGGCCCCGGAGCGCGTGACCGCGCGCCTGTTCCACGAGATGCACAAGCTGCGGGCCCGCCTCCCGCCCGCCCTCTGGCAGGCCCTGGTGCCGCTGGCGCAGCGCCATCCCGTCGCGGCCATCGTCCACGAGGACCCGTTCACCGCCTGGTCCTTCGACAAGCCGCGGGGCTACTCGGGCGACGCGCGTCTCCTCGACTTCATCTACGGCCACGAAAGCGTCGCCTCGCTCGTTTCGGAAGCCACCGATCGCGGCCGCGCGATCCACGCCTACACCGCGGCCGCCCCGGCAGCATCGGCGGTGCGCGAGCGCCGCGACCTGCTGGCGTCTCGCGTCGACGCCCTCGCCGCCGAGCGGGGCGCGGAGACCGAGATCCTGACGATCGCGAGCGGGCACCTGCGCGAGGGCGCCATGTCGCAGGCGCTGGCGGGCGGGGGCATCCGGCGCTGGGTGGCGCTCGACCAGGATCCGCTGAGCGTCGGCACGGTGGCGCGCGATTTCGCCGGCACCGTCGTCGAGGCGATGAACGGCTCGGTAAAGGGGCTTCTCGCGCAGCGCTATCCGCTCGGCCGCTTCGACTTCGCCTATGCCGCCGGCCTCTACGACTACCTGCCGCATTCCGCGGCCGTGCGGCTGACCGAAACCTGCCTGCGCATGCTGAAGCCCGGCGGAACCTTCCTGTTCGCCAACTTCAACCACGACATCGTCGACGACGGCTACATGGAAACCTTCATGAACTGGCCGCTGCTGCTGCGCTCCGAGCGCGAGATCTGGCAGATCGCCGAGGAAGCGGCGGCGCAGGTCTCCGGCCGCGTCGAGACGGACGTCTTCCGCGGGGTCAACGGCAACATCCTCTACGCGGCGATGCGCCTCGCCTGAACGCGCTGCCCGCCTGCGGCCGATCGGCCACAGGCGGGCCTCAAGCGTCGCCTCGCCCAAGCTCCGCGCGAGCTTCGCCAGATTTCCGCCACGCCAGACTTCGTTAACCATGGGGTCACGCGGCGCGGGATCTTCAGCATTCGCCAACCAATCGAGGCGAATTGTCGGAGCAGATCCCTCCCGCCATCAGGGTCGTTCGGGTTGAGCATGCGTCCGTCTTCCGTTCTTTCTCTCGGTACCGTTCTTCTTGCCGGCGCGATGCTGTCGGGATGCGCGGGCTACGGATCCCACCGGCCGATGGGCTACAACAGCGTCGATCCGCGCGAGCAGGCCTGCATGGCGCGGGCCATGTTCTTCGAGTCGCGCCGCGACAGCGTCGACGGCATGCTCGGCGTCGGGACGGTGGTGATGAACCGCGTCGCGAGCCCCAACTATCCCGACACGGTCTGCGAGGTCGTCGGGCAGAAGAACCAGTTCGCGCCCGGCGTCCTGACCCGTCCCATGGACGGCGGCGGGCGCGACCTCGCCTTCCGCGCCGCTTATTCCGTGCTGAAGGGCCAGCGCCTGCGCGAGGTCGGCCGCTCCATGTTCTTCCACACCGCCGGCTATTCGTTCGGCTACGACAACATGCACTACCTGGCCATCGCCGGGGGCAACGCCTTCTACGAGAAGGTCAGCCGGCAGGAGCGCGGCGACAAGCGCCTGCGCACCCAGGCCGAGGCGCTGCGGCTGCAGTAGGCGGGCGCCTACCCCGTGGCGATCGATCCCCAGCCCGGCGCCCCGCCGCCGAGACGGGGAAGCGCCGCAGGCGCCCTTCTGTTTCTCGTCGGCCTCCTGGTTCTCCTGGCGGTCTTCGTCGTTCTGTTCGGCATCTCGCCCCTCGCTCTCGCCCGTTCGAGCCTGCCCTTTCTCTGCTGACCGGCAGCTCGCCGTTTCCATCCGGAAGCGATGCGCTTATGGAGGCTCGGGAGCGGTCAGGATCGAAGGAGAGCAGGCGGTGACGGCATTCGTGGACAAGGCGCGCGTCGCCGAACTATCGGCGCGCATGTTCCTGGAGATTGGCGCGGTCGGCGCGCGGCCGGAGGAGCCCTTCCGCTTCACGTCCGGCTGGGCGAGCCCGGTCTATACCGACTGCCGCAAGCTCATCTCCTATCCCCGCATCCGCTCGACGCTGATGGACTTCGCCTGCGGGCGCATCCTGTCCGAGATCGGATTTGAGAACATCGACGCGGTGGCGGGCGGCGAAACCGCCGGCATTCCCTTCGCCGCCTGGATCGCCGACCGGCTCGGCCTTCCCATGCTCTACGTGCGCAAGAAGCCCAAGGGCTTCGGCCGCAACGCCCGCATCGAGGGCGATCTCAAGGAGGGCGCGCGCGTCCTTCTCGTCGAGGATCTCGCCACCGACGGCGGCTCGAAGGTCGGCTTCGCCGAAGCGCTGCGCGAGGCGGGCGCCACAGTCGACCACACCTTCGTGATCTTCTTCTACGGCGTCTTTCCGGGCGTCGCGGAGGAGCTCGCCAAGGCCGGCCTCAGCCTCCACTCGCTCGTCACCTGGCACGACGTTCTCGCCGTCGCCAAGGCGCAGAAGAGCTTTCCGCCCGAAACCCTCGCGATCGTCGAGAGCTTCCTGTCCGATCCCGTGACCTGGTCCTCGGTCCATGGCGGGCGCGGCGGGGCGGGCTGAGCCGGCGGGCTTCGGCCCGATTGCGAATGGCCTGGAGCCTTTCTAAGGTCGCGCATCGATCCGCGCCTTCGGGAGGGGTGCAGCGCCCATGAACCGTTTCCTGATCGTCGACGATCACCCGCTGTTTCGCGAGGCGCTGCGCGGCGCGATCGAGGCCGTCGATCCCGAACCGGACATCCGCGAGGCGGCGGGCATCGAGGAGGCCGCGGCGATCCTGCGCGAGAAGGGCGGGGAGGACTTCGATCTCGCCCTTCTCGACCTGTCCATGCCGGGCATCTCCGGCTTCGAAGGCGTCACGACGCTGCGAAGCCGCTTTCCCAGCCTGCCGATCCTCGTCGTCTCGGCGCAGAGCGACCCGCGCGTGGCGCGCCAGGCGCTGTCCTACGGCGTGTCCGGCTTCGTGCCGAAATCCGCCGACCGGGCGGGTCTCGCCCGCGCCATCGCCGACGTCCTCGCCGGCGCGGTCCACCTCGCCGACGGCCTCGAAGCCGACATCGCGGCCCTGTCGCCGTCGGCCGCCGCCGATCCCGGCGCCGTGGGGAGCGGCCTCGAAGCGCGGCTCGCCAGCCTGACGCCCCAGCAGCTGCGGGTTCTCGGCATGATCCGCCAGGGCCTCCTCAACAAGCAGATCGCCTTCGAGCTCGGCGTCGGGGAAACGACGGTGAAGGCGCACGTGTCCGAGATCCTGAGGAAGCTCGGCGTCATCAGCCGGACCCAGGCCGTGGTCGAGACCGCCCGCCTCGACAAGGAGATCATGGCGCTCGCCGAGGCGGGGGCGGGGGCGGGGGCGGGCCCGACGGCCGCCTGATCACCTGAGGAGGTGGGCGGCCAGAGCCCGCAGCGCCGCCGGCTTGACGGGAATGCCGAGCCGCTCGCAGGCCTCGGGGCGCGGCGCGCCGGGCTCGTGCCCCTCGCGCCGCGGCACCAGGAGGATCGCCGGCACCGGACGGCCGAAAGCGGCGCGCAGGCGCTCCAGCGCGCGAAGCGCCCCCGCCTCGCCGATCGGCCCGCCTGCCTCGCCGCCGCCGAGAACGACGAGGTCGGTGCTCGTTTCCGCCGAGGCCGGCCGCCCGCCGGCCGGCTCGCGCGCGACGCGGCAGCCCCAGCGCGCGAAGAGCGCCCCGGCCGCGGCGATGGCCTCTCCCTCGCCGAGAAGAAGGACGCGCGCGCCGGCAAGCGGCTCCCGGCCGGCGGGCGGCGCGTCGAAGCCGGCGGGCAGAGGATCCGTGCGGGGCACGAGGATGCGGAAGGCGCTGCCCCGCCCTTCCACCGAGCGCAGGTCGAGCGGGTGCTCCAGCGCGTCGGCGAGCCGCCGGACGATCGACAGGCCGAGGCCGAGCCCCGCCGCCGCGGTGCCGGCGTCGAGCCCGACGGCGCATCCGCGATGGAATTCCTCGAAGATCAGCTCGTGCTGGTCGGCCGGCACGCCGATGCCGGTGTCGCGCACCTCGAGAACGGCGTGGGCGCCGCGCCGGCGCACTGACAGGAGAACGCCGCCCCTTCGCGTGTAGCGGATGGCGTTGGAAGCGAGGTTGGCGAGGATGCGCCGCAGGAGGGCGGGATCGCTCGTCCCGAGGATCGTCGGTGCGCCCGCGACGCGCAAGACGAGGCCCTTGCGGGCCGCGAGCGGCGCGAAGGCGCGCGCGACGGCCTCGAGAAGCGCGCGCAGCGGCACGGCGGCGAATTCCGGCCGCACCGCGCCCGCGTCGATGCGCGCCATGTCGAGGACGCTGGCGATCAGCTCCTCCATCGTGTCGAGCGCCGCCGCGATCGTGTCGAGCCCGCGCCGGCGCGCGGCCGGATCGGCGTTCGGCGCCTCGATGGTGGACAAGGACAGGCGGGCGGCGCTGAGCGGCTGGAGGATGTCGTGGCCGGCGGCGGCGAGGAAGCGCGTCTTGGAGCGGTTGGCGCGATCGGCCGCCTCGCGCGCGGCAAGGTTCTCGCGGCTCGTCTGCTCGACGCGGCACAGCGCCTGCGACAGTTCCGCGGTGCGGCTGCGCACCTGGGCCTCGAGGTGGAGCGCGGTCTGGAACAAGGAAAAGGCGCCGGACTGCGTGTCCGTCATCCGCTCGACGCGGCGGATCAGCGCGGCGTTGACGGCTTCGAGCCGGCGCACCTCCTCCGCCGAGCGCTCGCGCGGCGCGCCGTCGCCGACGCGTCCGAGCGTTCCCAGGAGGACGCCCCGCGCCTGCGTCTCGTCGGCCCGCCCGCTCATTCCGCGGCGACCGCCAGCGGCCGGGCAGCCGCCGGCGCCGGGGCGGGCCGTCCGAAGGCGACGCCCGTGAAGGTCTGGTTGAGGTGCATGGCGCGGAACTGCTCGCCATAGGTCGTGAAGCCGAAGACGTCGAAGCGCTCGAACACGTCGGCGATGCGCCGGCCGAACTGGCGCTGCTCGGCCTCCACGCGCCGCAGCACGCAATCGAAGCCGAGCACGAAGTCGATCCCGCCGAGATCGTCGCGGCACCGCGACAGGACGGCGCTCATCGACTCCGCCATGTCCAGCGGCTCGGCGAGCGTCAGGACGAGCCCCGTGTCGACGGCGCAGAAGAAGGACAGCCCTTCCGGCTCCAGGCGGCGGATCGAGCGGCAGAAATGCTCGCTCCCGACCTTCACCACCACGGGATAGGCCGCGAAGGACAGGCGATCGAGTCCGTCCGGGTCGAGGCCGAGGACGGTGGCGTATTCCTGCGCCGCCGGCGCGCCGTTCAGCTCGCCGACGAGGCGGGCCTGGGCGTCGCATTCGGTCACGACGAGGTGGGTTTCGGTCGGGCGGAAATGATCGGACTTGAAGATGCGGAAGGGCAGGTTGGTGCGAAGGAGGCAGAGCGCCGCGGCGCCGGCATGGACCTGCCCGTTGAAAAGGATGCGGGTCTGTCCGAAGGCCTCGCCGTCGCCGGCCGAGCCGCCGACGAGCGGCATGCCGCCGAGCCGGGCGTCGAAGGCGGACAGCACCGCCTCCTCGTCGTTGGACAGCCCGTCGAGGAAGCAGAGCGCGAGCGGTGACCAGGGAGGGGACGGGGGCGCATCGTCGGGATGCTCGGCCGGAACGGGCGGGGGCGTCGCAGCGAGCCGGGCCTGCAGCTCCTCGGCGAGCGCCGCGCCCTTTTCGAGCCCACCCTGCGCCGCGTTCTCGGCGACGCCTGCCACGGCCTGGAAGCGGTCGGCCGGAAAGAACAGAAGCACCGCTCCGCCGTCGAGATAGCCGAAGGGGCCGATCTCGCCCGCCGTCGAGCAGCCGAGCTGGACGGGCACCTCGGGCAAGGCCCGGGCGAGCGCCGCCGCGAGCCGGGCGGCATCGAGCGCGGCATCGAAGAAGGCGAGAACGAGCGCGTAGGCGCCGCCGTCGACGAGGCGCGCGGCGGCCATCGCCAGATCGTCCGGATCGCGGCCGCGATAGGTCAGCGTCGCGACGCCGCCCTCGTGCAGCCGCATCGCGGCGCGGTCGACTGGAACCACCTCACGCTCCTCCCGACGCGCCGGCCTCCCCGCCGATGCGACGGGAACGAGCTTAGGCCGGAGAGCCCCGGAGGGGAAGGGCGCGGCGCCCTTATGATCATCTGACCGAAGGATGCGCACGGGAGCATCAGCATCGTAGAAGAGCGCCGGATGCTCGTTCAAGTCGAGAACGCGGGCCTTGCAGATCAGCCCCGCAAGCATCGCCCGGTGCCATCACCCGCGGGCGAGACAGGGCCAAGTCGAGCCCGACTGTGCTGTCGATCAAAATTTCTCTGGTCTGGCAGGAGCTTGCGCGCAACGCCAGTCGCCCCGAAATGACCTTGTTTTGGCCACGGGTGCTCCACGCCGACGCCACGGACAACGATCAGGAAGCCGGTCACCGCATGCCCCGCAACGGACCAACGGACGACCGAATGACGATCCTGCCCAAAGCCGCGCTCTCCGCAGCCCTTTTCTCCTGTGCCCTCCTCGCCGGTTTCGGCGGCGGACACGGGTCGGCTGCAGCTGAAACGCGCGCCGGGCTCTCCGGTTCCGCTTCCTATTACGGAAAGCAGTTCCACGGCCGGAAGACCGCCAATGGCGAGCGCTTCAACATGAACGCGATGACCGCCGCCCACCGCTCGCTGCCCTTCGGCACCAAGGTTCGCGTCACCAACCGCAACAACGGTCGCTCGGTGATCGTGCGCATCAACGACCGAGGCCCGTATGCCCACGGGCGGGTCATCGACCTCAGCCAAGCCGCCGCGAAGTCGATCGGCATGATCAGCTCGGGCGTCGCGCGCGTCGAGATCTCGCGCCTCTGAGCTGTCGACCGGTGCCGTTCCGTCCGAACCGAGCCGATCTGCGCCCGGCGAGGCGGCAAGATCTGGCGCCGGCGGGCGAGAGGGCCGCGAACTTTACGCCAGTCTGACGACGGAACGCCGCGTGCCAGGGCCGCGAGCTCACGTCGCGCGATTTTGGCTCTTGTGCGCGCCGCCACCCCTTTGATAAGGAGACGGCGCGCGAGACACCCGACACCACCGGGCGCGCCCATCGCGTCTTCCGCCCGCCGCCCGGCCTTTCGCGCCGAGGCGCGCGTTCGCAGAAGCCGCACCTCGACGGAGAGGTGGCAGAGTGGTTGAATGCACCGCACTCGAAATGCGGCATACGGGCAACCGTATCGGGGGTTCAAATCCCTCCCTCTCCGCCATTTGGATCCCTAAACCCTTCTAGACGCAGGTAAGTCCTGCGCCGCAAGGCTTTTGTAATCGCCGTGGTGGTACACAACGGTGGTACACAGATGGTCCTGCGGATGGCCCGACCTGAAAAGCACCCGAAGACGGGGGTCTACTACCTGCGCAAGCGCGTGCCGGCCGATCTGGTCGCGCTGGTCGGACGCCCGGCGATCAAGCGCTCGCTCGGCACGAAGGACGTCTCCGAGGCGCGCAGGCTCCACGCCGAGGCGCTCGCCGAGATCGAGGCGCGGTGGCGAAATCTTAGGGCTGGGTACTTCCGACCCTCGGCCAAGCAGATGCACGCACTAGCCGGCGAGTTCTACCGGGCCATCGTCCGCGAGCATGAGGAAGGGCGCGCCTCTTTCTTCTTCGACGGCTTCATCGGAGCCGCGTCTCGCAACTTCGTCGGGGCGTCTAACGACGCGCGAGCCCATGAGGCGTTTCGCGACGCCTACGGCCCGGAGATCGACGCGTTCTGCGACAATCGCGGCATTCGTCTCGACCCGACCTATCAGGGTGCCTTCGATCTCGCCGTCGCTCGGGCTGTCTTCGATGCGACCGACACAGGGGTCAAGATGATGGTGCTTGGCGACTACTCGCCGGACCCTGCCGCTCTTCGCTTCCCGCCTTTGGCCGATGTCCTCCCGGATGGGCTGGCCAGCCGGCCGGCCTCGAAGGACTCCTTGCGGATCTCGCAGGAGTTCGAAGCCTACTCGGCGGCAGCGAAGCTGGCGAGGTCGACGCAGAAGCGATGGGGCTTGGCGCTGAAGACCCTGGAGACGCAGGTCGGCCACGACGATCTGTCACGAGTGTCCAGCAGAGACGTGTCAGGTTGGATCTCGGCGCTGCGCAGCGGCGGGCGCTCCGACCGGACTATCCGCGACGTGCATCTCGCAGCTCTCAAGGCGCTGATGAGCTGGCTGGTCGGCGAGCGGCGGCTCGTGACTAACGTCGCCTCGGGATTTCGGATCAAGGTCGCCAAGTCCGTGGTGGAGCGCAGCCGGAGCCTCGATGACAAGGAGGCTGCCCTCGTTCTCGCCGCCTCGCTCGAGTCGCCCTCGGCCAAGCTTGGGCCGAAGCATGCGGCGGCGCGGCGTTGGGTGCCTTGGCTGTGCGCCTACACCGGAGCGCGCCTCAACGAACTCACGCAGATCCGCAAGGAGGACATCGTCTTCGAGGGAGATATCGCCGTCCTGCGTATCACGCCGGAGGCAGGCACCGTGAAAACCGGCCGCTACCGCCTCGTGCCGCTTCATCCGCACCTGAAGGAACAGGGCTTCTTGGATTTCGTCCGGAAGTCCAAGGTCGGTCCGTTGTTCTACGAGCCCCTACTCAAGGGAAGCCCGGAGCGGGCGACACCGCCCTTCAAGAAGCTCGGCGAGCGTCTGACACGATGGGCTCGATCCATTGGGCTCGACGATCCGCGGGTCGACCCGTTCCATGGCTGGCGGCACCGGTTCAAGACGGTAGGCCGGCGGACACGGATCGCGCCCGACGTTCTTGATGCCATCCAGGGCCATGTGCCCCGTTCTGAAGGTGGGAATTACGGCGAGTTCGACGTGGCCACCATGTATGGCGAGATCGTAAGGATGCCCGTTTACGAGTTGAATAGTGCGGAGATTGGAGTTGGCAGGCTGAGCAAGGCTCGCAAGGGGCGTCGCGACAAAGCCGCCGCAACCTGACTGATACCGTTTCAGCTTTCGCTGAGCAGGCTGCTCTGCGCCCATTTCGGCCGCTTCTAGCGCGCCCATGAAATCCGAGGGCCTGCCGTTTCGATCGTCGGTGGATCGTCAGAGTATATGGAGGCGACACCTGGAAGCAGGTGCCGCCACACGCGCTAGTCGCACCACCGAATTCGGCCCCGATGCAACCAGAAGCATGAGCCGCAGCCCGTCTTGCGCCATACCGATGGTGACGGAGATGCCCGGCCACGCTCGTCTACTTCGAGAGACCATCGCGGCCGCGCCTCTTTGATAAGCGCCATCTCCAATACGTCGCCACAGCCGCACGGACATCGCATACCCGCGCTCCAAAGCTCGCCGACCTCGATGCCGTGCCCGCCATCCGCCAGTGCTGGGGACCACGGCGCCGCCGCCCGGCCAAGCTGCACGCCGACAAGGCCTACGACCACCGCCGCTGCCGGCAGGTGCTGACCAGGCGCCACATCCAGTACCGCATCGCTCGGCGCGGCATCGAGAGCAGCCAGCGCCTCGGTCGCCACAGGTGGGTGGTCGAGCGCAGCCTCGCCTGACTGGCCCAGTTCCGACGGCTCGCCATCCGCTACGAGCGCCGAGCCGACATCCACCTCGCACTCACCACCCTCGCAGCAGCCCTCATCAAATGGCGTTTCGTCGCAAAGCGGTTTTGTTAAAGGCCCTTAGAAATCCGCCACATCTTTCAGGGTATTTTGATCTGCCAACTCAACGGGATCCTCACGAGGTTTGTAGTACATCGACTGGATCGCTGTTCTGATCCGGTGTGAAAATTGTTTGATCGAATTCTTAAGAATGGCCGCAACGTATGGGAGAATATAAGCCTTGAAGAGGTGCGTCTGTTCATAGGGCCGAATGCGGAACGTTTCCGCCGAGCGGCTCATGGTGCGCATCGCGCTGCTTATGGCGGAAGATCAGTTTGGTTCACGTGGTCATGGGGTGCCTTTATTTTCAGCTTCGCATGGTTCGCGTACAGAAAAATGTACTTGGCAGCGGTGTTGTCGGTAGCGATACCCTTGTCAATCGCGCTCTTATTCGGCTGGGATTTGGATAATTACATTTTTATTCTCGCTGTCATGGCGAAGCCGATTTACGTAGCGCATGCTGCTAAGCAGGTCAATGATCTAAAGTCTCGCCGGGATTATCGCGAGGAAATGCTGCGTTTCGAAGGTGGCGTATCAGTTGTGGCAGCAGCTATAGCCGGTGTGCCATGGTTGTTGATTGCCGCATCATTCATTTGGCATCTCGTGAATGTGCAGAATAGCAGTCGTGTTGTATATTGGTTTGCCCAATAGCGATGCCAATTGCGTGGGCTGAGGCGCCTTCAGCAAACGATTTCTTCGAGAGCCCCTAACAAAAAGTCGGCTAGCACGTTGTGAGAGGATGGCACGCCCTCTTCTTCCGGACGGTCTCTGGGCCGCGATCGAACCGCTTGTGCCGCCCGAATTGCCCAAGCTCAAGGGCGGACATCTCCGTGTTGCGGACCGGGTGACCCTGACCGGCATCCACGTCGCGCTCACCAGCACTGCCGTGGCCCTTGTTTCATAGCGCTTCGTCGCGAAGTGGCTTCGTTAGGTGCTCTTAGAAAGCCGAACGATCGGAGAGGACACCATCCGAAACCTCGGCGGGACTTGGCTCCACCTGTCCGCGACGTGCGTGGTGGCTGCCGTCTAGCCGAGGAGACCGGAGCGGATCGTGATGGCCACGGCATGCTCGTTGGTGTGAGCGCCGAAATCCTCGCGCATGCGAGCCATCGCTTCGTGGATGCGAGCCGGCGCCAATTGGAGGATGCTGGCGGCCTCGTCGTAGCTCTCTCCGTTGGCGATCAACTTGAGGACACGGAGGTCCAGGTTGACGGGACCCGAACCCGGGCTGTCGCGCTGATGGGCAAGCTCGAACCGACGAACGTACATGCCGCACCGACCTCTCGACTGCTCGAAGCCCGGCTGGCTCGACCGAGCCGGCTCCGTCGCGGAAGCGCTTCCTTGCAGCCAAGGCTCTGTTCGGCAACCGGCCATATGCTGGTGCTCCAATGGATAGCCGGCGTGGCCCGATACCGCGCAGCCGGCAGGCAGGAACAAGCTGAGCCCGGTCGGGCGAGGGGTGCCGAACTGCAACCGAAGAGGCCAGGGCGAGCAACTAGTTGGCCGTCCGGCTCCCCTTAGCCGTGGAACTTTCGCGCTCTCGAGCTAGGTATCGTTAGCCAGAGACAAAACCGATCGTCGTCTTGCCAGGGGCGACGAAAACGGACATCGGGCGGCGCAGCGGCTTTCGGCCCCGCTTGTGCGTTCGATGCCCATCCTCGTCAGCGCGCCCTGTCGCGTGAGGACCCTGTGACCGCAGCAGTGAGAGAAGCCGTCATTTGAACCAGGGAATCGCAGCGCTATCGCGCGAGGAACTCGAAGCCGAGGTCATCCGACTGCGGGCGTCGGACGAACGCTTCCGAACGATCCTCGACACGGACGATACGGCTTTCGCGATCGTGGAGGTGCGCTTCGAGGGCAGCCGTCCGGTGGACTACCGCTTTCTCGAAGCCAATCCCGCCTTCGAACGTCAGGCAGGCGTCGATCTGCACGGCAAGTGGGTGACCGAGTTCGCCCCCAACCTCGACCCCTTCTGGTTCGAGACGTATGGTCGCGTCGCCTCGACGGGGGAGCCGGCGAACTTCGAGAATTACGCCGAGGCGTTCAATCGATGGTTCGACGTTCGCGCCACCCGTGTCGGGGACCCCGCCGATCGGCGTATCGCGATCTTCTTCAACGACGTGACGCATCGCAAGAGCGCGGAGGCGGCGCTGCTCGCCAGCGAGGCCGTCGCGCGGGCCAACGTTCAGCGTGTCCAATTGGCTCTAGCAGCCGGCGCCATCATCGGCACCTGGTTCTGGGACCTGACCAAGGATCAGTTCACCGTCGACGAGCCGTTTGCCAAAGCCTTCGGTCTCGATCCCGCCTTGGGGCGCGAGGGCATCCCGCTCGCCCAGATCGTCGCCACCGTTCATCCCGACGACCAAGCCGGCTTGGCGAAGGCGATCAACGAGGCAGTCGCGCGGGGCGGCGCCTATGTGCACCAGTACCGCACGCGGCGCGCGGACGGGAACTACTACTGGCTCGAGGCCAACGGCCGCGTGGATCACGCACCCGACGGCACGCCCATGAGCTTTCCCGGCGTCCTGATCGACATCGAGGAACGCCGCGCCATCGAGGCGGAGCGGGACCGTGCCGTGGAGAGCCTGCGCGAGAGCGAGCAGTTCCTGCGCAGCGTGCTCGCCTCCTCTACCGACTGCATCAAGGTTCTCGACCTCGATGCCAAGCTCGTCTTCATGAGCGAGGGCGGTATGCGGGTGATGGAGGTCTCGGACTTCAACGATGTCGCGGGATGCCCCTGGCCGGACTTCTGGCAGGGGGAGGGCAACCTCGAGGCCCTCGAAGCCGTCGCCGCGGCGAAAGCGGGGCGCTCGGCGGCGTTTCAGGGCTACGCCGACACGATGAAGGGCAACCGACGCTACTGGGACGTTCAGGTGTCGCCGATCATGGGCGCGGACGGAAAGCCCGAGCGCATCCTGTCCGTTTCCCGGGACATCACGCCCCTGAAGGCGTCCGAGGAGGCGCGGGCGGTTCTGGCGCAGGAGCTGGCCCACCGGATGAAGAACGCCTTCGCCATGGTGCAGGCCATCACCTCCCAGACGCTGCGCCAGGCCGTGTCGATGGAAGAAGGGCGTCTGGTGGTCTCTCAACGGCTCACCGCGCTCGGCCGGGCTCAGGACATCCTGACGCGCTCGAACTTCACCGGAGCCGATATCCGGGAGGTCGTGGAGGCGGCGATCAGCCCCCACCACGTCGCGGACGAGCGCGTCACCTGGTCCGGTCCGTCGATGATCCTGACAGGCCAGCAGGCGCTCGGACTGTCGCTCGCCATTCACGAGCTGGCGACCAACGCGGCAAAGTATGGCGCCCTCTCGAACGAGACGGGTCGTGTCGCCATGTCCTGGGGCGTCGTGGACGGCACGTTTACGTTCCGCTGGATCGAAACGGGCGGCCCCGTTGTTGCGCAGCCGCGCAGCCGCGGCTTCGGATCGAAACTGATCGAGCGGATCGTCGCCTCCTACTTCGACGGGAGCGGCGTCATCGATTTTAACCCGTCCGGGATCGAGTTCACGCTGACGAGCGCCTCCCACAGCGCTCCGGTCGCGGCCTGAGGTTCACAAGGTCTTCCATGGGTCAGTCCTTCAACCCCGCCCGCTACGCCGTCTTGGTCGTCGAGGACGACGCACTCGTCCGTGCCGAGGCTGTCGACCTGTGCGAGGAGGCAGGCTTCACAACATACGAGGCCAAGAACGCAGACGAGGCCATCCGCCTCATGGAGCGTCATCCCGACATCCGCGTCCTGTTCACGGATGTGGAGATGCCGGGCACGATGGACGGGCTGAAGCTCGCCCGCGCCGTGCGTGATCGCTGGCCGCCGGTCACGATCCTCGTGACGTCGGGCCGGGTGAAGGTCGGCAAGGACGACATGCCGGAGAATGGCCTGTTCTTCTCCAAGCCCTATCCTCCGGATCAGATCATCAAGGCCCTCAACGGCATCGCCGCTCAGATCCAGAGCTGATCGTCGGGCTGATCTCGGCAGCCCAGATGACGGAACCACCGGCCCGATCGGCGACATGGCCGACAGGAGGCTCTGCCTATCCGCTTGTTGGAGAAAAGCCTCCAGGTGCCGCGAGCCACTCCTGCAAGCATGCGTTCAGAAAAACACCGATGCGGGATGTCTGTGGATCGGCTTACAGCTTCGACGCCGATCGGCGTGGTAACACGCTAAGGATATCGACCTCGCATCGGCCGATATCCGTTGCCGATCAACAGCGCAACCAAGGCCCGTGATCTCGAGCATCGCGCGAGGCCTTGCTAACGTGATCCAAGCTCTTCTATGGCTTCGACATAAAGCATAGGTCAACCGGCAGTCGCGAAAAGAAAGCCTGATCTCGCTCACGATACCTGAAGATGCTCAAAACCTAGAGGTCTGGAGACGGAGAGTCTTGAAATGCGGGTCAAATATTTGAAGGTTGATGAACGCGACATGCACTTTAGGTTCATCTATACCTTGCATCGATGCTGCCTCCACGCGACAACATCGTCAGCTTCAGCCGTCAACGCGTCGAATCAGAAGCCCAGGCTCTTCGTCGAGCATGCCTTCCACCTCCCATGCACCTCGCCGGGCTTCGGCCCACATCCCGTGACCATGACCTCTGCAGCGAATGCCGCGCTGCGGCTTCGTTTCGGCCGGATCGGCGGAAGCCGCGGCTCCGCGACGCAAAGAGAATGCTTCATGGGTCATGGCCTGACCCTGCCGGGGCGTATCCTTCCAGGACCTTACGATGGCCGCTTGCATGCAACTGAAGGCGGCGCAAAATAGCGGGAGAGTTGTTGTCTGGCTGAGCGTCCCAGCGCCTGCTCAGTTTGTGGTCGTGGCCACCGGGGGTGATCTCGGGGGCACTTAGAGCTTCTAACAGAACCATTTTGCGACGAAGCGCCAAGTGATGAGGGCGGCTGCAAGGGTGGTGAGTGCGAGGTGGATGTCGGCCCGGCGTTCGTAGCGGATGGCGAGCCGTCGGAACTGGGCCAGCCAAGCGAGGCTGCGCTCGACCACCCACCTGTGGCGTCCCAGGCGCTGGCTGCTCTCGATGCCGCGCCGGGCGATGCGGTGCTGGATGTGGCGGACGGTCAGCGCCTGCCGGCAGCGGCGATGGTCGTAGGCCTTGTCGGCATGGAGCTTGGCCGGGCGGCGGCGAGGTGGCCCCCAGCACTGGCGGATGGCAGGCACGGCATCGACCATCTCCTCGATCATGCGGCTGTCGTGGACGTTGGCGCCCGTCAGCCTCACCGCGAGCGGGATGCCTTGCGCGTCGGTGATAATGTGGCGCTTGGTACCGGGCTTGGCGCGATCCGTCGGGTTCGGCCCCGTCTGCGCGCCCCCTTTTTGGCCGCGATCGAGGCGCTGTCGAGCGCGGCGCGGCTGAAGTTGATGGCGTTGCGTCGGCCGAGACGATCCAGCAGCACCTTTTGGAGCCTGTCCCAGACACCTGCCTCCTGCCAATCGCGCAGTCGGCGCCAACACGTCATGCCCGAGCCGCAGCCCATCTCGCGCGGCAGAAGCTCCCATGGCGTTCCCGAGCGCAGCACGAACAGTATGCCGGTCAGGGCCGCCCGGTCCGACACGCGAGGGCGTCCGCCGTTGGGCTTGGGCGGCTCAGGCGGCAGAAGCGGTTCGATCGCGGTCCAGAGACCGTCAGGAAGAAGAGGGCGTGCCATCCCCTCACAACGCGCAAACCGACGTTTTGTTAGACGCTCTTAGACGGTTGGTGCTGAGTTGGAGCTCGTCAGCCAGTAGGCCAAGCCGAGCACGACGATCAGGGCGACTGCGATGTAGAGCCAGCGGATGCCTTTGGCCTTCTGCGTTGGTGTCGCCATCGGGTATCCATCCCAGTTCCTTGAGGGTCACAGACCAGAGCGAAAAGGCGAATTTCGAAAGTGCCTACACTCGGAGAGACACTCAGAGTCGATCGGCTAGAGATTGCCAGGGACGCCCGGGATTGCGGGTGATGGCGTAGTCGGGTCCGGCTCGTTCGCCGGGTTCGGGTCGAGCGGCTTCGTCGGCATGTCGTTTCCAACGCCCGGAACGCCGTCGGGAATGCCGACCGCGTCGTCACCGGTCTGCCCAGGGATGGTCGGCTCGGGCAGGTCCTGACCGGGCTGCTGTCCCGGTATGTTCACATGACACCCTCCTGATCGTCTGTCCGGTAGGAAGTCGAACGAGCGATGAGCGTTCCCACAGTCCGGCCGACGAAATCGCGCGGAGATCTGCCACGCTGGCGATGCTGTCATGCGAAGTATTCTTCGAGGCCGCACAAGATTGGCGTAGAAATATCTCACTACTCGCGGCGGGATTCTCCTCCTCTTAGCCCAATGCGAAACGCCCTGAGGCATCCTCCTTCCAGCCAAGGGGAACAATTTCAGCGCCTGCCAGTCCTTTCCCGGCGGGCGTTTTTCTTTTGGCTGTATGCTTGCGAGACGCGACATCCGAACTCGCTTGCGCAACTCGCCTCAGCGTGTGCTGGATCTGCCATGCACATCGCATGGGGAGCGCGAGGGCGACAGAACATTCTATGTGGCGTCCTCCGACATGCAGGGGCCTTGTAGGCACGGCGTGACGCCAACAGGCTCGCGGTGTGTGAGCCGATCCCTTCAGGACACGATCCATGCCCTAATCGTCTCCGGCAGCTTGAACTCGGCCAGCCAGTTGGTCGGCTCTGGCGCGAGGTTGCTGGTGTCGACCTCGGCGACGACCGACAGGCCGGGGCGCAGCCGCTCGGCCTCCGCCTGGCCTGGATCGATCGCGATGCGCACCGGCAAGCGCTGGACGACCTTGGTGAAGTTGCCGCTGGCGTTGTCCGCCCGAAGAACGCTGAACTCCGAGCCCGTCGCCGGCGCGAGATCAACCACCATCCCGGTGAAGCGCCGGCCGCCGAGCGCGTCGACCGTGAAGGTAGCCCGCTGCCCGACGCCGACATAGTGGGTCTGCGTTTCCTTGAAGTTCGCCACCACCCAGAGCGCGTCGGGAACCAGGAACATCAGTTGCGAGCCCGCCGACACGTACTGTCCCGGCCGCACGCTCGCCTCACTCACCTGCCCGTCGCGCGGCGCGCGGATCACCGTGTTGGCGAGGTTGATCTCCGCCAGATGGACCTGAGCGTCCGCCGTGCGCACCGCCGCCTCCAGGCCCTTGCGTGACACTTCGGTCCCGCGCAGCGTTTCCTCGGCGATGACGATCGCCGCCTCTGCCCGCTTCACGCCAGCCTGCGCCGAGCGCAACGTCGCCTCCACCTGGTCGTCCTCGGCCCGCGTCTTGAGACCTTGGCGGGCAAGGGTGGCGGCCCGCTCGCGGTCAGCTCGGGCGCGCTCGAGCTCGGCACGCGCCTGGAAGAGATCGGCCTGCCGCGCCGCGATCTCGGCGCGGTTCTGAGCCGTCGTCTGGTCGGCGTTGGCGAGGTTGGCGATGGCCTCCTCGCGGCCGGCTTGCGCCTGCTCGAGTTGCTGGGCGTAGATGCGCTCGTCGATGCGCACGAGGGGGTCGCCCGCCCTCACCATTTGGTAGTCGTGAACGAGAACGTCGGCGACGTAGCCGTTCACCTGCGGCGAAAGAACGGTGATCTGCCCGCGCACGTAGCTGTTCTCGGTAGTGACGAGCGTGGTCGCGAAGGGCGGCAGGCGCCAGGCGTAGAGGATGACGCCGACACCGACGAGCGCGAAGACAATCATCAGGAGAACCGTGGAAAGCTTCGGCTTCAGCTTCTTTGGCGGGCCTGCATCGGGCTGGGGTGGAGGCAGGGGCGCCTGCGTGACCGTGGGCGCATAGCTGCCCGGCGCGGCCGGCGCGGCCTGGCGGGCTTCCAGCGGGGCGGCGTCGGTGGCGAGGGTCTTCGGGTCCTCTGCGGGCATCAGGTTCCGCTCTGCCGCCGCCTCGCGAGCCTCTTCGCCCGTCTCGTCGGCTATTGGCTCGTCATCGATGCGTCTGTTCATGGCGTCCATGAGGGTCAGGCCGCTCCTTGTGCTGCGGGCGCAGCCGTCGTCCGGGCCGCGGCTCGCCTCCTCGCGCCGGCGGCCAGCGCGCCGAGGAGCGACCACGCCAGAAAGGCGAGCGCCAGGATCGTGTTGAGGACGACGACGTCGTTGTAGGCGCGCACGCTCGCCTCGCGGGTGGCGCTCTGCGACAGGAGCGCCACGCCCTGCGCGCTGCGCAGGGCCGGGTCTGTCACCACCCGCGCGTAGACCTGGCCTTGGAGCTGAAGGCGCTGGGCCACGACCGGGTCCGTCGGGTCGACGCGGGCGACGATCTGGGCGGAGTACTCGTGCTCGCGGTATTGCTGGAACGTGCCGTAGATGGCGGGGCCGAGAAGCCCGCCCATGCTCTGCGACACGGAAAACAGGATGACGAAGGTGATCACGTAGTCCGTGCCCTTCATCAGAACGGGGATGAACGCCTGGATGAGAAGCGGTCCCATGAACATGCCGGCCGCGCAGGATACGAGGAACTGGCTGGCGAGAAGGTCGTGCGGGCGGGTGAGGCTCGTCGCCTCCTTGTCGAGGAGCCCGCCGAGGACGATCAGGACGACGGAGGCGATCACGAGTCCCGTCAGGCGCTTCGGATCGAACAGGAGGGCCGCGAGGACGGCGCCGGCGAGCGTTCCCGCCATCATGACGGCGTAGAGGCCTCCGAGCTGGTCCGGCCCCATGCCGAGCGTGCGCATCAGACCCGTGGCGGCAAATGTTTGCTCGGACAGGAGAAGGCGGATGCCGAGCGCCCCGAGCATGAAACGCGCCACATCGGCGCTGCCGAGCCAGCGGGTCTGGATGAGCGGCTGCTCGCGGTGATGCTCGACGAAGCCGGCGAGAAGGAAGAGGAGGAAGGCCGCGACCAGCGCCCAAGCCATCCAAGGCTGGTCGGGCCACCACTGGATCCGCCCCTGCGCCAGGACCGCGCCGACGAGCGCCACGGCAGGCGCCACGAGCAGGAAGGTCACGAAGTCGAGCGGTTCGATGACGCGGATGCGCATGCCCGGCGGCAGCTTCAGGACGACGACCGCCGCCATGCAGCAGAGAGCCATGCCGAGCTCGAAGAGGTAGAGCCCACGCCAGTCGCCGATGTCGAGAAGTGCGGGCGAGGCGAGCCAGGCGAGCGGCGTGGCAAGCTGCGCGAGCGTCAGGCCGATGCACAGGCCGGCGCCCATCTTGGCTTTCGGAAAGGCTTGCAGAACGTAGTAGAGTCCGAGCGAGCTCATGGGGGCGGCGGCGAAGCCGCTGACGGCGCGGGCGAAGAGGGCCGTCGAATAATCGTCGGCGAGGACGTGCAGGAGCGTGACCAGCACGTAGGCGAGCATCCCGATCTCGGCGAAGCGGCGGATGCCGTACTGCTGACGCGCCTTGAACAGGACGAGGTTCGACGAGACGTTGACCATCACGTAGACGGCCGGGAGCCAAGCGCCTTCGGATGGGGTGAGGCCGAGTTCACCCTGGATCTGCGGCAGGTTGGCCGAGACGAGCGCGCTGCCGAGTCCGCCGGTGATGCCGACAAGCACGCCGACAGCCGCGTAGGCCGCTCGCACGATGGGCCGGTGGTAGGGAGTGCCCGGCGAGCCCGGGAGCGTCGGGCGCTCCTCGGGCGTCCAGTTCGGCGGCGGCTCGAGATAGACGGGCTGGCTCACGGGCGCGGCGCCCGTGGCCCGAGGCCCTCCACCAGGAGGTCGAGCGCGCGAAGTCCAAGCCTGGAGCGCTCCTCGGGCGTGCGGCCCCGCAGCGCCGCCCCGAGCATGCTGATCAGGAGTGAGATGTCCTCGGCGGTGAGGTCGTCGCGGCAGAGGCCGGCGCTTGCCGCCCGCTTGAGATGGGGTTGGACGATCGTCTGGATGCGCTCGCGCGCATGGCGGATTTCGGGGGCTTCCCGGTCCACGACGCGCCAGTAGTCGGCGAGCGAGGCCCGGGCGCTGATGTGCTCGGCCTGAAATTGCAGGAGTTCGAAGAGGGCATCCGTCGCCTCGCCGAGCGACACTGCCTTCTCCTCCATCTCGTCGATGGAGCCCTCCAGGAGGGCGACGAGGAGGGCGTGGCGGTCGGGAAAGTTGCGGTAGAGCGTGGCGCGCCCGACGCCCGCTTCCTTGCAGACGAGGTCGAGCGGGGCGGTGACGCCGTGTTCGACGAAGACCCTGTCGGCGGCGAACAGGATGTCGGCCCGGTTCTGGGCGGCATCGGTACGAAGCTTGAGCATGGCGACAATCTGGACACTCCTGTCCGATTGTCAAGTGGACGATCGTGTCCGCTTTCTTGTCGCCATCGGCGACACGTGCCTCTCCCTATCAGACCGTGCGCCAATCGAGGCTTGCAGGAGCAAGAAGCTCAGCCATGAACGACAGCGAAGCGTCGGTTGCGGATGGGCGGTTCTTTTTCTTGATGCGAGCTGACGGCGCCGGGCCATGAGGTTCGGTTGATTGTGTATCAGTATGGCACGGCGGGTAAGAAGGGGGCGGCCGATTCTTGCATGGGACGTTCAAGAGGCGGCCCGACCACCAAGATCCACGCCCTGGTGGACGCCGCAGGTCGGCCGCTGCTTCTCTAACTCACCGCCGGTCGAGTCGGCGACGCACCAGTCGCAACCAAGCTCCTCGACACTGTTGCGCCCGGCGGAACCGTGATCGCGGACAAGGCCTACGACACCGACGGCATCCGGTCCTTCTTGGCTGCGCGGGGCACCTGGGCCAACACCCCGCCGCGCTCGACGAGCAAGGGCATCTTCACCTTCAGCCGCTGGGTCTACTGCCAGCGCAACCTCGTCGAGCGCTTCTTCAGCCGCATCAGGCAGATGCGCGGCCTTGCCACCTGCTACAACCGAAAGCCCGACTACTTCCTCATAGCCCTCAAAGAGACCGTTGCCTAGCCAGGTCTCAAATTGGCGCCCGGCGACGAGGCCACGTTGGAGCAGATGCGTGGCCATCCTGTTCTTGGTCATACGTTCCTCTGGCGGGTAGGCATCAGAGGTCCTGACAATCATCCGCTGGAAGCTCGCATCATCTTACTGGTCGCTGCTCCAGCTTTGTCTTGCGGAAGCGATTTGCTGGTGCCTTGACGATGCGACGCGATTGTAACTGCTACCTGAAGTAATCATTGTCTGCGCGTTAAAAGTTTATGCATCCTGCTCTTGTATTTCCATTGTGCTGGATCCTGCGGACCCTTCAATTCAGTGCGCCAGAGCGCATGTGAGCGGCGCGACATCGTCATTCCAGACGATCACTTTGACGGATTACGAATGCGGTTGACCATAAAGATGAAGCTCGCGATGAGCTTCGGTGCGCTCCTGCTCATGACCGGAGTGATGGGGGTGGTCGGCGAGAAAGCGCTGATCGACAGCAACACTAGGCTGGTCGCCTTTGCGGAGCGGCCGTTCGAGCAGGTCCAGGGCGCCGCTGGGATCGCCCAGAACCTCGAGATCATCCGGCGCACCATCCGGCAGTCGGTTACGACCACCGAAACTGGACAGCTAGCTGCGCTCGAGCGCGAGTATGCGGCAGCCTGGACGGCTGTTGAGGCAGCGACGACGCGCTACCTCGGGGCCGTGAAAATCGAGAGCGGCAAGGCGGAGACGGCGGACCTTCTTTCGTCCCTGCAGGCCTACCGTGCGCTGGCGGATGAGGCCCTCACCTTGGGTGCGGCGGCGAAAATCGGTGAAACGGCGAATGGCGGCAAGGCTCTAGCTTTCATTGAGCAGCAGCAGAAGCCCGCGGCGCTGGCTCTCTCGCAGATGGGTGAGGCTTTGATGGAGAGGGCGACGCAGCGCGCCGCCACGTTTTTGCAGGACGCCCGGGCGGAACATGGACGCACGTTTAATCTCGCGCTCGGCATTGCCGCTGCAGCGCTTCTGCTCGGTGGAAGCCTGGCCACCATCGTCAGCCTGAACCTCACGCGGGGCATCGGCCGCGTTTCGGAAAACGTGCACCGCATCGGCAACGGCGACCTTACGCACCGTATCATCCATGACCGCACGGACGAGATCGGCACGCTCTTGACCGACCTGTGCCAGATGCGGTTGAAGCTGAATGGGATCGTCGCGGACGTGCTGGGATCCGCGGCGCAGGTAGCATCGGGTTCGCGCCAGTCGGCGGCCACCGCCGAGCAGCTGTCGTCGGGCTCCACCGAGCAGGCGGCGGCTTCCGAGGAAACATCGGCCGCAATCCAAGAGATGACCGCCAACGTTCGGCAGAACGCCGAGAATGCCGCTCAGGCCGAGAAGATCGCTGCCACGGCAGCCCAGAGCGCTGGACGCAGCCAGGTGGCCATTGCCGGATCGCTGGAGGCTATGCGGTCGATCACCGAGAAGGTGCGCGTGGTCCGGGAGATCGCCCGCCAGACCGACCTGCTGGCTCTCAATGCGGCCATCGAGGCGGCACGCGCTGGTGCGCACGGCAAGGGCTTTGCCGTCGTTGCCTCTGAGGTCCGCAAGCTCGCCGAGCGCTCGCAGCAGGCTGCGGCCGAAATCGGTGCGCTGTCAGGCGAGACACTCGCGATTTCAGAGGAAGCAGGTCGAGAGTTCGAGAGCCTGCTCCCGGACATCCAGCGCACCAGTGAACTAGTTTCGGAGATCTCGGCAGCGTGCCGGGAGCAGTCGATCGGCATCGAGCAGATCAACCAGTCCGTGGTGCAGCTCGATCAAGTGACGCAGGCCAACGCCGGTGCCGCCACCGAAATGACCGCGACCGCCGAGGCACTCGCCGGTGAGGCCGTCTCGCTCAATGAACTCACGGCCTTCTTCAAGCTCAACGAAACGCTTTCGCGGACAGCCGCGGTGACTACGACAAACGTGCCGGCATCCTCGATGATGTCATTGGCCCGGTCCGCGACCGGCCCGATCGGGATCGGCATCAAAAACCAGCAGGAACGGGCTGCCGACTTCGCAAGCGTATCGTCTTCTCCGGCACGCGCGTCGTTGCGAAACGCTAAGGCGGCCGAGACGCGCCGTCCCGATGATGAGGCTGGCTTCGAGCGTCTGAGCGCCTGAAATTCCGGCTGATGCCGGTAATCTGGTCGACCAAGGGCCAGCAGAAGCTCCCATAGGCATCGATCGGCAATGCAGGACGACCAGCGTCATGTCAGCGCCATCGATAGATTGCCATGCCGATCGGCGTCGAAGCAGCGCGCCGATCCGCACCCAGATGTCGCGCCGGTTCCTGACCTTGAAGATCGCTCGTCGTCATCACCTCTCCGTCCGGCGGAAGATTCGTAACGGTGAAGGCGGGTCGAGGACAGGTTCGCCACCGAGCCGAAGGAGATCGGTGTGCCGTGGCAGTACCGCGCCTCGGCCGAGCATCCGGTCGTCGGCCGACGCGTCACTTCACTGAGCGCGTCGCAACGCAGCGACGGCATCTAGCATCCGGAGGATGCTATCGGCGCCTTCCGGCGTTTCGTCCCATAGCTCGCGTAGGCTCGCCAGCATCCGTGCCCAGGAACCACCCGACTCCGTGCCGGGCTCGACAAGGATGTCGCCACGGATTCCAAGAACATTGCAAATTTGCATGACACTGGGACTGGCTCTCTTAAATTGCCCGCGGCAGATGCGGCTCACCTGACTTGGGTCTACCCCTGCCAAGCGAGCTATCTCGGCCTGGGAGAGGCCTCCCTCCTTGTATGCGGAGGCTAACCGAGCCTTGATCTCCGCAAGGGCGTTCGCCGTTGATTTCATGCAAATATGCATGTAGCATCGCAAGAGAGTTTGCAAGTCGGAGCGAGCCATGCCGGTAGACGAGATCCGCTTCTATCGCGCTAGCGAGAAGCCCTACGGTGCGTTCAGCAACCTCTATCGCCGGCCTATCGAATTCGAGGGAGAAATCTTCGCGACCAGCGAGCATGCCTATCAGGCGGGAAAAGCTCGAAAGCCTGCGGTCAGGTCATGGCTGATGAGCGCCCCCACGCCTGCGCTGCTCGCCATGGCGGCGCATGGACTCTATTACTGGGACGTCGCGCCCGGCTGGTCGCGTACGAAGTTCGACCGCATGCGGCGCGTGCTGCACGCCAAGTTCGAGCAGCACGGTGACCTGCGGGATCTGCTGCTCTCCACGGGAGAAGCCCGTCTGGTGGAGGCGGCCACCGTCGATAACGAGGTCAACCGACTTTGGGGTGAGGTCAACGGAACGGGGCGCAACATGCTCGGCACGTTGCTCATGGAGCTCCGAAGCGAACTCGGAGGCGCCGGAGTGCCTGTCCGCGAGCTTCTCGCCGCCGAGTGACGGCGCGTGTCAGTGGGACGACAGGATACGGCGGGCGTGCGCCGCTCCCCGATGATGGAACAGTCCTCGCGCGCCGGCAAAGGCACAATTGGCCGCGGCGAGGCGCTGGCCGGCCCTTACGCCCTCCCGCACGTCTGCCGGAGACAGGTCGCGGCGGCCCCGGGCGTGGGACAGCAGCCAGTCGATCAGCCCGACACTTACCATGTCGCCCGACCCGCAAGCGTCGGTCACGCGGCCTGCCGGCGCCGCTTCGCATCGCAAGCCGCTGCTCTTCCGCCGGATCTCTAGTCCCTCTGCGCCATGGGTGACGATCGAGATGACGCCGCTTTGCGCGATCGCTTCGCGCTTTTCGTCACCTAGGCGATCGGACGAGTATTTCAGGATCGTCGCTAGCTGAAGGGCGTCGTCGAACAGGGGGTCGTCATCCACGGACGGCTCGAAATACACGATCGCCCCCGCCGATCGGGCTTGTCCCATGGCACGCAGCACGGCCGGCGAAAGCCGGTCCGCATAGAAGACGGAGCAGGCTTTGAGGGCATGTTCGGCGGCCGCGACGTCGTCGTCGCGGATGGGTTGATATGCCGGAAAGCGGACCTGGGTCTCGCGGCAGACGAAGCTGAAGCTGTGTCGCCCCGAGCTCGTGTCGAGATCCTGGGTCAGCACCGGCGACCTGACGTCGCCACGGCGATTGATGTATCGCACATCCGCCCCGGCTTGCCTGAATTCTCCCACCAGCCGTTCGCCCGTCGGATCCATGCCGAGCAGGAGGACCGGCGCCACCTGCCGCTGAAGCATGGCCAGCGAGAGCAGCACGTTGCCGCACGATCCGCCCAGTGCCTCGCCGGCGAGGTCGCCGTCCGCGTAGATGCGGTCGAGCACCGTGAAGCCGGTGCCGACGACGTCGAAGGAGACGGATCGATCAGGTGCCATGTTCGCCATTCGTACCCGATTCGTGCGTCCTGTCGATGCCCAGCGAGACGATATCCACACGCACGACGCCGGCCGCATCTGGACGCAGGGCTTTAAGGAGCCTGAGAACCGCCTCGGGGCCGGTGAGTTCCTCCCCGAAAAGGGACCAGCAGCCATCGCGACGGCCGCAGACCTCTCCGACGCTGATGCCGTAGGCGTGGGAGAGCAGTTCGTTGTCGTTGCCTTGTCGCGAGCCGCTGTCGCCGATCCGCAGGACGGTCGAGCCGGCGGGAAGCTGCGCGGCGATCGCTTCCACCACCGCGAGCTTCGAGGCGGCGGCGAGGACGATGTCGACGCTGTGCCCGGATCGCGTCACCCTGACGGAGCCCGAGCGGACGCTCCCGCAGGCGTCGATCTCCCGGCCGAACGACTCCCAGTCGGCGAGGTCCTCGCGCTCGATGGTGATCTGCATCCGGTGCCGTGCCGGCTCGAATGCACGCCTGAAGAGGTCCGGCCGCGCTGCTAGCCAGCCCGCGGTCTCCGCGATCGCCGGGTCGGCGGGCGCCGGCGCCGAGCGGATGTCGACCGCGAGCGGTCGCAGGTAGGCGCCGTTGTAGTAGCCGATCAGCACGTCGGGGTGGGCTTCGGTCGGCAGGACCTCCCGCAACGCCTCCCCCGCCGACCCGCCGCGCCCCGTCGCCACGGCCAGGCGCACTCCCAGTCCGTGTAGCCTGACGAGTTCCGCGACCAGCGCCGCCCGGGGCGGATCGAAGCGGTCGGGCGTCGAGACCAGCGTGCCGTCGTAGTCGAACACGACGCCTCCCACCGCGGCTTCGGCGAGGCGTTCCAGCCGGGCAGCTCCGGCGTCGTGGATCCCGGTCTGGTCGGTGGCGGGCTCGTCCCGGGCGAGCGAGGCGGTGCGCTTCTGGCGAGTGGCTCCGTCGAGCCTGCGCGAGAGCCCGAGAAGGGCGTCGTCCTCGTAGATGGAGCGGCCGAACTCCCCGATGCCGGGTCTTCCGGGATCGATCCTCGCTGCCAGACCCAAGGCCTCGACGACCGCGAGGCCTTCCACGATCGCCTTCGCGTTGTCGAGGCGTCCGCCGCCGCCGAGGTCCATCGACGTCCGGCGCACTCCCGCCGGAAGAAGGTCGTCGATCGATCGCCACGTGTCGCGGGTCTCGTGGCCGGTCAACGCCAGCACCATGGTCCGGTCCGATCGATGATGGATCCAGGTGTGGCGGCCGTGGGCGAAGTTGCGGAAGTCGACGCGTTGCACCGAACAGATCGCCGCCTCCCACGCCGAGGTCTCGATCAGCGTCGCGACGCACGACAGCTGCGGGTCGAACAGGACCAGCAGGGTGTCGTTCCGATCCAGGCTCGAGAAGGTCTCGTGGAGTTCGAGGCGACGCCTTTCCGCGACCGACGCGTCGACCGCGGCCGCGAACGCCGCGGCCACCCCGCCGATGGGATCGTCCGAGACGACGTCGGAGGCCAGCAGAAGCGCGGCGACCGAGCCCACCAGCGAATGCGTCGCGAGGAAGCCGTCCTTCTGGACCGCCACCGGAACGACGTGGACGGATGCGTGCGGTCTGCGCGCCAGTCCCAGGGCCTCGGCTGCATCGACTCGCCTGGTCACGAGACGGATGCGTCGGGCGCGACGCGCCTGCGCGGCATGGACCGCGGCGCGCAGGTCGGGATTCTCGGCTCCGGCGCTGAACAGCCACACGTCCGCTCCGGTCAGGTCCTCGGTGCCGAGCACCAGCTCCATCGGCGTGACCGTGCGCGTCGAGCCCGACCGTAGCGTCTCGCGGCAGCGCGCGAGGTACTCCGCGACGATGGCCGAGCCGCCGGAGCCGACGGCGAGCACGGGCCGCCCCGCGGAGTCGCGGAAGGCGGCCGCGAGGTCCGAGTGGTCCGCTCCGGCGGCCAGCGCGACGGTCGCCGGCAACCCGGAGAGCTTCTCCGAGAAGGTCGTCATCTCCACCTCGTGCTCGTTCCGCCGATGGTCAAGTCCTTTCCCCGGCGGCCGTTCCGTTCCCCGACGCCCAGGGCGGACCAGCCGCCGTCAGCTCGTCGATCGCGTCGTCGTAGTCGCCGTATGCCGGTCCCGACAGCAGAACATGCAGCAAGGTATCCGGCGGCTCGTCGTCGAACGGTCCGGACGCGTCGAACTCGTATCTCACCGTCTCGACGTAGCTCACCGCCAGCCCGTGCTCGATGGCCGCCATGAACGCGCCGATCGCCATGACCCTGCCACCCATCGGCGAAACGACGATGACCGGAGCGAAGACGTTCTCGACCGCCTTCCGGTAGCGGCGGGCAAGCGTCGAGAGCGTGCGGTAGCTGTCGAGCGGATTGCGTTCCGAGAGATGGACGAGATCGCGTGGATCGACCTGCCACTCGTCGACCAGGGCTTTCCCGTACTCGGCGACGAGGGCGTCGGACCGCCTCGGATCCCGCGACGGGAAGGGGAGGGCGGGACAGATCTTGTAGCACTGACCCAGGGACCGGCCGATCTGGTCCAGGGCCGAGACCGAGGCGTTGCCGGGAGCGAGCTGCGGGATCCACATCCTGGCGACGTCGAGCGTTTCGGACAGGATGTCCGTTCCTGCGAAGCCTCGGACCGCCATGGGGCGGCCGCCATGCTCGGCCACGATCCTGCTTTCCAGCTCCGGATTGGAGGAGACCATGACGTGGAAGGAACGTCGACCGTTCCTCTCGCAACCTTCGAGCAGGATCCTGGCTGCCGGAAACGCGATTCCGACGGAGAACGCCGTCATGTCGAGCACCACGTCCGTGATTTCCGGGGGCAGGACAAGATCCGAGACGAGCCTTGCCATCCGCGGTCCTCCGACCGGAGCACCGTCGTCGCCGAACACGTCGATGCGCACGACCTTGCAGTCTGGAACCAGGGACCGCAGCCTCGTCTCGTTCGCGTCGGCCGCGGCGGCGAGGCCGGTATCCGGCCGTCCGCGCTCTTCGCGCACGAAGAAGGCCTGGAGCCGATCGCCCATCTGATCCGCTAGAAGTTCGGCGATGCGACGGGATCTCGGATCGAAACCTGCCGCGGCGACTAGGAGGCATCTCCTGTCCTTGTTCCCGAAGTATTCGCCGACGAACGTCTCGACGGCCTGGTCGAAGTGGGCGATGCAGTTGTCCCAATGCGTCCGCGTCACGTCAGTCCAACCAATTCGCGCACGTAGGAAAGATCGCGCTCGAGGAATCCGCTTCTCTTGAAGGTGAGGCCATGAGCGAGGCAGGCGAGGCCACTCAACTCGATCAGGCACCAGATCTTGTTGCCCTGGCCATAGTTCATCTGAACGTCGAGTGCGCCATAGGCAACGGCGTACTTCAGGACGAGCGCGAGGTCGTCCTTCGAAGCCAGGAGGTCGCGGATCTCGGCTTGCGGAACGCCGATGGCGTTCGCTCCGGCCCCCAGGCGGGCGTTCGGCACCAGGGAGGTCGCGCGGCAATCTTGTCCGATGCCTGCGATCAGCGTCCTGATCCGCTTGGCGAACGGGAAAGACCAGCCGTTCATGATCGCCGCCGCCGTTTCCTTCAAAACGGTCTGCTGAACCGCGGCCGGCAGGGCCGGCGACTTGCCCTGCACCACCCGCGCCTCCATCCGTGCCACGAGGGCGCCGCAGAGCTGCAGGAACAGCTCGGCGTTCTCGTTGCTGGCATCGCACAGGTCGTTCATGCCGTAGTGGA
This sequence comes from Aurantimonadaceae bacterium, assembly GCA_947474855.1. Classification (GTDB taxonomy): domain Bacteria; phylum Pseudomonadota; class Alphaproteobacteria; order Rhizobiales; family Rhizobiaceae; genus Antarcticirhabdus. The sequence goes on along the minus strand of CANJKV010000002.1, from coordinate 58,112 downwards.
AGGGGCGTCCGAATTCCTCGTTCAGGAAAAGGCGGGCGGCATCGGCCACGTCGGCATCCGCCTTCAAGGGGACCTTCGGATCGGGATCCATGTCCTCGAAGAGCGTCGGCTCGAGATGGGCTACCCGCTTGGCATACCGATGCATGAGGATCCGGCACATCGCCAGCTCCACTTCCGGCTCCTTGTCGCCTCCCTCCTTGCCGGCGAAGTAGGCGGATACGAGCTGCTCGATGGCTTCCCGGCGTCCTCGGCCGATCTCGAGCCTGCGCTGATCCTTCTCGACGGTCGACCGAAGCTGCTTGCGTCGCGCGTCCGTCAGCCGAGGCGGCTCGTCGGGAACCAGCCTTCCGAACCGCGTCTGGTTCCGGTCGCGCAGAGCCTTGACGAGCGGCAGGTATCTGTTCGCCATGTCGTTCGCGATCGTCCGGAACTGGCGCCTCTCGCTCGCCCGGTCCGCCTGACGCTGCATGAAGACGTTGATGAAGTCGCGATCCGGCTTGAGATTGTGCGTCTCGAGTGCCTCGGCCGACCGGAAGACCGCCTTCGGGCTCAACGCGTCGAGCCGCATCATCATCCATCGCCCGAACCTGATTTCCCGGCGGGCCATCGCGCCGAACATCTGTTCGAACTGATCCGGATGAAGAGCATGGACGTCGTCGAGCATCACCAGCGGAGACACCTCGATAGGTTCGCCGTTCCAGATGATCTCGATCTCGCGTATGCTGTCGAAGGGCTGGTAGGGTTCCGTCGCCTCGGGCGGTAGATCCTCGATCCTGGGCGGCAGGAGGCTCGCCCCGATGGAGTAGATCGCGCGCTGGACCTGGAGTGCCCGATCGCGGATGCCGGCCGCGCTCAGTCCGCCGATCTGCTCGAGCTGAGCTTCCGAGGCGTCGCGCGCGACGAAGCGGATGTCGTCGAGGTCGCGTGTGCCGTTGGCGGTGAGACCCCGCAGGAGGGCCAGCATCGTGCGCGCCTGGACGAGCCACATCGCCAGCTTCGTCTTGACCGCGTCCTCGTAGGGCAATTCCCAGAAGTCGCGGTATTCGGACTCCATGGGAACCCGCACCGCGGCGATGCGGGGGCGCCCATCGCGAAGGAAGCCTGCATCGGCCAGCGCGGCGGCGAGCTCGCGGTTCGCGTCGTTCGACTGGTCGCGCAGGATCGCCTCGACGAGGCGGAACTCCGCCAGCGTGGCGAGCATCGTCTTGCCGCTGCCCGGCGATCCGAGGATGCGGACGGGCAGCCGGAACAGGTCGTCCCTGCGCGGGTGCTTCGTGAGGAAGGTGGTCAGCGGCTGCGGGCTGACGACGGCCAGGAAGGCCGTCTCGTCGCGGATGTATTCCGTCGCCCGTTGAAGGAAGGGATTGGCCATGGACTCAGCCGTGCCGGTCCCGCCGGCGAAACAGCGGCGTCATGGCATGTCCTTGCTTGCCGCCGGTCTCCGCCCAGAGCAGCGGGATGCTGTTGTTGGGGGTGTTGTGTTCGAGCACGAGGGGAAGGGCGCAGTTGGCATAGCCTCGCTTCATGTCGGTCTGTCCCGCCTCGTCGCAATGCTTCTTCAGGCGCTCGTAGAGCTCGTGATCGTAGTACTTGTCGCAGAGCGCGAGCATGGCGGCGTCGGTCGATTGCCGCAGACGCATCGTTCCCGGTAGAAGAAGCCCCTCGCTGACCGTGACCTCTCCGAAGTCGCGTTCGGGCCACTCCGCCCGGGCCTGTTCCACGCGGCGCAACAGCGCCGCCCTCGCTTGCGTGGTCGAGACATGGTGATGGATGTGCACCGTGTAGTCCTCCGCGATGGCGAAACCGGCGCCCGACGCACGTGCGGCGTCCCGAGCCGTCGCGACGAGGTCGTTGAACTTCTTGAGCTTGCCCTTCCAGTCGCCGTTCACCTGCCGGATGAACGTGGTGCCCGACGCCGTGAAGTCGTCGATGAGGTAGACGTGCTCGAAGCGGGCGTCGGGACCCTGGATGTCGCGCAGCTCCTTGCCGAGCTCGTCCCATTTCCTTGCGTCGATGTTCATCATGGGGACGATCTGTTCCTGCGACAGCAGACCTGCGTTCGCCCGCCGCAGGATATCGACGCGGCTGCCGTCGCTTAGCCCGACGAACAGGGAACGGCGAAGGAGTCGCCGGAAGGCGGTCGCTCCCGCGGCGCTCCCCCAGACCTGGTCCGGGGCGATGCCGACCTGCGCCGCGGCTAGGCGGCGGAGCCGGGGCGTGACCGTCTCGGGAACGAACGCCTCGATGATCCTCTGCATCTCCGCGGCGGAGATGTAGACCAGCCTGTGCTTGACGAAGTCGTAGGCCGTCTGCCTGTCGCCAGGATCGAATTGCTTCAACCACGTGGCCAAGCTCTCGACGAAGCGCGATCCGGCGCGGAAGTCGCTGTAGCCATCGTACTTGACCGCCGCCATCAGCAAGAGCCACGCGTACTCCCGGGCAGCGACGTTCGGATCGTTCCAGCCCATGATGCCGGAGATCAGCGTGAGGCCGAGCTTGTTCATCGTCGACCTCATTGCGTCTGCCTCGCAAGGGCGTCCGACCGAAGTCTCGGGCGGGATGCGACGAGGCCCGGGCGCAATACAACGCCCATCGCAGGAGAGGCAAGTTGCGCCCGAACCGGTCCCTGGCTTTCCCTGGCAGTGGGGCCTTCGTGCCGCTTCGACCGTTGGGGCGGTGCGACGCCGGCCTCCGGCGACGCATGGAGGAAGCCGCGTCGGCCTTCGGACCTGAACGGAGATCTTCCTGGACGGTGTGCTCGATACGGCGTCGCGAGGCCACGGACCGCCAGGAAGCCGATCCGGGCCGAACGGCTCGACGACGGCGGTCCCGGGGCGACTTCCAGCCAACAAGCCACGGTGCGAGCGTCGACCGCCTGGTCGTGAAACGTGACCGTCCCCATCACTCTCCCGATGCCGGCATCGTGGCTGGGCCTCCCCCCAGCGATCGATGATCCGTCGTGATCGACCATGCCTCTCCTGCGCCTGCGAAAGGCCATGACACCCTCGGGGGCGATATCCGCGATGACACGTGACGCGGACGTGACGGGCGCCGGCCGTCGATCGGCCAAGCGGCCGGTCGCCGTGAAACGATCCCGTCGAACGCTCGACCCGTCGATCGAAGCCAGGCTGCGGCAGGGCCTAGGCCGATATCTACCGGCAAGGTCGACGCCTCGGGACCTTGCGTGCGGGAGGCCGTCCGACCGAAGCGACGCGATCCCCGTCGGATGCGCGGCGCTCCATCCGCGATCGGCAGGCTTCGTTCGATCGCCGCAAGAACGTCCGTGCCGCGGTCCGGCGCGAGCGGCGACGCGCGTGCCGAACGTAGTCGACGTCTGGCGATCGTGCGGAAGGCGAGTCGAGACGACGGTGCCGCTTCGTCGTCCCTCGGGATTGTCATCGGCCAAGGAGGCCGACTGTCGAAGGGCAGGGATCGTTCACCGAGATGCTTGCATGACCCTACGTCACGCATCTGTCACGCAGGCTGTGGTTCCAAGATGCCGGCACTTGGACTGCTTGCTTCGAGCCTGGCGTTCTCAAGGCTCGCGCTCGAGGTGTCTTGACGGGTCGACGATTTTCGATCGGCAGGTCGGCCCGTGTTCGAGGGACGCTGCCGCAGTCGGAGTCGCGTGTTCGGTATGCGGGACCGTGTGCTTGCGGCCGCCTGGCGGCCGAGGATGCAGGTCGAGACGCCAAGCGCGAGGTCTCGTTAGGGAAGCCAGGTCACGTTCGAACGGAGGAGCGGACAATGTCCAACATCGCAGTCGATGCCAAGCCCGGCGTAGTCGTCAGTCTTGATCCGCAACGGTCGGCGCCACGTCGACCTCGGCCCTATCCCGGAGCGATCATCGCCCGTGGCCAGATGGACTCGGATGCGGTGAGGGCGATCCAGGCTCGCCTGAACCAGGCCATGAACTCGAACCTCGTCGTGGACGGCGACTTCGGGGAAGCGACGGAGAATGCCGTCCGCCTCTTCCAGGCCAGGCACCTGGACGCCCAGGGCGAGGAGCTCGAGGTCGACGGTCAGGTCGGGCGAAAGACCTGGGGATCCCTCTTCGGCGATACGGCTGGCGACGAGGCGGTGGTCGACCGGGAGGTGGACCTGCGTTCCCTTGTGGTTTCCGTCGCCGCGTCGCAGATCGGCGTGATGGAGGAGCCCAGGGGATCGAACCGGGGACCGGAAGTCGACGAATACATCAGGGCGTCGGGCCTCAATCCGGGCAACGGCAGCTTTCCCTGGTGCATCTGCTTCATCCAGTGGGTGTTCCTGGAAGCGGCCAAGGTTCTCGGCGACGAGTCTCCCTTGCCCAGGACCGCCGGGGTCCACGCCTTGTGGCAGATGAGGAACAGAGGTACCGCCAGGATCCTGACGCCTCCCGAGGCGCAGCCCGCCGCGATCAAGCCGGGCATGGTCTTTCTCTTCGACACGGGAGGCGGCAAGGGACACGCCGGGATCGTCCAGAAGGTCCAGGGCGACAGGATCGTCACGATCGAGGGCAACACGAACAACGGTGGTTCCCGCGACGGCTACGGCGTGTTCCGGCGATCGACGCGAAAGGTCAGGATGTCCGGCTTGCTCGGATACCTGGATTTCTGCTGAAGCCAGGCGGTGCAGGGGCGACGAGCTTCTCGCCTCGCTCCCGGCGCGAGCCCGGACGTCGGAGCCCCCTGACCGCGCGACCATCGCGGACTTTCCGTCCCGTCTTACGTTCGAGCGACGAGACGACCGGAAGGCTTCGATCGGAGTTGCGACGTCGAGGTCCCTGTCTCCATCCCGCGGCGGCCGTGGCCTTCGCCGCGGCTGTTCTCTCCGCTCCGATGCCGCTTTCCAATCCTCGAACATCGATCGATCGGCCATGACCATGACCGCGGAGAAGGCCAAGCTCGACTACATTCCCCTGCCGGACGGCTGCCGCCGCCTTGCGCTCTGCTTCGACGGAACCTGGAACAGTCTCGAAAGCCAGACGAACGTGTCGCGTCTGTATAGGGTCCTGGCGTCGGTCGACACGCAATGCCCCGATCAGCTGACCTTCTACGACCAGGGCGTCGGAACCGAATGGGGAACCCGGATCCGCGGAGGAGCCCTCGGTCTCGGCCTTGGACGGAACGTGCTCGAGGGCTATTGCTGGCTGGTCAACACCTACCTTCCTGGCGCGCCGCGCCCGGACGCTTCCGGACCCTACGACTCCTACGAGCCCACATCGGCCGAACGGGAGGAGACGTTCTCGCGAGGAGATCTCGTCTTCCTCTTCGGCTTCAGCCGCGGCGCCTTCACCGCCAGAAGCCTGGCCGGCATGATCAACCGCGTCGGCATCGTCGACAGGAACAAGGTCTGGGAGCGCAGGCCCGAGTTGCGCGGTCGTCCTCTGGACCGAAGCACTCCCGAGATCGCTGAGGCGTGGGAGCTATACCGGAGAAAGGCCGACCCGGCCCACGGACCGGCGCGGAACCAGGCCGATTGGGCCGGGTTCCGGGCGCGATCCGCCCTCACGGTCAAGATCGCCTTCGTCGGAGTCTGGGACACGGTCGGCGCACTTGGGCTTCCCTGGCTCGGAAGCGCGACCCTGCCCTTCGGTCGAGGAAGGTTCGAGTTCCACGACACCAAGCTCGGGCGCGTGGTGGAGAACGCGTATCATGCGGTCGCCATCGACGAACACCGCGCCGACTACGAAGCCACGTTGTGGACCGCCCCGGATCGGGGGCTATGGACCCGGGTCGAGCAACGCTGGTTTCCCGGCGCGCATGCCAACGTCGGCGGAGGGTACGACGACGACCTCCTCTGCGAGGCGCCCTTGTTCTGGATGGCGAACGCCGCCGCGGAACTCGGACTGGTGTTCCGCCGCGACCGTCAGGTTCCCCCCTTCGCCGATAGTCCGCCGCCGGAGTTCAAGCTCGACGGCAACGAGTACCTGTCTCCCGTTCGAGACTCCTACGGCGAGTTCCTGGGCGGCATATATGCCAAGGCTAAGGCGTTCGCCGGCGGGCGGCACTACCGCAGGATGCTCGTCGAGAGCGACGGGATCGCCCAGGTCGTCGATCCTTCGGCAAGGCTCAAGTGGGACGTGGATAGGAACTACAGGCCCCGCAACCTCGCCGTGGCCGGACGCGCCGACGTGGGACGCCAGCCCATCCCTTCGGCGAGGGACTTCAGGATCGCCCAGGGGAGGACTTCGTGATCTTCCGCCTTCTCGAGACGGCGCTGTCCATGGCCGTCGTCTACTTCCTGCTCTGCACCTTCGTGAGCGGGGTGAACGAATGGATCGCCTCGCGGCGCGGGACCCGCGGTACCTTCCTGAAGCGAGGCATCCGCCATCTCCTGCCGGATCAGCCGATCTTCAGGCGTGTCATGCAGCATCCTCTCGTGGGCGCCCTCTACCGCGACGACGTGGCCAAGGGACGCCCGCCTTCCTACCTGGATCCCGGATCCTTCGCGCGCGCTCTCGCGGACGTCGTCGTCGCGCGGGGACGCCTCGCCGGCGTGGCCGACGCCCGGACGGGAGACGCGGCATCGCTCAAGGCGTCGCTCGAGGCCATCTCCCTGGATCACCCCGTGGTCGCGCAGGCGCTCCGGCCGATCGTCGACGTCGCCGGCGCCGACTACGACGCCATGATCAAGGGCATCGAGGCCTGGTATTCTTCCAGCATGGACCGCGTCTCCGGATGGTACCAGGCTTACGCCCGGAAGCGTCTGTTCGTGCTGGGCGTCCTCGTCGCGGCGCTCGGCAACGTCGATTCCGTCCAACTCGTCCGAAGCTTCTGGAACTCGCCGGGACTTCGCTCCGCCGCGGAGGAGATCTCCGACCGGATCCAAGCGGAAGGCGACCTGGTTCCGGCGCCGGCCGCGAGCGATCCGGAAACCTCGGCAGTGGCGCGCGACCTTCTCCGTCTGCAGTCGGAAGGCCTTCCGATCGGCTTCGACTGTCTGGTGGCCCAGTCCGGGGAGGCGGCGATCGTCCGGCGATGCGGAAGCGCCGCCTGGTCCCTGCTGCGCGAGGAAGGCCTGCTGAAGCTACTGGGCTGGCTGCTGACGGGTCTCGCAGTCAGCCTCGGCGCTCCATTCTGGTTCCAGGTCCTTTCGCGTGCCGCCCCAATGCGGGCATCGGGGCCGAAGCCCTGACGGCGAACAAGACGGCGGCCGCTCCAGCGTGACGAAAGCGTGACAGGCGACCGGGCGCCGGATTGACGGGTTGCGGGCCGTTGATAGACGTTGCTTGCGAAAGCTTGAGGACGACGCAGAAGACGACATGGGTGACGGACGGGATCTCCTCCTTCTTCTCGGCGCTCCGGCCCTGCATCGCGGCGGGGACGGCATCTCGACGGCCCTGCCGCAGAAGGCGTTCGTCCTTGCCGCCGTTCTGCAGCTCTCGGTCGGCCGGCGGGCGTCCCGTTCGTGGCTCGCGACCTCGATGTACGAGGATGCGGGGCAGGCCGGCGCCCTGGCCAACCTCCGCCAGCTCCTGTCGCGGATACATGATCGCCAGACCGAATTCGGGGTCGACATCCTGTCCATCTCCCGGACCGAGGTGCGGTTGGTCGCGGCCGCTCCCGACCTCGAGGTCGATCTCGCGACGCTCGACGAGCTCGAGGCGCCTCGGACCGGCAGCGAGCTCGCGAGGCTCGTGAAACTCTACCGTGGCGATCTGCTGGAGGGTGTCTCGGGATGTGGCGAGGCACTCGACGCCTGGATCAGGGCGCAGCGCGTCCGCCTCCGGGAGCGCTACGGCGACCTGGTGCTCGCGGGAGCGGCGACGGTCGGCGGCGTGGACGGCGAGACGGCGCTCCGGCGCCTTCTCGACGTCGACCCCTATCGCGAGGATGCCTGGCGTTCGTTGATCGGCCTGAGGGCCAAGGGGCATGGCATCGCGGCGGCGCAGGCCGTCTTCGCCGAGATGCGATGCCGCTTCGAGGCCGAACTCGGAACCAGCCCGGACGGGAGGACGGCTGGCTTGCTGTCGGAGCTCGGGCGGACGATCGCGTCGGCGACCGAAGCGGACGTTCCCCGGAGCGCAGCGCAAGTCGCGAGCCAGCCGGAGCCGGAGGCTCGCCAGCCCCCGTCCATTCCCAAGCTGTGCGTCCTCATGCCCGTGCGCGCCGGAGTCGAGGACGCGCATGTCGACCTGGCCGAAGCGTTGGTCGAGGACGTCGTGCTCGGCCTGTGCCGGCTGAGATCGATCGCGGTCATCGCGCCGCATACGACCCGGCAGCTTTCGCGCGAGAACCCTCCGAAGGACCTGTTCGGCGCACGCTACGTCGCGGAGACGAGCGTGCGCAGCTTCGGCGGCGGGGCGCGCCTCGTCGTCAGGCTCGTGCGTATGGTCGATCGGGTGACGCTCTGGGGCGAGGAGTTCGATCTGCGGGCGGGCGATCCGGGGGAGCATCATCGCCTGCTGTCGCGGTCGATCGTGACCGCGCTTGCGGATCGTGTCGAGCGCATGGAACTGGCACGCTTCGAGTCGGCGCGGCAACCGGATGCCTATCATCTGTATCTCAGAGGGCGCTCGCATCTTCAGGTCCTCGACCTTCCGGATCTCAGGAGGGCGCGGAAGGCGTTCGCGCAGGCCGCAGAACGGGCGCCCGAATTCGTGCCGGCTCTGAACGGGATCGCGAGGACGTTCACCCTCGAATGGCTGCTTCTCTCCCGGACCGACCGCGAGCCACTCCTGGAGGCGCGGCGGATCGCGACCCGTGCCGTCGAGGTGGATCCGTTCAGCGGCGAGGCGGTGCGGGAACTCGCGAGCGCCACCCTGTTTCTCGGCGGGCTCGACGATGCCGTCGACGGACTGACGCGAGCCGAGCGTCTTGCTCCTCACCACGCCGACATCCTCGCCGACCACGCCAACGCCCTGACGCACTGCTCCGACATGCTGCCGGCGCTCGGGCGCATCGAGAAGGCCATCGAGCTCAACCCGATCCCGCCGGACGATTATCTCTGGACGGCGGCGGGCGCGCTGTTCTTCCTCGACGACTACGAGGGCGCCCTGTCGCACCTGGAGCGTATGAAGCGACGCGGACCGGCGAACAGGCTGACGGCGGCCTGCCTCGCGCGAAGCGGCCGGCGGAAGGAAGCGGCCTTCTACGTCGCGAGAGCCCTCGAGGACCAACCCAACTTCCGCATCGACGACTGGATCGCCACGATCCCGCTGCGGTCGAAGGATCACGTTGCCCACTATGCCGGTGCGCTCAGCGAAGCCGGCTTCAGGTAAGGACAGGAGAAGGCATGACGATCTTCGTAATCGGCCACCGGGGCGACCAGCAGCAGCTTTGGGTCGTGGACACCGACAAGGGAACCGTGCAGCCGTATTCAAGCGGTGATGCCGGCGGGATCGATCAGGGAACGGCCAAGACCGTCGAGAACATGCGCAAGAACGGCTTCTCCGTCGTGAAGGACGTCGACGTCGCCGTGGCCGTTCCCACGGTGGCGGACCTCACGAGCCGGCAATTCTCCGAGAACGGGTGAGCGGGACGCGGAGACTGCCACGCGGCGGACGGATCCGCGAACCGGCGGAAACCGTCCGCCGCATGCGGCCTCGTTTCGGTGCCTTCGGGATCACCCGTCTCGCTAGACAGACCGGCCTCGACAGGATCGGCATCCCGGTCTGGGCGGCGATGCGTCCCAATTCGCTGACCCTGGCGGTGAACCAGGGCAAGGGGATCGACGACGACTTCGCCATGGCCTCCGCCGTCATGGAGGCCGTCGAGTTCGCCATCGCCGAGCATCCGGAGCGTGTGACGCGCCTCGCCACGAGGAGCGCACTCGTGGCCGAGGGCGCGCGCGTCCACGATCCGGTCCGTCTCATGCCCGCGGGCGCGTCGTTGCCCGATGGCGACGAACTCGCTTGGCTGGAGGGCAGGCAACTCCTCGGCGGCGACGCCGTCTGGGTGCCGCTCGAGGCGGCCCGACTGGACCATACGGGCTACGTCTTCGGAGGGATGTCGCGATCCTCCAACGGTCTCGCCTCGGGCAACGACCTGGACGAAGCGGTGCTGCATGCCGTCTGCGAACTCGTCGAGCGCGACGCGGCGACGCTGCATGCCTTCAGGTCGTGGGACGATCTGGAACAGTTGATGGTCGATCCAGCCTCGTTCGAGGACGAGAGCGTGGATGCGCTGGCCGACCGGATCTGGGAGGCAGGGGTCGAGCTGCGGCTCTTCGACCTGACGACGGACATCGGCATCCCCGTGATCCAGGCGGTCCTGCGCGACCGAGGTCGGGAGGTGCGGGCCCAGTTCGACCTCGCGGCCGGCACCGGCTGCCATCCCGTTGCGTCGCATGCCGCCGTCCGCGCCATCACGGAAGCGGCCCAGACCCGCGTGACCAACATATCCGGGGCCCGCGACGACCTCGACCCCGCCGAGTACCGCGAGCCGCTTCGACCGGGCCTCGGCATCTATTCGTCTCTCGTCGCGGCCCAGGGGAGGGCGGCGCCTCGCGACGCATGCGGACCGCTCGCCACGGCCCCGGCCGAACTGCTGTCCGCTGTCGCCGGGCATCTTCGGCGCGTCGGCATCTCGGACGTGCCCGTCGTGGAACTCGGGGGAGCGGCCGCCGGCGTCAACGTGGTCCGGGTGTTCGCCCCGCAGCTCGAGGATCGTCCCTCCAACCGCCATTGGCGGCCTGGCTCTCGCGCCATGGGCGCGATGTTGCGGCTTTGACGAAGGTCCTCTTCGCGGGGCCGAGCCTCCATGGCCTCGACGGGTTGCCCCCCGGCATCGAAAGGCGTCCTCCCGCGGCGCAGGGCGACATCCTGGCTGCCGTCCTCCAGGGAGCGAACGTCGTCGGCTTGGTGGACGGCCTCTTCGAGACCGTCGCCGCCGTCTGGCACAAGGAGATCCTCCATGCGCTCTCGCAGGGCGTGGCGGTGCTCGGCGCCGCGTCGCTCGGAGCGCTCAGGGCAGCCGAGTGCCACGAGTTCGGCATGGTCGCGGTCGGCGAGATCGCGAGGCGCTACGTCGAGGGCGAACTCGACGACGACGCCGCAGTCGCCCAGCTCCACGGGCCGGCCGAGCTAGGCTTCGTGCCGCTGACCGAGGCTCTCGTGGATTGCGAGGCCCAGGTGGACGCGCTGCTCGCTGGGGGGCTCCTCGATCGTTCGGAGGCCGCCGATCTGCTTCGGGTGGCGAGGAAGACCTTCTTCAAGGACCGGACATGGCGGGCGATCCTCGAACGGTCGGACTTGGGAGTCTCGCGGCAGGCCAGCCTCCTGGACGTCGTGCGTCGAAGCCGCATCGGCCTGAAGCGAATCGACGCTCTCCTCCTCGTGCGGGCCCTGGCGGCGATGCCGGACGAGAGAGGGGAGCTCGCCGCGCCGTGGACGTTGTCGGAGACGCCCTCCTGGAAGCGCTCCCATGCACGGATCGTCGAGGCCACGCGGCGCGGGATACCGTAGTCCAGGTGCCCGGGCGATGGCGCTGAGGTGTCACGCGGCGGTGACGCCTCGCATGGCAGGGACGGCGCGGATTCGAGCCGAAGAGGTCTGGAGCCCGCCCGCCGGCTGAGGTCTCGGGCTCCCGCGACGGCCGTTCCACGTGCGTCGGAACCTATCAGGGAGCCACGAGCGGAGCATGAATCCCGAAGGATTAGGTGAGGCGGGTCTGGGCGTCGTCCGCATCCGGGCGAGCGAGCTCGAGCGGATGCTGCTCGATCCGTGGGTGCCGGACTCGCGAATCCGGCCATACCTGCGGCTCGATCGCGTCGGCAGTACGGCTTTCCGGCCACGCGTCGTCGTCGATCCCGCGACCGTCGAGGACTGCGACGAGGCCAGCCTCCTCGCCCTGTGCTCGCTGGAAAGGCTCTTCGACTGGAGGCGGAGCTGCCGCTATCAGCGCCGGATACGGACGTGGAAGGGGCCGAGACTCGTCGCACAGGGCGACTCCTGGGTGAGGTTCCCGTTCCTTGTCACCGATCTCGTCGAACACCTTTCCCGCCGCTTCGCCGTCGACTGCGTAGGGGTGAACGGTAGCCTCGGCGATGCTATGGTCCGGCAGGCCCTCCTGAAGGCGGTGGCCGCCGACCGGCCGGATGCGGTCATCCTGAGCAACGGTGCGGACGAAATGCTCGCGGCCGGCCTGGAGGAGGGGACGGACGACCTCGTGACGGAACGCGGGCGGGATGGCGCCGACAGCGGCGGTCTCCTTTCCCGGCTGATCGAGAACTGCCGTCGCGTCGCGATCGACGCCCTCGATGGCGGAGCGGGTCGCGTGATCTGCCACTCCTACACCTATCCCGTGCCGAGAGGAGGCCGTTGGCTCGGAGTTCCGCTCGCATCCTCGGGCATCGCCGGGCACGAGGCTCAGCGCCGCGTCACGCGCCGTCTGATCGACACCTACCACGCGGCGCTCGAGCGGCTTGTAGACGATCCGTCGCTACGGCAACGGTTCGTCGTCGTCGACTGCCGCCGGGAGATCGGAGGCGACGAGTGGTGGGACGAGGTCCATCCGACGGATGTCGGCTTTGGGCGAATTGCTCGGCGCCTGGGCAACGCCGTCTGCGATCCCTCGAACGCCTCCTTGCTCGATCGATGGGACGAACCTGCGGGCGAGCGGGGCGAGCCGAGCCCACTTGGCCGCTCCTCGCTGGGAGCCTTTCCGCCGGCGCAGGCCCTGAGCTACTCCGAGGATGCCCTGCTCACGGAAATCGGTCTGCGAGCGGAGGCCATGCGTCTCGATCCCGGCCTCGCATCCGTCTGTGCGGTGCCGATCTCGTTCTCTGGCAAGGTCATTCCAGGTCTCTGCCGCCTTGGCGCGGGGCTCGTCACTCGCTTGGAGCGTAGCGCGGATGGATTGATGTCCGAGGCCTGCGAGGCCGACGAGGTCGATCGTGAGCGGCTTCACGCTGCCTGCGGGCGGGCTGGAAGCGAGCGGGTCGCCGGTATCGCATCCGCCCTCGTCGCAGGCTTCGGGATCTCGCCCTCGATCGCGCCCTTGGTCGCCGTCGTCCTCTGCAGGCGCGGCGCTCCCGAACGCTGGGCCACCGCCTCCCGGAAAAGGCTGGGCGACGCGATGGACGTGATTGCGAGGCTTGCCCGAGACATATGAGGCGCTCGAAGCGGACAAGGGCCCGCCCGGCTGTCACGATCGCATCACGAGCCGACGCATCGCCGGAGCCAGGACGGCACGACCAGACGATGGCAGATCGTCGAGGTGACGATCGTAGCGGCTGTGGATCCTATGCGAGGGACGAGAGCAGAAGGGACAAGCCGCCGTCGATGCGCGGGACGATACCGTCACCATCAACGCTTCGTCCGACACATCCTAGCTGTCAACGACGATCCCAGCGGGAACAAGCGACGATAGGGAGAGACGGCATGGCATGGAAGGCCTCCGGCAAAACCGCCATTCCAACAGCCAAACTGCACCGAAGATGAGTCAGACCCCGTCTTCCATGCTTATTCGCGCCCGAGGAGGCACCAACCTCCACTGAGACACACCCTTAGGTTCGATGATTGGCGATCGGGCATCTGACCGTCGGCCCTCAGAACCATGGTGCCACGGTTCAAGGGTTCTGAGCACGGAGTTGGCAGCCTACCTCCTACGGCAGGGCCAACGCCCAGCCCGCATTGCTGCCATGCAAAATCAGCGTTTCGGCATCGTACCGGCGTCAGTTACGAATATTCCACTGTTCGCGGCGGGTTCCTCCTCCCATTAGCCCAATGCGAGCCGCCCCGAGGCATCCTCCTCCCAGCCAACGGGCACATTTCAGCGCCTGCCAGTCCTCCCACTGGCAGGCGTTTTTCGTTCATGCCCTTCCTGAACAAAGAAGGGCGTCGCAGCCCTCCCAGACCGCGACGCCCAAGCGCGAGACAGTGGCCGTCTACACCCTCATCACTTGGCGCTTCGTCGCAAAGTGGTTTTGTCAGAGGCTTGCTCTGTTGAAACCCCAGCTCGGCTGGCTGGTTTCGTCCTCTTTGACGGGAGGCGGCGATGCGGCAGCTTTCGAAGTCCGCGGTTCGAGTAGCGCGGGAGGCCTTGATGGCGGGCCGGTCCGCGCTGCCGGCCTACGGCAGCCGATAGTCGCGCAAGGATTACACCCAACCGCAGCTCTTCGCTCTTCTCGTCCTGCGCCAGTTCCTACGCACGGACTACCGGGGCGTGGTGACGCTGGTGGGCGAGTGGAGCGAGCTGCGACAAACCCTCGGCCTTTCCAAGGTGCCGCACTATTCGACGCTGGCCTACGCCTCGCGCCGCATTCTGGCGGATGCCGAGAAAAAGGGGCTTTCGGTGACATCCAGGCAACCGCTGTCGAACGAGCCCGCGCCTTTGGCCTGATTGATCTCGCGCCCGTGGCCGCGGTGGATGCGACCGGACTGGAAACGCGGCACATCAGCGCTCACTTCGGTCATCGGCGAGGCCGGGGACGAAAGCGCAAAGGCCATCGCCAGCGCCTCTGGCCCAAGCTCACCGTGGTCCAGCATACCCGATCCCACTTCATCCTCGCAGCCGTGCCGGGCCTTGGCCCCAGCCAGGACTCGCCCGACTTCATCCCCGCCGTGTGTCAGGCCGCCGAGCACGTCCCTTTGCACACTGTGCTCGGCGATGCCGGCTACGACGCCGAGCACAACCACCGCCTCTGCCGCGAGGAGTTTGGTGTTGCCCGCACGCTCATCCGCCTCAACCGGCGCAACACGGGGCGGCGCTGGCCCAAAACGCCCTATCGGCGAGCCATGCGTCATCGTTTCCCAAAACCCCTCTACAACCAGCGTTGGCACGTCGAGAGCGGCTTCAGCCAGCATAAGCGCCGCCTCGGTTCAGCTCTGACCGCCCGCAAGCCCGCTTCGCAGTCCCGCGAACTCCTTCTAAGCGTCATCTCCCACAACCTCATGCTCCTCGCTCAGGAAGCTCCATGAACGTTTCAACAGAGCATCAGAGGCTCTAAGGCTCTGTGACTGTCAGGAACTGCATGCCGAGTTTCCGAACGAGTTCGTCTGCCGGGAGGATCAAGGTCCTGTCTGGCCCCTTGGCGACAATGAACCCGACCAGACCCCGTCCTTTCGTCGAGATGACGGGGGTGCCACCGTCGCCGTCCCGGCCGAAGGTTCGTCCGCTCTTGCCCCGCACAACAGCTGCGCGTTCCAGCCGGACATCTCCTCCCTTGGCGACAATCACCGGATTTACTATGTCGCCCGTAACGAACCCCTTTTGCCCGGAGGACGTAGCTTCCTGGTTATGCTTTCTTCTCGTTCGCTTCGGCTTGTCATCGGGAGAGGCGACGCGGCTGACGCGGACCCTTCCATGACCGAACGCAGGACGACTTATATCGCGGGAAACCTTGGCCGCAGCCGTCCTCTCGGAAATCGTCGCGCTTTCAGTCCTCTCGAATTCGATCAGGCATATGAGGGAGCCGAAGTCCTTCGCCCTCTCGGATAGCGTTCCTAGGGAGCGCGTCTGCCCAATGGAACTGCGCGAGCCGGATAGAAACACGTCGGCATCCGGTGGTATCGATCGTCCTCCCATCCACGCCAGCGCCACCGGATTCTTTAACTTGTCCGATCTGGCGAGTGCCATGAGCTTGATTTTGACAGAATTCCCTTGCGCGTCATCGACGTAGACATTGTTGCCTGCGGATATTTGATCTACATTGATCATCGCAATCTCACGCGAGGAGTTCGAATTTTGCAGATGAGTCTGTTAGTTCTACCTTGCACTTGCCCACCTCTAAAGGAAATATGGGCGCCAAGTCTCGCCTTTCCTCGGGTATCGAGGTCGACACTTTCCACGTTCGGTCATTCTCGCGAGAAAGCGTGAAGGTCTCGTTGTCGCCGCAGATGTATCTCACCATCCTTTCGACCTGCTGTTGCGCCCGCTCGTAGAATAGGTCGGGGTGGTAGAATGGGGAGGGGGGCGATCGGCCTTGCGGGCTGTTTCGTGAAGAACTCGTAGTCGTATTCGTCCGGTACGACCTGAGCTAGGTTCCCAATGGGAACTTGCGCCAGCATGTCCTTATGCTTGTCGCTGAGGAGCGAGCCTTGTAGGGCAGCCGGGGCCGCACCGTGACGGATTATGATCCGCCTATCGTCGAGCTCCTCTGGAGCTCCGGTGGAAGCCTTCACGAGCTTGTCCTCGGATGAGAGGGTCACCGTTCCTCTTTCGAGCCGAGCCGCCTCGGCAGGCGGCTTCGTCAGCGTCGAAAGCAGGACCTTGTTGATCGGTGCGGCGAAGGGCGAGAACGCCGTCCGATTTTCGTGGATCAGTCGTGCCTTGAGCGGCTGCGGCCGTCTGTAGGTGGCCAAAAGTCGCGAGTCCTCGTCCTCCATCGTCAGCTTGTCGTAGAAGACCTGCAGTTGCTCGAAAGCGGCATCGCGCTGTGCTTGGTCGCCGGCCTCGGCCATGCTCTTCAGCGCCGCCTCCTCTGCCTTCCTTATCCAGTCTCGATGAGGCTTGCGCTCCAGGATGTATGCGAGCATGCGAGACACCGACACCGTCTTTTGCCCGTAGGTCTGGTAGGCTAGGTCGATAAGGCCTCCGTCTCCGGAGCCGCTGACGACAATCTCGCCGTCGTCAAAGGGCTGTGGACGCCAGTAGTTGGGGCCAATCGACTTGCCGCCGATCCGCTCGCGTTCCCAGCCAACCGCCATTAGCACGATGTCCGCTACGCGCGACTGACCATGTTGGCAGATAACCTCCACCTTGTCCTTTGTCTCGACAAGCTCCGTCACCGTGTCTTTCACGGCGGATGCATGCCTTGCGAAGTCCTTTTGCCATTGTCGTGTAAGGTCGTCGGCAACCCGGTCTGCCGGGCCGCATGCCCAATTGAGAAAAGGCAGGGTCGTCATCGCCTTGGGAACCTGAAACGGCCAAGCGATAAGGTTGGGATGGAGCTCGCGGTGTGCCGCCTCCTTGTATTCGGCAAGATAGCCGACGCGTTCGATCAGCGTTACCATCGCTCGGGCGGTCAGTGCCGCGGCGGCTGCGGTCAGGCCAGCGACGCCGCCACCGACCACGATCAGGCTGGGCGCATCATCGGAAAGATCGCCGCTCGCTACCATTTCCCTGACCAAAGCCAGGGCACGTAACTGCTGCGCGTAGAAATTAGTCCTCTTATATCCTGGATGCATGACGAAGATGCGCGGCGAGACCTTGCATGCCTCGTAGACGCTTGCGGAGAAAGACATGCTGATATGCTTTCCAGGAAATATGCTCAATCGGTGAGGTATGGCTCGGGTGCCTGACAAGCCATTCAGGAGTGAGATGGAGGGCAAGAGAGAGGTTGATCCGCCTTCCCGCTGATATACTTGCTTCGAAGGAAGATAAGGAATGCTCCTATTGTCGTCGAGGCTTGCTGTGGACCAAGCCAAGATTGTATAGACGCCATCCCATGGCTTCAGAAGAGACCTTGAAACGGCGGGCTAGGGAATCGGGATCGCGGTCGCGCTGGAACTCGTCCCTCACGAAGCTTTCCGGCATCAGGATCTCGGCGGCCTTGCTGTTGGCCTCCCGTTCGATGACGTCGTTGCTGTCGAACGAACGATGCAGGACCTGTTCCGTGATACCGTCCCCGATCCGGTTCCGGTGCAGTAAAAGATGCGCAATCTCGTGTGCTATGGTGAAGCGCTGACGATTGTGCGCTTCGCTGCCGTTCACCGTGATGCGGTAGCCGGATGCACCGCTGGGAATCGCTTCCCGCATGATGCTCCCAGACGATTGCCGTGACATGCGTGGGTCGCGTACCACGGGCATGCCCAAGTCCCTCGCAAGCCCCTCGACGTCGACTGGTATCCTGGTCATGGCCCGAGCGATGGTCGATTCAACGTCGACCTCGGCCTTGCGGACCCGAAAGAGGTCGTTCCGCAGTTCGTCGCTTCTTGATAGGGCCGTCGCCACGATCGCCTCGACCTCGTTCCGGTCCCTACCGTCGACAAGGATGGACATCTCACGGCTGACATCCCTGACCTCGCGCTCGAAGGCGTCCTCGATGACGCCGAAAGCGGTCGGATTGTCGATGCCGCGCTCGAGCATGAGCCTCCTTAGAAACCGAGGGTCCTCGGCGATGCGTCGGATCGCCCGGTCATAGGCCGGAGAGGGAGTGATCCGTCCACGCTCCCAGCGGACCCACGTCTTGGGACCACTACCGATGAGGGCCTCCATTTCCTCCTGAAGGAGACCGTAGCGAAGTCGGATTTCCTTGAGCTCTGCTACGGAAAGCAGGCCGTCTTCCTGCCGCAGCCGGGCGGAGACGGCTGTCATATGCTCGTCTGCCATCACGCCGGGATAGCTGATCGAGTCGCACTGGCGGCATCTGACGTGACAATCGTCCTCTACCGTCACGCGACGTCCCTTGATCTCCACGACGACGCGGCCGCGTTCATGGAACACGTCGTCGCTTCCGCACTCAAGGCAGAAGATCGTGGAATCAACCATTGTCGAGGTCCTTGAACGAGGTGACCACAAGCTTTCCCCGATAGATCGTGAACTTCACGAATATCATTCCGCGGCACATGTCGACACGGGCTTGGTAATAGTCGGAAATCGTGCCGGGAGGATATCTTCGGGTCGCCTCCGCCTTGCGGAAGAAGCAGTCATGACGTGCGATATGTGCTTCGAAGCCCTCGAACCACTCACATATGTCCTCTCGGTCCAAGCCAAAGCCGAGAATATCCTGAAGCACTCCCCACAAAAATTCGACCTTCCTCTCGCGAGCCAATCGGGCGACCATCTCGGGGGAGTGTGCGGGGTTAGCGGGTCTAGTCCCACTCATGTAGCACCATGATACCTGATATGCAATGAAGATTTTGGTGGCGAGATCGTTCCACGCCTTGCTGGCAACCGGTCTCGTTGCCGCCGGCGCTGTCCGGAAAAGCGAAACGGGAAAGTCGCGGAGCCTCTTCTCCCTGCCGGCCACGACGTGAGGCGGAGCGTAGCCGCGATCCCTCCGGAACGTGCCTTTCGCGACGATGGCCGACGCCCTTGTGGCAAGGGGAAAACGCGAAGTCCGGACTCATGAACCGGCCGCTTCGTCACAGGCGACCCTTCGACGGCCGTGGAGGGGCCGTTGCCTTGTCGTTCTGCGCGAGGGGCGATGCCGCCGCCGCCGGCTGGATCGAGACGGGAGATCGCCGCCGGAACCCCGTGATGGTCGAACGCTCGCGGAAGGGGGCCATCGGCTGGGTCGAGGGGCGACATGCCACGGCGCCCGGTCCCTTCACCTGCGGCGAGCTGTCAAGGCCAAGTCGACACCTCCTGCAGCGTCGCGACGATCTCCTGGAAGTGAACCGCCGACGTGCGGGCACGAGCGATGTGATCTCCGCGCAGGCCGTCGGCATGGGTGCAGTCGAACACGGGTTTGCGGGCGCGCAGCGAATACGGGATCAGGCTATGGAGGTTCGGGATCTGTCCCAGGAGATAGTTCCCGTCCTCCCAGGTGATCACCTGATCTCCGGGTGAAAGCAGCCTCACGATGTTTTCCTGGATCGCCGGTTCGATCCTCGACCCATAGATCCGCCACCCGGCCGTCATGTTGTTCGGTGCGGAGGATCGTTGGTTATGCATCTGGATGACGTAGCCGAGGTATGTCGGACGTCCCGTCGGCACCGAAAGCGGTCCCGGGTCCCGGGCGTTGTTGCACTGGTCCCATTCGCGCCTCCATGCCACGAGCTTCCTCCCCAGGTTCTGCGTCCCCTGGATCGAGAACAGGTCGGGCGCGACGGGCATGATGAAGTAGTCGCTGGACGCCAGGATGGCTCGATTGAGCGCCCCGAGGTTCGGACCGAGGTCGATCAGCACCAGGTCCGCCCCTATCCGCTCGGCCGCGAACTCGATGTACCTGTGGATCGCCGCCTGGGCGCGTATGGCGGGCTCGGAGCCGCCGCGTGCGGAGTTCCAGGTGTCGCCAAGGAGATCCTCGAAGTTGCTCAGCCGCAGGTCGCCCGGAACGAGAAACAGGTCGTAGTCGTCAGAGACTCTCGTCGGTGCTCTCTGCCTGATGTCGCCCGTCGTCTGATAGACGGGAAGGATGTTCTGGTAGATGCTGTTGCCGTCCTCTCCCCAGGACCTGCGTATCCGACCGTCGGACAAGGCATATGCCGTGAGATTGCATTGGCTGTCGCAATCGACCATCAGGACCGTCAGCCCGCCGCGAGCGAGCAGGTGGGCTACATGATACATGTAGGTGGTCTTGCCCACGCCGCCCTTGTTGTTGAAGATGCTGATCTTCTTGGTCATGAATATGTTTCCTCGGAGAGGTGTGTCGTCCTGCCGGTGAGATGATCGCGGGGTAGAGCCGGCGCGAAGGTCGAGGCTCGACCTCGCGGTCAACCTGTCGCTGCCGAGGTCGAACACGCGATCCCATTCAGCACGTGACACGAGCGTGA
Organism: Aurantimonadaceae bacterium; assembly: GCA_947474855.1. GTDB lineage: Bacteria > Pseudomonadota > Alphaproteobacteria > Rhizobiales > Rhizobiaceae > Antarcticirhabdus. Next base: position 37,810 of record CANJKV010000002.1, on the reverse strand, counting down.
CGGACGGCTCCCAGCAAGGACGTGCGCCGAGGTGCTCGTCGAGGCTGCACCGCGACCTCGCCTGATGGGCATGCTCGACAGTTCACCATGGACATGGACGCGATGCCCAGCGGGAGGGCCGCACCCTCGTCGTCTCGCGGCGCAGATGCCGGCGGTCGGAAAAGCGACGACGCCCACGGCCGCTTGGCACGCGTCGGGCGTCGACCTCGCGTCGGAGCCACGATGGCACGGGCTCTCGACACCGTCGACGCGGTCGACCCGGTCGTCGCCGGAAGGCTCGCGGCTCCCGACGTCGCGGCGCTGCATCCGCTGCTGCGGATGGGTGACGCGATCGGACCGCTGGAATCCGACCGTGATGGTGCCGCCAACGCAATTTGGCTGGTGCGCGAGAATCTATGCGCACGCCCGGCGCAGTTCTGCTGGGCGACCGTCTGGCCGGTCCTCCACGTCAGGAACTCCCGGTCGCGAAGGGAAGCGCAGCCGCTGACCGCCTGGGTCTCCGCGGGAGCCGATCACCTCGTCCGCAGGAAGCGGTTCCTGCTGTTTACAGCTATCATAGCCGTCCCACCCGTGGATGCATCTCCTGGCTGCCCCGGAGCGAAGCTTGGCTTCCATGGCCGGCCTGCTGCTCGCGCTCGCGCCCGCCGCGGCCACGAAATGCGTTCCCGAGGCAAGGATCCGCCTCGAGGAGACCGTTCGGGCGGGATGACCCGTGCCCTGGCGGACGGCCGCGGTTGTCGGCCCATGCATTCCCGACTTTCCACGCAGACTTGCCTTCGGCATCGGACCGGCAGGCTCGCCGCACTCCTATGGCATGTCCGTCCTCCCGTGTGGCAGGCCGATCTTCTCCCCGCCGCAGGGCTCGCGATGTCCGGTGGGAGGCATCGGCCGCACGGAGTTTGGTCAGCGCCGTCCGTCGAGAAGGGACGTGGAAGCGAGCGCGCCTCCGATGGCAGGAAACTCGACGACAGCCTGCCTCCATGCTCGATTCGATCCAGCGGAGTTCCGACGTTCCGCGGTCGGCTCATCGGCAGAGGGCAAGGCGGACTCCGTCCCGGCCCGAAGAGAGCCAGCCTCGGGGTGCATGAGCGACCCGAAGACTTCAGTCCGGACATTCGCCGTCCGGCATGGCATCGAGACATGGTATCCCAAGATGCCCAGAGGCGTGGACTCCCATCATGACCGCCTCGGCGGCTTCCCGAGAGTCGATCTTCGCTCTCGATCGTTTCCACGAGCCGCTCACGGCTCGCGCTGCGGCGACGACGTCGGTAAGATCGTGGCGATCGGCGAGCTCCTCACGCCAGAGCTCGGCCGCCACCATCCGATACCACGTGCTTGCCCGGAGGGCGGCTCGCTCGACCGCGCCGCACAGGGCATCCGCTTCCGCCCCACATGCCGGATCGTCGGCCAGTCCGATGACTATGGCGTCCAGGGGATAGGTGAGCGCGAACCCTTCGATGACGTCCCCCAGCCGACGTTCCATCAAGGGCACCAAGCGATCGGCCGGCGTTGCCCTAGGACCCGTGGTTTTCACCTCCGCCAGCAGGTGCCAGGAATCGGCGTCGTAGACTGCGGTGCCTTGCACGATCGCGTAGCTGGTGACGCGTGCGGGCCGGACGGCGAGGACTAGAGCTTGCAAGAGGAACTCCTGTGACGGGCTGAAGGATCGCTCTGGCGGAGGCCTGAGGACGTGCTTCTGAGTGGATGAAGGTTCGAATGAAAGGCCGTGGTCGCGGCTCTCCTCTGTGGCGAGGCATGCGTTCCAAGGCGATTGCCGACGCGACTCGCAGGCTCGGCCGCTGGGCGGAGCACTTCCCGGACAATCGCCTTCGTCATGGTTGTCTGATGCTCATCATCGGCCTCGTGACTGGGAGAATAGATGTTATAAAAATGAAGCTCACCGGTGCGTTGATGTTGATCAATGCACCGGTGAGCCGATTTTCTACAACGATGCTCGGCGGCTGTTATGCCATGGGGCGGGGCGGCTGCTGGAGCGCGTCATGAAGGGTGCGAGAACGCGGTGGGGCAGGAGGTCAAAGCCGGCTCTGCCGAACATCTTCCTCTTGATCGAATCGAGGTGGCTGATCTGGCCCTGGACGGAGATGGTCGTCCAAGGCGGTTCGATCGCTGCGGCGAGCGCGACCCTGTCGCGGTGAAGCGCGGCAGCGAACCGGGTCGGGGACCTGCCGGCGGCATCTTTGAACAGCCAGCCAGGTTCTCCCACGAGCGTCGGCGCAGGAGCTCGGCTACGCGCTGACGATATCCGCGGCGGCGCACATGTCGGGGATCCTTCGTCGCAGATGCTCGACGACGGTTCGGTCTGGCGGGGCGAGCGCCTCGACATCGCCTTGCAGGAGCCGTGCGGTGCGCCTCGTGGACGGCGCTCTCCAGCCGGTCCCGGATCGGTCCGCGTCGAGGCGCTCGGCGCCCTCGCGCCGCCGGCGCGTTGCCCATACTCGAACAACGCGAGGATGAACGTCGGCCACCCCGGCCGCTCACATTCGCGGGCAAGCTTCGCCCCGTCACGGCAACCCTCCTGCCAGCGTCGCTCGAGATGATCGCGGAAAGGATCGATGGCGGTGGCGCGCTTGGGCGTCGCCCAGCGTGGCGGCCCCTTTCGCCGGATCCAGCGACGGGCGGTTCTGCGATCAGGGCCGAGAGTGCGACAAACCTCTGTCTGGCCGCTGCCGGCGTCCAGGAGCCGCTCCATCTCGGCATAGGTGGCGGCTCGGCGCACGTGGCGCGCCTAGCTCCGGCGCTTGGCAGCCGGTTGTAGAGCGCTCGGCTGTGGCTTGCCGGTAGGCATCCTATTCTACGGCATCGCGCAACGCAGCGGCGATCGATCCGATCTTACGGTGTTGGCCGGCGACGACCGTCTGGAAGGCGGCGGTCACGTCGCAGAGCAGGTGCTACCGGCGGATCACCTGCGGGGCATCGGGCGCTCCGACGCGGTCGCGTGCAATGATCTCGATGCCGGAATGCGCCCTCAGCCAGGCAGACGGCGTCTTGGCAGCGCGGTCCGGCATTCGATCGAGAACGGCGTTCTCTTCCAGGTCAACGAGGATCGCGCCGAAGCGCCGTCCGTGGCGCCGAGCCACCTCGTCGATGCCCCAGACCCGAGGCGAGACGGTCGGCACTCCGATGCCCGGGTCCGCCCGCACGAGGCGCAGCAGCGTGTCGGCGCTCGCAGGAAGGCCGCTGCGCCGCGACAAACGTTCGCCGGCCTCGCCGCCGTGGGCAAGCCCGAGATGGCGCTGGGTGTCGCCCCGACGGGCGAAGGGCTGAGCGACGGTGGCGATGGGCTCGCAGAAGGTCTGCCTGGAGCAGGCCGGATTGCGGCACGGGAAGCGGCGCAGAGAAAGGTGCAGGATGAGCGCGCATTCTGCCGGGGCAGGTCGGACAAGGGAGCGGGCCGCTCCCGCACTTCGCGCGGGCGCGGATCACGATCCGGTCCAGGTCGCTGAAGACGTCGAGAACCTCGATGGCATCCGGAACGAAAGGAACAAGGCGGCGGGACATCGCGGCACCTCGGGCTCGTGACCGAACCCCACATGCGTCGCCCGACCTGGGGAGGTCCGACCGCTGCACGTAAAGTTCGGAAGAGCGCCCTTATGAACGGCGATCGACATCCAAGCGGCTGCAGCCCGCGTCTGTCTCTAGGCAGAACCGGCTCGATCGCCGTCCGCCCTTCGCCTAACGATTCATGACGAAGCGTTCCGAGTTCCATCCCGAGAATCGTGTCAGATCGAGCGGCAGCCATGAACCGGTCTCCGGAGATGGCGCGGAGCAAGCCGTCTTCCCAGTCGATCGAAAAACCGGAAAGGTGGGCCGATGGATCTCCGATCGAGTGCGAGCCGACGTGAAAAAGAACAATCCTCCATTGAAGAACCTGGAGCTGCCGAAGCGCCTTCGCTCGGCGCGCTTCGCCGCCGGCCACCTGACGGTGTCAGAGATAATCGATCGCATCGGCGTCCCAGAGTCCACCTATCGCGCTGCAGAGGCTGGCGAGAGGAACGCCTCGACGAAGCTGATCGAAGGAGCAGCCAAGGCTTTCGGAGTCAGCTACCGATATCTCGTCGAGGGAACGGTTGAGACCGATGCCGAACAGAAGTCCAAGAGAGTCGAGGAAGCCCTGCGCACCATTTCTGATCCGGACATGTCGATGAGCGCGATCGCAACTTGGTTGCGGCTACGTAGAATGGAGGCGGGGTTCAAGTCGGCATCAGACGCGGCGCGGACATTCTCTTGGTCGATCTCCAGTTACATCGCGCATGAAAATGGCAGACGCCCGATACCTCCGGAAAAGGTCGCGCTCTACGCCGTGCATTTCGATGCCGACTTGACGAAGTTGATCTTCAGCCGGTCGTCTGCGAAGTCCACTTCCGAAGCGAAGGTCGAGTCTGACATTGCTGCTCGGCGCTCGAACTATACGTCGTCGTCAAGTTATTCTTTCGAAGGCCGGGATGAGTCTCCAACATTCTGGGATCATCTAGCGCGATCGCATCAAATACAAGGACCTACCGTAACGGTGCCGTTCGTGCGGGCAACAGGGGAGAGGGGCTATCTGACAGTCGATGGGAACATCTCGCTTCCGCTGAAGATCCTGCAGCGACGAGATATGTTCGAGGCAAGAGAGGCATTCTGCGCGCTCGTCGGGGGAGAGAGGGATTTCGGCAAATGGGGCGAGCGGGTGATAGCGATAGTGCAGAGATGGCGAGGCGAGGCAGGACAGTCGCTTCTGGTGTATGACGGCAGAGAGATCAGACGGGCGCTTCACTCCGAAGAGGTCGTACAAGGGGACCCCATGTCTGTCGTCAGGCATGGTGATGATCCGATAGTTCTTGGCGTTCAGCGCGGGCGGATCATGATAGATGTATAGGAGCATCGGCGATAAGCAGGTTCGCATCGCCTCTGCTTGATTGATTTGGGTTCGGCGGTCGACAAGCGATGTGATGATCGTTTCGATCATGATGGGCTGCCAGAGAATTCGTGAGCTTGCAGGGTGTGACGGGCGATAGAAGGTCCTTTGCCTCCCGAATGCTGGTGCTGGAGGCTTGAAGGGAGGCTCCAGTATGGCGACGATGCAGGCGAGCAGGGTGGCATGGACGGCATGGGTCTTGGCCTGGGTTCCGACCCCTCTCGGCAACGCGCCTAACCAAGCGCGGATCGACCTTGGCGATCGTGAAGCCGGTCGCAAGGCAGAAGCGCTCGATGGCGCAACGGTGGGCGCCTGCCGGCTCGTATAGGAGCCGGACAGGCAGGGCGTCGCTCACCCGCCGCACCATCTCCAGAAAGGCTTGGCGGTCGTTGGTGAGGCGACGCTTGGCGACGTAGGGGTGAAGATGAACGTCGAGGCTGTCCATGGGATCGGTGGCCTCTTGACGCCCGAGACGTTCCAAAAACGCCTTCTGGATTCTGTCCTCGACGCCTGGTTGCTGCGTTGCCGACGCCAGCATGTCATGCCCGAGCCGCAGCCTATCTCGCCGGGCGATAGCTTTCAGGGCGTGCTCGAGCGAGGAGCGAGTAGGATGCGTGTCGGAGCAGCCCGGCCGGCAGGACAATGGTGCGCGCCAGCGGGCTTGAGCGGCTCAGGCGATTGGAAGGGTGCGATCGTCATCCGGAAACCTTTGGAGAGAAGTGATCGTATCGTCCCTTCTCAATACACCAGGGCCGTTCATTCAGATGATTCCGGTATTGGTCTTCCGTGACCTGCTGCCTGTCCCCCTTGGTGCGTAATTCATGACCGGGACGTCAGGAATTTCAGCTTCTACGTCGAGAGTTTTACGCTCGAAGAGAAGGAGGGATCTCGTAATTTCCGAGAAGACTCCGCTTCTGATCATTCGTCTGACGCGAAGATCCACAGCCCCGGAGCTTTTCAGCAACGGTATATCGTTGAATGGGCAGTCCTCCGCTATCGCGTGAATGATATGGCCGATGTCGGAGCGGAGAGTGCTCCGGGTGGAGGGGCTGCCAAATCGATCCGTCACGCGCCCGATTACGACCTCCCATTCTTGATCGGTCAGCCCGTAGCCGCCGGCTGCTTCCCGATAGGAGCAGACGGACAGGCTCAGGAAAGGGTGTCCTACGGCTTCGCACCGGCTACGAAGATACCGCTCGGTCTTCTGCTTGACAGCAAGTCGAGAAAAATCATGCTTCCTGTCGGGGCGAAGCTCGGCCAGTGCTTCCGCCAAGGCCGTGCATGCCGCGACGTTCCGGCGAAAGGCGAGTTGGTCGCGGATGGCGACGACGGGAAGGCTCAGGACGTCGGAAGCCTTTCCCACGCTCGTGGCGCAGGAGGCGGAGATCACGAGAGTATCCAAGATGATCCGACGGTTCGTCTGGTTGGGAAGCGCCAGGACGATCCGCGGATCACGATCGATCGATGCGTATTCGGCGTCGCTGAGCGTCAGTTCCTCCTTGCGAACGGCGTGGATCGCAGAGGCGCGCTTGCGAGCGTTGATGCCCCCGCTATCTTCCGAAGCGCCGTATGTGAAACTCCGCTCTATCTTGTGCGAGGCTATGCCGAAGGCCGGACCCAGTTCGTACACGATCCTGACGCAGATGCCGCCATCGCTTCCGACGCTGGGATGAACTCGCTCGACGAGCCGCTGAATCATGAGCAGCATGTCTCGGTCATCTGGATTCGAGAATCGAAGCGGCATCCGGTCTCGCAGGCTTTCAAGGTCCTGCGCCAGCGTGGCCAAGCTAGTCTCCTCCAGCGTCACCAAGGCGCGGGAGGAGGGAAGGCAAGCCAACGCATTCCGCAGCTCCTCGATACGGTCGAAGCTTGCCGCGAGCCGCTCTTCGATCTCCCGCATGACGCCAGCGTGCTTGAAGGCGAAGTTAAGTCCATTCTCGTGCTCGCGAGTGACTTCCTCGAGTTGCCGGGTCAACTCCCTTCGCTGGGCCTCGATCCGCTGGTTTTCCTTGACGAACGCGGTCTCGAGAAGGCCGGCATAGACGTCCTGGAACGCCTCTCCCACGATCTCGGCGATGCCCTCGAGGACACGTAGCTCGAGGCCGACAGCCCAGAAGCCGGTGCTGGAACTGCATCCCCAGCCTTGTCGGCGTGACTCGCAGCGGAAGCGGCCATGCCTGTGGCGCATCGAGGTGCCGCAGGACGGGCAGGCGACGCGTCCGCTCAGCAGGTAGCGTTCCCTGTTGCCGCGAAGCTCGTAGTTCTTTCGACCTTGATGGTATTCGATATTTTTCTTCTTATTGGACTGAATCTTGGAGAAGGTCTCGAGATCGACGATGCCCAGCTCGGGAATTGGGATCAGTCCATTGGGCGAAAACTTGCTCCGTCGGACGCCGACGTAGATCGGGTTCATGAGGAGGCGAGCCAGGGTGGGCTCGGACCACCCACCATTGTCTCCAGGAGAGCGGACGCCATCGCTGGAGAGCTTCCTGACGAGTTCGAGGATCGATCTTCCCCGTGCGCGCTCCTCGAAGAGCTCGACCACCAAAGGCGCGGTTTCCGGGTCGGGCTCGAATCGTCCGAAGGGAGTCTTTCGATAGCCGAAGGGCGTCGGCCCCATCGCCTTGCCCTCGAGTGCGGCGCGACGCCTTCCTGAGCCGAGCCTGTTGTTGATGCGCTTGCGTTCCTCCGCCGCCACGATCGCCTGAATCGGAGCCATGATGTCGGGGATCTCCCCGTGGGCATCGAAGAGCTGCGTTCGAGACGCGTGAAGGCGCTGATATATGTCCGCGAAGGCCGGCAGGCTTCTGAAGAGCCTGTCTCCCGACTCGACGATCAAGATGGACCCGGGGTACTTCTCGAGCTCGGCAAGGAGGGCCTGTAGATCCTGTCGCTTCGTATGAGCGCCCGAAATGCCCCTGTCTATGAACATCGTCGCCTTGGGCAGTTCCAGGCGTGTAGTCAGTCCATCGATGGCGCCGATCTGTCGATCGATACTGGACTCCAGTTGGCCTTCTGTCGAATATCGCGCATACCCATAGACGCGCGGCGGTTTCTTTCCGGCCGGCGCGCCATTGTCCTGGACGCTCGAACGCGGTGCCATCTCGAACTGCACGAACGCCAGCGCCGCGCTGAAGCTTGGACCGTCAGTGCTGCTTGCCATCAGGGGAGCCTTCTGAACCGAACGGAAGCGTGACGGCCGGCTTGAGCGGCGTCATGGTGGCCCTCTGCGACGGGGATCGCCGCCCAGCTGGCTTCTTTCGCGCTGCCCGGCGGGAGACGCATGCTGGAACGCTGCCCCTCAAACGTCTTTCTCCCGCACGAGCGGTGTGTGGTTTTGACATAATGCGTCATATTGGCAAAAAACCACAGAAGAGGGCATGAAATGTCGGTCATTGTCGTTTTATGATCAAATCCTCACACTAAGGGCGGTCGGAGCCGTCGTCGCGTCGGAGGACAGCCCTCGCCCGGATGGCTGCCAACGCTTCCAGGAAGTGAAGGAGGTTCACCGGGATCTGCTTGGCGGAGCCTGCCTGGCCGGGGATCTCTCGCTGGCTCCGCGGCGGCTCTCCGACGAAGTCGGAAGACGCTCGCGAACGATCGTCCAGCCGCGAGCGGACGTGGTCTTCTGCCGGTCGCGGGACACGGGTTGTCTCGGCGTGCCTTCCCGTGGGAACGAGCGAGCCTGACCCGGACGACTTGATCTGGAACGAGATCCGGCGCTCGGTGCCGAGCGCGCCCTGGGCAGCGTGGCACCGCGTCCGGTATGGTGTCGCGAGGGAAGCGTCCTGCTGCAGCATCTTGGCGCGGCCTCCGGCTGGAATGGGATGGCGGTCGACTTTTCGTAATCTCGAAAGTCGAAATGGCGAGCGCAATGGGGAAGCGGGAATTCGGAGCGGATAGGGTTAACGCCGCGTCGGCGCGGAGGGGGCGTCGGACCGAGGCCGAGAAGGAGCTCGGCAGGCATATCGCGGTACGCCCGGCGGACAGCGGCGCGGAAGCTGGCTGTTGCGCGCAGCGGCCTTGGATCCCTCTTGCGGCTTGCGGCTCGTCAGCCTCCGGCGAGACGCTTGTGGCTCCCGAGCCGCATCTCCGTGGCGGCCACTTCTTTCCGAATTCGTCAGGAATACTCCCTATCCAGAAGTCATGGATCAGGATGCCCTCATCGCCCGCCTGCCAGGCAACCCCGTGACGGCTCTGGTCGAGCTGTTCGGGATCGCCCAGCGTACGGCCGAGCGCATGTGCGCGGGCAAGGCCGCGATGCGGCCCGAGCTGCTGAAGCAGCTGGCGGCCGCCGTCGACACCATCGAGCGGCTGTCGCGGGAGATGGACTCCCGTCCGGAAGACAACGTCTTGTGGATCATGGCCGCCCGATCGCTCGAATCGTCGCCGATAAGTTGACGGCTTCGTAGCGTACATGCGGTAGAAGGGATGCAGAAGCGGAGCCGGCATGGGCCGGGCCGCGAAGGCAGAGAGGCCTGTGCATGCCATACATCCCCGATTCGGGCGGGAACGTCCGCGACGTCGTCGACGCCATCCGGAGAGCCTCCAAGGAGGCGGCGGTCCGCAACGTCTGGCCCTCGGCGCGCCAGATCGCGATGGGAAGCTGTCTCTACGGCGAGAGCCTGCGCGAGGACGTCGCCCTCTGGGCGAAGAAGCTGCGCCTCGTCGGCTCTTGCGATCCCGTCCTCGAGATCGCCGATCTCTTCGTCCTCTCCGGCGACCCGACGCTGCTCGGCAGGCTGCCCGACGCGCAGCTCGGTGCCGACGTCGATGCCGACGACCACCTGCGCCGCATGATCTACGCCCTGGCCGCGTCCGTCCGGCCCGAATGGCTGAACGACATCCGAGGGCTGGCCGGGCAGGCCCCGCTCGCGCTCGCCTGGACCCATGGAGCCGGCTCGACGCCGCTGCGCGAGTGGACGCGCACCGCACAGGAGAGGCGTGTCGTCCGAGGGATCGCGGAGATGGCCACCCGGGCGGGCTACCTGGCGATGGAGGTACTCGAGGTCGAGCTCGCGCAGGGGGTGGAGGCGGAGGGGCAGTTCGCCCGGATGCTGGACCGTCTGGCGGAGGAGGGGCGATATCACGGGATCGACCTCTTCGCGTCGCCGGCGGAGTCCGCGCCGACCTCGAAGCTCGCGGGCCTGTCCAAGCCGGTGGCCGACGACGACGGCGCGCAGGGGGAAGACCTCGATCCGGGATCGGGACGGGAGGGATCCGAGGACCTGACCGCACCTGCGCCGGCGAAGGTCGTGCTGCGGCGGGCGGTCAGGCCGGGCTCCGCGTCGAAGGAGCTGTTCAAGGCCTGCGAGGGGATCGTCGGCAAGCCGCTGCCACTGCGTGCGATGCCGGACGGCGTCTTCTCCGCCCTGGTCGCCGAATGGCCGCATGCGGCGCAGGTCGTCGGCAGGATGCTCGGGCGTCAGCGGCTCGGGGCGACGATCCGGCTGAAGCCGACCCTCCTCGTCGGTCGGCCTGGATCGGGCAAGACGGCGTTGGCGACGACGATGGGCAGGCTGCTCGGGCTCGAACCGACCGTCTATCCCTGCGGCGGAGCTTCCGACAACAGCTTCGGCGGCACCGCCTCGCGATGGGCGTCCGCCGGACTTTCGGCGCCGGGCGAGGCGATCCGCCGAACGGGCATCGCCAACCCGCTCGTCGTGCTCGACGAGATCGAGAAGGCGGGGACGAGCCGCAACCACGGGCGGCTCGAGGACTGCCTGCTTCCGATGCTCGAGAGGCACACGGCGGAGGCCTACCTCGAGGTCGGCCTGGACATGCAGATCGACCTGTCGTCGGTGAACTTCGTCGCCACCGCGAACACCCTGCAGCTTTCGGCTCCCCTGCTCGACCGCTTCGACGTCATCGAGATGCCCGACCCCGGTCCCGAGCACGTCGGCACGCTGGTCCGCAGGATCGTCGACGATCTCGCCCGCGAACGCGACGAGCAAGGCTTCGTGCCGCCGCTCGCTCCGGACGAGATGGAGATCGTCGCCGAGGCGTGGGGCGGGGGATCGCTCCGGCGGCTCCGGCGGGCGGTCGAGGCGCTGATCGAGACGAGGGAAGTGCTGGAGGCGAGGCAGTGATCGTGATCCTCGACCGCGCCACGACGAACCGCCTCGAACGCATCGAGGCCGAGGAGGGCATGCCGAGGCAGGAACTGGTCCGCCAGGCGGCCGAGATCTGGAGCCAGCTCACCGCTGACGAAAGGCGCATCCTGGGCCTAGTGGCCATACGCCTCGTGGTCAGCCGTCTGAAGGGGGTATGACGATGGCCACGTTCTTCACGGCCGACACCCACTTCGGCCACGCCAACGTCATCCGGCATTGCGCCAGACCGTTCGAGGATGTCCACGCCATGAATCTGGCGTTGACGCAGGCATGGAACGCCGTCGTCGGCCCCGGCGACATCGTCTTCCACCTCGGCGACTTCGCCTACCGGATGAAGGGCGACCTGAGAAAGCTCTTCGACCGCCTTCAAGGCGAGAAGCACCTGATCGCCGGCAACCACGATGCCGAAGCGACGCTCGAGCTGCCCTGGGCCTCCGTGCGCGACATCGCGCACGTCGTGATCGAGGGGCAGCGCATGTCCCTCTGTCACTATCCGATGGCCTCCTGGCCGCATCTACACAGGGGCGCGATCCATCTCTACGGCCACGTGCACGGGCGTGTCCCGGCGACCGGTCGCGCGTGCGACGTCGGCGTCGACGCCTGGGCCATGAGGCCGGTCTCGCTGGCCGAGGTGCAGGCGAGGATGTCGGCGGCGCGATCGCCTGCGGCCGAGGCGTTCGCGCGTCGGCTGGATGGAAAGGCCCGCGGCCTGGTGGAGACAGCCGAGAGGCTGCTGCCGGCATGGGCCGCCGATGCCGTGGCGGACGCGGCGGCAAGGGCGATGGGCGAGGAGACCGACAGGATCCTCGAGCAGTTGACCGGGCAGGGACCCGGCGGAGGGACGCCATGAACCTCTCCGCGAGGCTTTGGGTGATGAGCGACATCCACCGCGACGTGCGGGAGTTCGCGTTTCCGATCGGCATCGCGGCCGACGTCCTCGTGATCGCGGGCGATTTCGGAGGCAGGCTCTCGAGATCGATGAACTGGCTGCGCGAGCGCAAGGCGAAGATCCCGATGCCGATCGTCTGCGTCGCCGGGAACCACTGCTTCTACGGAGCCTCACTCGATGCCGAGATCGGCAAGGCTCGCGCCCTCGCGCCGGACGATGTCCACATCCTCGATGGCGATGCCGTCGTTGTCGCAGGCGTGCGGTTCGTCGGTGCCACGTTGTGGACCGACTTCCGCATCGGAGGCGAAGCGATGGCGCATGCGGCCAAGGGGGAGGCTCGGGCCTGGATGAGGGACTATCGGAAGATCCGCGTGGCGGGAGGCACGCGCAGGGCGTCTCCGGCCGAGACGGTCGAGCGTCATCATCTCCAGCGACGCGCTCTGGAAACGCTCCTGTCGATCCCCTTCGCCGGACCGACCGTCGTGGTCACCCATCACGCACCTCACCGGCGCTCGCTCCGAACCGGGCGGGTGACCGAAACCCTCGACGCAGCCTACGCCTCGGACCTCTCGCACGTCATGGAACGCTTCAGGCCGCCGCTGTGGATCCACGGTCATGTCCACGAGCAGAGGGATTATGGCGTCGGCGACACCCGCATCCTGGCCAATCCTCGCGGCTACATCCAGGAGCTCGGTTTCGGAAGATCCATGAGGCTGGAGGTCGAGAACCCGAACTTCGTCGCCGACCTGGTCGTGCCGCTCGACCTCCGGTCGGCTTGAGATCGGAGGCGGAGCGGACGAGGTCGGGCCGCCTCGTGGCGGCGACCGCGTCCGGTACGATCGGCCGAAGTCGAGGGTCGCACGGATCCGCTACACCGAGACACCAAGGACTTCGCGGGGCGGCGTCGTCCTTCGGCCCGGTGGCCTGCAGGGACGGCCGCGCCGGATCGGGGAGGGCGAAACGTCGATCGCCCTCGTCCGCCGCTTGGCCAGGACGGGACGAAGGCCATCGCGGCAGGATGGTGCGAGTCACGTTGGTGGCACGTTCGTCACGCCATGATGTCCCGTGAGACGAGACCCTTCGCGCGTGTCCCAGGCATGGGCGCGCAGAGGTTCTCCGGCGAGGGGAGGGACGTCATGACCATCGTCGCGAAGCGGGGGGAACTGCCGCACGAGGGGGCGGCGCTCGGACGGATCCATGCCGACGCCAACCGACGCAAGGCGACCGCTTACTGGCTAGGCTTCCTGAGGGGCGTCCTGGCGAGTTCGTCGATCGAGACTCTCGAGTTCGGGCCGCTGCGCGCCGAGGCGGGTCGCTTCCTCGAGAATTTCCAGGACGAGGGAGCCGAGGAGCTGATCGAGGATCTTGGGGCGGGGGGCGAAGGCGGGCAGGAGGCGATCTTCCGCATCGTCGAGCGGGCCGAGGCCGAGCGAAGCCGCGATTTCCGGATGCGTGACAGGAAGGACGCGACGAACGAGCTCTATGGCTTCTGCGCAGGCATCGCCTGCGACAACCATATAACGCCGTCGGAGGTGGAGACGCTTCTCGCCAGGATCGCCGCGGCTCCCGAGGCGCTCGAGGATCGGCGTGTCCGCTCGCTCGAATGGGCCGCTCGCCGTTCCATCGTGGACGGCCGGATCACGGACGAGGAGGCGGGCGACATCTGCGGATGGATCTCGCGTCTCGTGGGAGACAGCTGCACCGACACCGGCCTTGCGACCTACGGCAACGTCGGCGTCGTCGACGGCGCCCTCCGCGATCCTGAAGGCGTGGTGTTTCCCGAGCGCATGTTCGTGCTGACCGGCAAGTTCTCGATCGGTCCGCGCAAGGTCGTGGCGGCGCTGGTGACGGAACGGGGCGGCGCCTGGAAGAACACCGTCTGCAAGCAGACGGACTACCTCGTCGTAGCCGCATCCGGATCGCGGGACTGGGTCCATTCAAGCGAGGGAACGAAGATCCTGAAGGCCATGGAGATCCGCCGGAACGGCGGACGGCTCCATGTGGTGGAGGAGCCGACGTTCGCCTCCGCCCTCGGTCACGCGCCGTGACCAGCCCGGCTAGCGCGCTCCTCGGCTCGTCTGTCGGCGCCTCTTCGGCCATGTCCTCCGAAGGGGGCAAGCCTATCCTTCGAGCACCGCCTGCCGTCGCTCGGAGACTACGTCAGCGGACGAGCGTCCTTCTTCCACGTCCTTCGACCGCACGTCGACGGCTCGCCGTGACGCGAGCCGTCTCGATGCCAGGACCAGTCGGCGCAACCGTCGCCATGGCGCTCGAGGAGCGCCGAGCCGGAACTCGATGCCGTCGATCGGCTTGCGGAGTGCCGGACCGGCGGCCGCGTGGAACTCCATCGGCTAGCGTTCCTGTTCCTGAGTGGCCGCTGACATGGAAACGGCCACGCCGGCGGGGTGACCGCCATCGGCGAACCCCCCGGTACGTGACGCTTCCCGGAGGCTTCCCCGGTCGATCCGCACGGCGATAGGCGACACTGACCCTCTTTCAGGGAATGGCCTCGCTTGCCGCAAGTGGCGAGGTCGGCGACCGCGGAGGAGTCGAGCGTGTCGCGTGCGAGCGGAGGCAAGGCCGTCCGTCGCCGAGCTTTGGGTCAGCGGTCGGCGTATTGTTCGTCCGTGACGAGCTCCATCCAGTCGGCGTTCCTGCCGTCGCGGACGTAGGTGATGGCGATGTGGCTCATCGCGTTGACGTCTGTCGCGCCGTGCCAATGCTTCACGCCTGCCGGGATCCAGACCACGTCGCCGGCGGCGATCTCCTGGCGTGTCTCGCCCTCGCGCTGCACCCAGCCCCGGCCGGCCGTGACGATCAGCATCTGGCCGGCCGGGTGGGAGTGCCACGCGGTACGCGCCTCCGGGGCGAAGGATACCAGGCCCGACGCCGCAGGCGTTTCGATCGGCGGCGGCACCAGGGCGTCCACGACCACGTGGCCCGAGAAGTTCTCCGGCGAAGCGATCGTCGAGGCGGCCGAGCCGCTCGGGAAGACCTGGATCTCCTGCGCCCCTGAGGCGGTCGCGCCGGCGAGCGTGAGGGTGGCGGCGATGAGCGTGTTCTTCATGATGAGTCCTGTCGTGATGGAGAAGGAAGGCATGCGCGGGCTCGTTGGCCGGGCGTCGGCTCAGTCCGGGCGGCTATCGACGACGTCCTTGACGACGGGGCCGGCGGAGAAGGCGTTCGGCCAGCCGGCATAGAAGGCGATCTGCGCGACGACCTCGCCGGCCTCCTCCTTCGTCAAGCCGTTGTCCAAGGCCCGGTTCAGGTGACCGGAAAGCTGGGCGACCTGGCCGTTGGCCATGAGCGACGTGATCGTCACGAGGCTGCGGTCGCGCGGGGTGAGGTCCGGCCGCAGCCAGACGTCCGCGAAGAGAGGATCGGTGGTAAATTGATCGAGGCCGGGGGACGCGGATCCGAGAAGCCGCTCGACGCTTGCCCGCCGGGTCGCCTCGCCCTGCTCGTCGATCGGCCGCAGTTCCGGCGAGGCCGCCGGCAGCGTGTCGGCGTCGATGCCGCGCTCGGCGAAGACTTGCCTTGCGACGGCGACGGCGGCGATGGCGATGGCGTTCGACCAGCCGGCGTAGAAGGCCAAGTGCGTGACTGCCTCGGATAGTTCGGCGGGCGTGACGCCGCTGTCGAGGGCGACGTTCAGGTAGTGCGCAAGGTCGGTCGTCTGGTCGCGGGCGACGAGGATCGACACGGTCACGAGGCTGCGGTCGCGCCGGGAAAGCTGCGGGCGCTCCCATAGGCTGCCGACGTCCTCCTGCGCGTAGCGAGCCAAGGCGGGCGAGACCGCCTGGACGTCGGCCGCCGAGACGGCGGAGGTGCCCCGCAGGGAGAGCGTCGAGGTGGTGGTCTCTTGTGCCATGGCGGCCGTTCCGAGCGAGAAGGAGAGGAGCGAGGCGGACAGGAGCTTCATGGGTTCGAACCTTTCGACGGGACCGTTTCCGGATGGAAACCCTGGCGGAGAGTCCCGCGACTTCGCCGGAGACGCCCCCGCGGTGACTTAGTGAGAAGCTATGTCGAGCGGCTTCCGTGGATTAGACAGGCCAATCCGCACGAGGTTATAGATCTCATCGATGAATGGACGGGACGATCTGAGCGACCTGAGAGCTTTCCTGGCGGTGGCGGAGGAGCGCAGCTTCACGCGCGCGGCGGCCAAGCTCGGGCTTTCGCAGCCGACGCTGAGCTACACCGTCCGTCAGCTCGAGGCGCGGCTCGGTGTTCGCCTGCTCGCCCGGACCACCCGCAGCGTGTCGCCGACGGAAGCCGGGGAGCGTCTGCTCCGGACGGTCGGCCCCTTGTACGAGGGCATCGTCGCGGAGATGGAGCTGCTCGGCGAGTACCGCGACAAGCCGGCCGGCACGATCCGCATCACCGCCGACGAGCACGCGGTCGACGTGATCCTCTCGCCCGCCCTCGAGAGGCTCCTGCCGGACTATCCCGACATCAGGATCGAGGTCACCACCGACTTCGGGCTGACGGACATCGTCGCCGAGCGCTTCGACGCCGGCATCCGGCTCGGCGAGCAGGTGGCCAAGGACATGATCGCGGTCCCGGTCGGGCCGGAGATGAGCATGGTCGTCGTCGCCGCCCCGTCGTACTTCGCCGGGCGCGCCAGGCCCGAGCGGCCCCAGGACCTTCTGGAGCACAACTGCATCAACCTGCGCCTGCCGACCCGCGGCGGCCTTTATGCCTGGGAGTTCGAGAAGGATGGACGCGAGCTGAGGGTCCGGGTCGACGGCCAGCTCGTCTTCAACAGCTCCAGGCCGAAGCTGTGCGCCGTGCTGGCCGGGCTTGGCGTCGCCTACGTGCCGGAGGAGCAGGCGCGTCCCCATCTCCTCGAGGGACGGCTCGTCCAGGTGCTCGCCGATTGGTGCCCGCCATTCCCGGGCTACCACCTCTTCTACCCGAGCCGCCGCCAGAGCTCGCCCGCCTTCAACGTGCTCGTCGAGGCTTTGCGCTACCGCCGGTGACGAGGCGGGCGAGCACGGCGCGGATGGTCGGACATGTCGTCGTGGTCGTCCACGGTTCTCTTCGCATGCGGCAACCGGAAACGGAAAGCGACCCGATCGATCGCCGCCAGCTCGAATGGCGGATGCTCGGCAGGGCGTGGACATGGGGTGACCAACTGGAAGCATTCGGCGCGTGGCCGACGATCCCCGCGCCGGCCGAGGACGGGGCGTAACAACACCCTAACCATATCGCTTCGCAATTCTTCAAGCGACGCAACCTAAGCTAGTTGCCATGTTCCTCTCCGTCCTGTCCCAATTGGCCGCAGACCACTCGCTCGCCACGGTTCTCGCCGCACTCGTGATCTGCATCGTCGCAGGCTGGCTAGTCGCCGCCCTACGCGAGCGAGCGGCTTCGTCGAATGGGCCGACCCGCACCCAGTGGCTCATCGGAACCGCCATCGTTGCCGGCCTCGGCGTCTGGACGACGCACTTCATGGCCATGATCGGCTATAGGCCGGACCTGCCGATCGGATACGGCGCACGGATCACCACGGCGTCGGCACTCATCGGCATCCTCGCGGTCGGGCTTCCGCTCGCAGCGACCGTCCTGGTGCGTCGTCCTTCGGTCCGGGCCGTCCTCGGCGGAACGGCGGGTCTCGGCATCGGCGCGATGCATTACACTGGCATGCTGGCCCTCTCGGGCTGCATCCAGACCCAGGAGGCGGGCGCGACGATCGCCGCCTACGGGGCCGGAGCCACCCTCATGGCACTGGGCAGCGGCTCGCGCCGGATCGCCTCCTCGCCGCGCCTGACCTGCGCGACATTCACGCTCGCCGTCTGTGGCGCGCACTTCGTCTCCATCGCCGGTACCACCCTCTCCCCCTTGCCGGGCCGCATCGAGATGCCGGGGGTCAACAACGTCCTCAGCATCTTCACCGGCATGGGGGCCGCGATCCTACTGATCGGAGCCCTCATGACGATCATCGCGGCCCGTCGCTTCGAGGCGCAGGAACGTTCCCATTCCACCATCCTGTCCACTGCCCTCCATAACATGTCCAACGGGCTCGTCTTCATCGACGACTCAAGGAAGCTCGGCCTCTTCAACGACCGCTTCGTCGGCATGTTCGGTCTCGACCGCTCGATGCTGCAAGTGGGCATGAAAGCCGACGAGGTTCTCGACCTCGTGGCCGGCGCCGGCGGATGGGACCTCAAGCGCCGCCGCGGGGTCACCGAGCGCGTCACCTTGCGCCTCGAAGGCGCGGTGCTCGTGCCATCCGATCACGTCCTCCCGAATGGGCGCATCGTAGAGATCGACAGCAATCCCGTTGCCGGCGGCGGCACGGTCCTCACCTTCAACGACGTCACCGACGAGCGTGCGGCCCGCAACGAGATCTCGGAGCTTGCCTTCAACGATCCGTTGACCGGCCTGCCTAACCGCCGCACCTTCCGCGAGCGCAATCTCGCCGCCATCGGTGGGGGGACGCCGTTCTTCCTGCTCCTGATCGACCTGGACCGCTTCAAGGCCGTCAACGACACCTTCGGTCATGGCGTGGGCGACATGCTGCTGATCCAGGCCGGCCGGCGCGTCATGGAGGTGGTGGGCGAGTCCGGTTCCGCGGCGCGCCTGGGAGGCGACGAGATGGGCGTCTTCGTCTACGGAGACGCAAACATGGCCTCGACGATAGCGCAGGGGCTGGTCGAGGCCCTTTCGCAGCCCTTCCTGCTAGGCGAGGTGACCTTGAGCGTGGGCTGCAGCATCGGCCTGTGCTCGGGCGATGGCGTCGCTACCCCCGACGAGCTCATGCAACGTGCGGACCTCGCCCTCTACGAGGCCAAGCGGCTGGGCAGGGGCCGCGTGGCTTGCTATCGCCCTGGCCTTCTGGAAGCCGCCGCCGAGCGCCACCGCCTCGAAGCGGACTTGCGGCAGGCGCTGCCTCGCGGTCAGTTCCACCTCGTCTATCAGCCGGTCATGACCTTGGACAGCGAGGCGATCGTCGGCTACGAGGCGCTCCTGCGCTGGGAGCACCCGGTGCGTGGATCGGTGCCGCCGGGGATCTTCGTCCCGGTGGCGGAAGAAACCGGCCTCATCCTCGACATCGGCCGCTGGGTCCTGGAGGAGGCCTGCCGCGAGGCGGCGTCCTGGACGAACGAGCGGCATGTCGCGGTGAACGTTTCGAGCGTGCAGCTGCGCTCGTCGCTGCTTCTTTCGCACCTGACCACCGCCCTCGCGCGAAGCGGCCTGCCCGCTCGCAGGCTCGAAGTGGAACTGACCGAAACCGCGCTCGTCGAGGATGGCCCGAGGATCGCCAGGGTGCTGGCCGACGTCCGCCTCCTTGGCGTGAAGGTGGCCATGGACGACTTCGGAACGGGTTACTCCTCGCTCACCCATCTCTGCGAGTTCCCGCTCGACCGTATCAAGATCGACAGGAGCTTCGTCGTCGCGGCCGAGTCGGATCCGCATGCCCACGCCGTGGTCAAGGCGGTGGTCGCACTCGGCCACGACATCGGGGTCTCGACGCTGGCGGAAGGCATCGAAACGACGTCGCAGCTGGAGCTGCTGCGCCGTCTCGGCTGCGGCGCCGTCCAAGGCTATCTCATCGGCAAGCCAGGTCGGATCGGAATAGAGCCGACACCGATGCACGCTGGGAACGCATCGGCAGCGTCGGCGCCCTAGGCCGCCGCCTCGCCACGCTTCGATCCAGATGCGGACGGCGATGACCACCGGATCCGCGGCGGCAAGGGTCCCGATCCCTCCGCGATGCCACTTCGGCCACATGCATCGGCCGTATCGGCGCCGAATTCGCACCGCTGGCGAGCTACCCGCTTCTCCGGATCCTCGCCGCTCGGCAAGCTGGGATCGGGCGGCCGATCCCTGGATCGAGGGAGTCCGAAGGGGTCGCTTCCTCAGGTCGCGCCATCCCGACGGTCCGTTCTTGGCGAGCGTCTTCCACCTCGCCGAGGCGACTGGCCCGCCACGGGGCGAGCGGCCGGTCGTGGAGCGGATCGGAGCGGCCAGGCGTCTCGTCGCCGAGCGCCGGCACCGCCTCGAGGAGATCGCGGTCGCCGTCGCGATGGACTCGGCCGACACCAATCGCCGTCACTTGCGCGAGCGCGTAGGCAAGAGCCCGGACGTTTATGGAGAGCAGTTCGGCCGGCCCCGGAACGCGTGACCGTCAGCGCAAGGATCTCTCCGGGCCGCGTCAACGAGCGTCCGAAGGATTGCAGGAGCTTCGGAGAAGGTCGACGCGCTGCCAGGCGTCCGTTCGCTTTGCTGTGACAGACATGACGGGAGGTATCGAAAGGTCCCGCCGCGAAATCGTCGATAGGCTTGCCTCGAGGTCGGTGCCTTCCGTGGACCGTCAGGCGGCGATAGCCAAGCGGTTCCTGCCCTGCTGCTTGGCGCGATAAAGAGCCCCGTCGGCTGCGTCCGCCAGGGCGTCCAGCGAGAAGCTCGCCGCATGACAGTGTGCGGCACCCATGGAGACCGTCACGATCGCTCCTTCACCCATTGCCGGATGCGCGATCCGCTTCGCAGCGAGGCTTCGCCGGATCGCCTCGCCAAGCGTAGCGGCATGACGCGCGTCCGATCTCGGAAGCAGGAGCAGGAATTCCTCGCCTCCGAAGCGAAAGGCATGGACCGGCAGCCCGGCTCCCCCCTGGTTGTCGAGGACTTCGTGGATGGTGTCCGCGACGGCCCGGATGCAACGATCGCCTGCAAGGTGCCCCTGCGTGTCGTTGAGCCGCTTGAAGTGATCGATGTCGATCATGATCGCGGCTACGAACGCTTCGTCAGGCGTCTCCGCCGCGATCTTCTCCGCAACTTCGACGAGGTGATGCCGGTTGGACAGGCCCGTCAACGGGTCCGTTCGCGCCGTCTTTTCGATCTGCTCGAGCAGGAGTTCGCCGCGCAGACGCTCAAGGAAGCTCTTCCGCTCGAACCGCTCCAGGATGAACGACCCCATCAGCAGCAGCACCGCCCCGCTCAAGAAGAAGTTGACGACGAATCCGAAGTCGGTCGCGTCGATCTCCAGCCGGAGCGCGACGCATGCGAGTTGGACCACGAGCGCCATAGCCAAGCCGATGGCCGCGATGCGGAATCGCAGCCTGTTCACCAGCGTGAAGTACGTGAGCGTGAGCATGCTGCCGAACTGATAGACCAGGACATGCTCCGACTGGCTGAAGACCATCGCGGTCGCCGGCAGGAGGACGCAGACGATCCCGCCCGCCGCCATCATCGAGTCGATCTGCCAGACCGCCTTCATGCGGGGCATGGCCCAGAGGATGAGCAGCGCCATGGCGGTGAACACGCCAAGCCGAAGGAAGGCGAGCCAGCCGACCATATCGGGGATCACCTGCCAGTCCGTGACGATGGTCGCGTCGTAGATGAGAATGCCGACGACCAGCGCGATGCGACCGATGCGCTTGCGCTGGTCCAATACCTCCGCATCGAAGCGCGCCTCCACGGATGCCGAGAAGCGCAGACGGTTCAAGCGGGCGAACTCCGCTTCCAGGAAGTCGGTGGGAGGCAGGCTCATGCGGGTTGGTGTTCCCGGGACGATCTTGTGATCGATGTTGGCACGTCCACGGTTACTCTCCTCTTGCGGCGGCTTCCGCATCGCGTCGACACGTCCGGCGATCCGGGAGCAAGCCGGCCAGCGGCGCGACGTCCTGCGTCCACATCCTCGGCTTGGACGCCGGTACGGCCGAAGCGAGGAGAGGCGCGGTCGACGGCTCGCGAAGGACAAGCGGCGGATAAACCTTCCTTGCGGCGTTGGACGGATCGCCCGCCGACCTCCGCCTTGCGCTTCGCAGATCATCGGACACCATGCGTTTCGGTGTCGAAGACCCAGATGTAGATCGGAACGATAAGACTCCGGGCGTGACGAGCGTCGGATCCGCTCGGGCGATCTTAACCGCCCGCAAGAAGAAACTGGATTGCTCGACCACGGAAGCGCAGCGAAACCGAACCGTCGCGACGTTCCAGTTCAAGCCTCACGACGCAGGCGCAAGATCTACACATGAGCTGGCGAAAACGACGAACTCCATCCTCGCAGCGCCGTCGACCGCATGTTGCCGATGGGTCCGACGAAGCGATCGCCGGCAAAGCCGCCGAACCGAGCATCAGGCCCGGTCGCTTTCAGCCAGGCGGCTCGGAAACGCGTAAGCAAGTAGCCCTGAAGAAGCTTCCGATAGCAGGCCGAGCGGTGCATCTATGTGGAGACGCCGGCTGCCGTGCCCACGGACCGGAAGACTCCCGCGAGCGAAACCGGAGCTGCGCCGCGGTCGATCTGCGGCCGCCCTGCGACAAGGCCGCTGGACCATCCTGCTATTTCGACTTCTTGGAGCGTCCCCGCCGAACCTTCGTGGTCTCTGCGACGACGGGCGCTTCCTCCACGACCGGTTCCGGCACGGGCTCCTCGGCGCGCCTGCGCCCCAATCCCATGCTCCTGGCGAAGGCCGAGCGCGCGGCGGCATAGTTCGGCGCCACCATCGGATAATCCGCCGGCAGGCCCCATTTCTTGCGGTAGTCCTCCGGCGTCATGCCGTAGCTGGTCGCGAGGTAGCGTCTCAGCGACTTGAACTTCTTCCCGTCCTCGAGGCTGATCAGGTAATCTGGCGTGATCGACTTCTTGATCGGCACGGCCGGCGTCAACTCGACGGGCTCGGAAGCCCCTGTCGCCCGTTGGTCGACCGGGCTCGCCAGGACGGCGCGCACGCTGGCGATCAGCGCCGGCAGCTCGCTCGCGGGAACCTGGTTGTTGCTGACATAGGCGACGACGATCTCCACCGCCGCCTCGGTCCTGGGCTCGAGATCGTCACTCAAAGGCGGCGTCCAATCGTCGAAGGGCGAAGCTAACAGCCCGGAGGCCGAGCGCCCTTGTTCAGTGCATCGAAGATGTACTTCGGCATTCCATTTTCGCATGGCCACTGTCAAGTTCCGGTGCGGGTTGCCGGCGACGGCAGATCGCCAAGTCAGGCGCTTCGAAGGTCATCGGGCAAAGATGGGTCGGGGTACCCGCAGCCTTTCCTACCCAGTTCCGACGTCTGCTCCGTGGCTGGCCGGTCACCATGTTTCCTGGTCTTCGGGCGAGCGAGGGCACGGATCTTCGGATCCCGCTCGGATCCGGGAAACTCTATCCTCGCGAATGGCGTCAGGTCGTTCCGCCGCACGAGGGAGAAGCCGGCGTGCCTCTACGGAGACGCGCCTCGAGGCCGTGGCGAACGACCCTGCGATGCAGTGGGCGAGGCGCCGCCGCTCGGGCCGTTTCGCCGGACGAGGCCGTCAGCCGAGAGCCCTGCGCAATGCCCGAGTGACGGGAAGGTGGGCGGGAAGCTCCGTGTTCGTGTGGTGCCACGCCTGCGCCACGACATGTTCCGCCTCGATGTCCAACCTGGAATTGAGGCCCCCGAACCAGTCCCAGCCGCCCATGACGTCGACGACCCGCTCGAACGTCTTCGGCATTGCTATCCTGGCGCTCACCGTGACGATGGTCGACGATGCGGCGAGGGCGCGGGCGCGGCCGGGGCTGCCTCGCATCAAGGCATAGAGCGCCTCCGAGATGACGAGATTTCCCTTGGAATGGCCCGAGAGCAGGTCGAAGGAAAGCCGGTCGTCCTCGAGCAGCGCCAGCACCGTGCGCGTATCTCGGCTGCTGCGGACGAGCGTGGAGCCGCTCGCTCCGATCGTGGCAGGCTCGTCGACCATCTTCGGCTCGGTCGCACGGTCCAGCCGTTCGAAGACATGTCTCGCCTGGTTGAGGTAGCCGAACCAGAAGAAGCCTCCGAGGGCCTCCGTGGCAAGGTCGGCGAGTCCGTATCCAGACACCACCGCCGCGACCGGCCGGCCGATGGCATCGGCCACGTTGCGTGCGAAGGCAGCCGATCCAAGGGCGGAGCTTCCGACGCCCGCCACGACCAGTGCCGAGACCCCGGAGCCGCCTGCCTTCACGAAATCTTCGACCGACAGGCACAGCTGGAGCTGGTCCGATCCGCTCGGGGGAACCAGCAGGATCGCACCTTCGGCCGCCCACCGCGGAGCGATGCACGCCGCTTCCGCAGGGCTCACGGCGCCGACGTCGTAGAACAGGAAGTCGAGGAAGGCGTTGCGCTGGCGGAGTGCCTCGAGGGCAGCCTCCCTTTGCGGCGAAGGGGCGTTCAGCTGTTCCGGCAGCGAGAGCGCCCGAACGACCTGTGCTGCGCCGAGGCTTGCGGCCGATCCCAGCATGTCCGTCCTCTCCATCGATTGTGCATTGCAGTATGGCGGATCGACCGCCGCTCCGGAAGTCCTCGCGTGAGACCGTCGAGGAAGCCCCCGACAAGTGTCATCGATCGTTCCGGGCCGCCGTCGGCGTGAGGGCCACGTCAGCGGTAGCGCTCGAGCGCCCCCAGGCGCCGGCAGGGTATCTCGGCCTGGGAACGGTACACGATCTCGCGGAGGAAGCGCAGCTCGGCTTCGGCCGCGTCCTCGGCAACTTCGATCCGCCATGTCTTGGGGCGGCCGTCGGAGCCGTCGCTCCAGCGATAGCCGCGTTCCTTCAGGGCGTCCTTCATCCTGAAGGGGCTGCCTTCCGCCCTGATCTCGACCCGGACGGACGCGGAGGATTTCATCAGCATCTGGAACGGCGTGCGTTCGAGGCCTGGTCGACCGACGGCGAGAACCTCGAGGAGGGCATGGCAATCGTCGACCGCACGATGTCCGTCGTGGAACAGCCCGACGCGATGGACGAGATGCTCGAGTCGGCTGCTTTCGTAGCCGAGCGCCCTCCAAGGCACCTCCGCTACCGAGCACGCCCAGGGAAGCCGTTCGAAGCCGGGAAACAGGCGCTCGCAGAAGGGACGGTCGAACTTCGCGTTATGCGCTACGACGATGCTGGCGGAAGCCGCGAAGTCGGCCACGGCCTGGGCGTCGATGGACTTGCCCTCGAGCATTTCGGGGGTGATCCCCGTGAGGCGCGACACTTCCGCAGGGAGCGGCAGCGACGGTTGCCGTAGTCCGCCGAAGACGCCGACGACGTCGTGGACGCCATGGTCGGCGTCGAAGGTGAAGGCCACCATGCCGATCTCGACGATCTCGTCGCGGCGAGGGTCGAGACCGGTCGTCTCGGTGTCCAGAACGATTCCCAATTTCCGACCGGCAGGGCCATCCTCGCCGAACCGGCCTCCGACCTGACGCGGTTCGAGGCGACGCAGGATCCGATAGCGCCCGGTGCGCTCGAGGCGACGCGCCAGCACCTCGTCGTGCGGAAGCCGAAGGTCCGCGGACGGATTGCCGGCCCGGTGGTCGGGCGGGAACGCCTCGAAGGTCGGAGCGGCATGGAACAGGTCGACCTGCATCGGAAATCTCCATGATGCGCGAACGGGAGGCCTCCGGCCGGGCATGGCGCGGAAGTCGCTCGGATCGTTCGAGGGGAAAGGAAGAGGGCGTCGGTGCCGTATCGCGACGCGCAAGGTCTTCGGCTCGGAGCGGGACGCGATCCGGCAGGGCTTCGGCCCGACCGGATCGTCGAGGTCACGCGTCGGGAGTCTTGGCCTTCGGCCGCTCCGACCTCTCGCGCGGAGCCCGCATGGCTGCGACTCGGGCGGCCATGGCCTTGTGGTCGGTACGTGCCATCTGCCGCGCCAGGGTGCGGGCCAGCGCGACGAGCTTGCAGCGCAGGTCCTCCTCCGGATCGGGCGCGGCATCGTCCGGGTCGACGTGATCGCCCTGCCTCCGGTGCGGGACGATCGAGGTCCGCGCACCGCCGAGTTGCGGCGGGATCGGGCCGGCGGGCCGATCGGAGGCCTTCACGTGCGCGACGCGCTCCCGTCGCGTTTGGGAGGTCCACGTTCCGCCACGAGGGTGGCGACGGTGAAGTGGGGGATGGGGCCGAGCGCCCGCGCCACCATGTCCGCATCCATGTGCCAAGTCTCCAGGAGTCTGTCGGCACAGCGACGGATGGCTTCCCGGTTGGCCTCGACGAGGCGTAGGGCCTCGGTCTCCCCGTGCAGGAGCAAGCGGCGAACCGGCTCGACGAGAGCCGAGACCCGCATGACCGCGGAGACGTCCTGCGCATCGCCGATCCAGATCGGGCCGGCCTCGCCCAGCCCCCATGAGCCCTCGATCGCGAAGGCGACGCGAGTGGCCCGCGCGAGATCCGACGATGCGTCGCCGCCTGCTCCCGACGACGCCGCCCCGAAGAACGCGATCTCGGCGGCCCGTCCGGCGAGGCTGTGGACGATCATCCCCACGGCGTCGTCGCGGGTCACCAGCATCTGGCCATGCTCCACGACGGTGATCCCGCCGTTGTCGAGGATGGAGATCCCGTGCACGGATCCGACGCCGAGCGCGATCACGGCGCAGGCATGTGCGGCCTCGTGCAACGCCACCCTCTCGCGCAATCCGACGGCCAGCCTTTCGCGCCCTTCCATCACGGCATCCAGGAGGTCTTGCATATCGAGGTCGCGGCCGGCACGCCGTGCGACGCCGCGGGCGCGACGCACCCAGGACGCTGCGTCGGCGCCGGTGCCGCCCCGAGCGGCGAGCGCGGCTGGGCGCAGGTCGGCGAAGGGCAATTCGGGGCCCAGCTGGGTGCGCAGGATGCCCATCAGATCGACGGTGTCCGGCAGGCCGATGTGGACGAGGCGGTCCAGACGACCGGCGCGCAGGATCGCCGGATCGATGCGATCCGGATGGTTGGTCGCGCCGAGGACCACCACGCCGGTCCGGTCGGCCGCGCCGTCCAGCTCCTCGAGAAGCGCATTGACGACCTGGGAGCTGTAGTCGCGATGCTGATGATGGAACGTCGCCCTGTCGCCCAGGGAGTCGAGTTCGTCGATGAACAGCACGGATGGAGCGCAGGCTCTCGCTTCGGCGAAGGATAGCTTCATGGCCTTCAGGCAATCGCCCAGATGGCCGTCTCCCGACGCCTGCCATTGGGCGAGGGACGCGATCACGAGCGGCAGGTCGGCGCTCTTGGCGAAGCTGCGGGCGTAGAAGGTCTTGCCGACCCCCGGAGGACCGGCCAGGACGAGACCGCGTCCGACGTCGGCCCACCCGATCCTGCCTTCGCGCAGATCGTGCAGGTCCTGGACCATCTCGAGACCCACGCGTCGTGCATCGCCATATCCGGAGAGAGAAATCAGTTCGGGAACCTCCGCCTCCTGCGCCCTGCGCGTCGTCGCGACGACGCGCAGACGCGCCAAGGATTCCTCTCCGCCGCGTTGGCTGGACACCGACATCCGGAGATCGTCGAGCGTCACGGAAGCCAGCCACGACTCCTCGGACACGATGACGCTATCCCCGGTCACTGCCTCGATCATCAGAGACAGGCTGCTCGCCTTCCACCCACCGGGAAAGATTGCGAGGTCGGCGGCCGAGCGGATCCGAGCGGGGACGTTGCGGCCGACGTCCGTCGAAACGACGCAGACCGGCAGTCCGAGCGAGAGCGCGGTCATTCCGCGCTCGTCGAGCTTCTCGCGCTCGCGCTTCTCGACGTCGCAGTCCATGATCACCGCGTGTCGCCTCTTGAGGACGCGAGGCGAGAGGAGCATGGAGTCGAGCTGCCGTTCCGTCAGGACAGGCGTCGACCGGCCGAGGACGCACACCTTCAGGACGTGGTCCATCCACGGACGGGATCGAGCGTCGGGCGCCTGGACGACGACGACCGGCGAGCCGCTCCGGAAGGATCCCGTGATTGCCGGCTCGGCCTCCAGGCAGTCGGCGAGAAGGATCGCCGCTGCCGCCTCGTCGACTGCCAGCGTGACGCTGCCGACCTCTTCGGGCTCCTCTCCCTCGTCCGCGTCGAGATCCTCGAAATCGGGAAGGTGCCGCCACGCCCCGACGATGCGCTCCTCCGTCTTCCGACCCTTGTGGGCGTTCTTGAGGAGGATGCCGACGAAACGCCTTGCGAGGACGCCGGGCGTCGACTCCTCTTCTCTCCCGGCGGGTCTGCCGCGAAGGAGCTTTTCGTGATCGGGCCTGTCGATGACCGGGTCGAGCATGGGTTCTCCTGAGGCGGCGGCGGAGGATCGGTGACGGGAGGAGGTTTAGGCTCAGTGGGAGCGGACGTTGTCGTCCGCTCCCATCTGCGGACCGAGTCGCCAGAGACGGCTGTAGCTGCGCATCCACCGGTACGATCGATCGACGGCGTAGACCCTCGAGGTGACGCCGTCGCCGGGCCGGACCCTCGGGTGGCCCACGACGCGGCCCGCCAGACGGGTCGACCAGGTGTCCGGCATCGGGAACCAATGAGACAGCAGGGGTGCGGTGGCGAGTTCGGCCTCGGTTGGGACGCGACCCTCGGCGTAGGCCCGCAGGTCGGCGACGAGCGCCTCCAGCGCCGCGAGGTCGGGAAGGCTCTCCCCGTCGGGGATGCCCGGGACGAAGTATGGCAAGCTCATCGGAGGTTTCCTGCGAATGTTCCGGGTGGGATGAACGGGCGGGAAGGTGAAGGCGCGCAGCCCGAGGGATCGCCCAAGCGCGCCCGTTCTCACGAGGGCAGGCGGAAGGGGTCGAAGATGGAGATGCGCGACGTCGCCGAGACGGGGCGGTCGAGCTCGATGCGCAGGACGCCGGCCGGCACGAGAGAGAGGATCGAGGCGACCGGATCGTCCCGCTGCGGCAGCAGGCAGGCGAGGTCTCCGAGGCAGCTTTCGCCCCCGGCGTCCTCGACCGCCTCGAGCACGATCAGGCGCTCCGTGGCGGAGATGGGGGCGTGCCCGCTTTCGGCGACGAGACGGCAGGTCTCGCGACGCGGCCAGGCGGCGAGGCGCCGCTCCGCGATCAGGACGAGGCGCCGGCCCGAAGCCGCGTAGCGGCGACGCAGCGCGAACGCCGCCGACCGTTCAAGTCCGCCCGACGGCAGCGCCGCCACGATCACGCGCCCACCCCAATAGCGCATGTCGACCGCCCCGTCCGGCAGCGTCTCGAACGCCTGGACGCAGGGCTCCGCCTCGAGGAAGCGGAGCAGCGAGAGCTGCAGGCGTCCCGTGGCGAGCATCGTGCGGTCGTTCTTGGCGCTGTCGAACGTCGTGGACGCGCGCACCCCGATCGAGCTATCGCCGACGGCGGGCTTGATCGGGAGGGGCGACGGGATGAATTCGACTTGCTGCAGCATCGCTGGACCTCTTCTCCGCGGCCGGGCCAGAAGTCGGCTCCGACTTTTCGTATTCTCAAAAATCAAGATAATGATCTCGGCAGGTGAATCCAGCGGCGGCTGCCGTCATGGTTAAGAAGACGTCGTCGGGCGTGATGGGGCGGCCGAGGAAGCCGCAGGACGAGGTCCGCAAACCGCTCGTGATCCGTCTCTCGGACAAGGATCGGGAGTGCCTCCGCGGATTGGCCGAAGGCGAGGGGCTGTCCCTGGCGACATACATCGTCGCCGTCTTGCGGCGACACGTCGACGAGAAGCGATAGCTCCGTCGGGCGATCAACCGAGTGGAAAGCCGACCTTCGTCGCGTGTCGGTCCCGGCCCCTCGAGCGGCGAAGGGACACGACCGAGCGGATCAGGACGTGACGGCTAGGTCGAACGACGGCTCGTGCCCACGGCTTCGGCCCGAGCCGCCCTTCCAGGTCCGATGCTATGACTTCGTGGAGGCTCGCGCCTGCCAGGCAGGGTAGATCGGAACCCCCAGGATGCCGGATGGATAAGTAATCCTTCGCTTGCGCTACTTTCTTAAAGGCGTTTTTTCCAAGCGGAGAGGCGATTATAAGGGACACTGATAATCACTTAGACTTCCAAAAAACCTTGCATAAGTTTTGCCGCATAGATGGAAATTTCGCGTCCAACCTTATTCTCGAAACGAACGTTCCCAGCGCGACATAGGGCCAGAGTGTCATGCGGCTGACGATCACTGCAAAATTTGCGGGCGCTTTCGCCGGAACACTCCTGATGCTGGCCGGCGCGGGGTACCTCGGCGTGTCGAGCCTTGGTTCGGCGAACGAAACCATGACCGCTTTCGCCGAACGGCCCTACACGCAGTCTACCCGTCTCGGCGACATTGATCTTCCTCCACGTCAGCACCAAGCTGCCGACGAGCTTCCCGCATCTACGTCTCGGCCTCGTCTGCATCACCGGGGTGCTGGCGCTTCTCGCCGTCGCCTCCTCCATCCTCGCGGTCCGCTATCAGCAGCGGATCAGCGAGGCGTCGCGCTACAACAGCGCCTTCGACTTCTCGCAAGCAGCCAGCGAACTCATGCGCTTTCAGCTCCCGCTGCAGAACGTGCCGGACGACGGCGACCTGTTCGAAGTCGCCCTGCGCCACGACATCCTCGACCTGCGCATCGTGACGGAAGGCATCGAGATGGTCGAGCATCTCGGACTGGTGAAGCGGGCCGGCAGCCATCTCGGCCAGGGATGCCTGTTCGATCGCCTCCTATCCGCTTCCCGCGCGGGCGAGCGCCTAGCGAAGGAGGGCCGCTGGCAGACACCATCGATCAGTCTCCTATCCGCCGCCTGCCGATAGGGCTGCGCCCTCGTTCCGGCGCGATGCTCGCAGATGCGAGGAAAGAACGGCGTAGTCGGCAGCCGCTAACCCCTCGGGCCCGGCCCCTGGAATGGCTCTCGAAACGATAGCGGTCGATGCGCGGGCAAAGATTTCGCCGGGCCTCGAGAGGCTCAGGCGGGCAAAGCGCCAAGCCTGTTCCTCCTGTGCACAACGAACCCGATCGCAACGACGTTCTGCCGCCAAACAGCTAGCACACGCGTGCGATCGGCAGCCTCAGGAGTTGCGCCAACTTCTCCAGCCGGTCCGCGATGTGGCCGACGCCGATCGCGCAGTGATGGGCGGGTCCTTCCGCGTTCCATGCCTCCACGAAGCGGCGGGCGCCGAGGGGAAAGCGATAGCGGCTGTTGGTGTTGCCGATCTCCAGGATCGGGCCCGGCACCGACTCGCCTTGGGCGCAAACGAGCTTGAGCCCGGTCCCTTCCTCCGTAACCGACAACAGCGTCACGGGCCCGTGCCGGACCGACATCTCGACGCTGACGCCGGCCCCGACCTTGCCGTGATAGAGCTTGAGCGGCCGCACCTTGGTGCGCCCTTGCGCGATGCCGATGTGCCCCGGCCCGTCATGGCCCATCAGGACGACGTCGTCGGCGAAGTCCATCGCATAATATTCGGTGAAGGATCCGCCGGCGCCGAAAGCGTCCATGATCTTCATGGCCTGAACGTTCTTGACCTCGTATTCCCCCGCCACCGGCACGCCCCGCGCCGTCAGCATGGAGCAGCCGAGGATCACCGACGTTCCGACGTCCTCGTGCTCGTGGCCCGGCGTCGATTCGTAATAGTAGGCGAGCGAGCCGAGGTCGTGGGCTTCCGCCAACCGGCGCAGCGCCACCGCTGTGGCTGCGGCGCGGTGCAGATCGGCCGGCTCGCAGTCCGGCTGGACGTCGAACTCGGCCTCGATCTCGGCCAGGCAGGCATCGATCTCGGCCGGGGTGGCGGCTCGGCGGAGCTCCGCCAGCTCGTCGATCTCCACAATCTCGACATGCGTGCCGAAGACGGCGGACTGCAGGGTCATGTCGGAATAGATGTCGAGCATGCCGTTGTAGTAGCGGCCCATCACCCCGAGGCGGTTGTGAGCCATGACGTGGGCGACGCGCGCCGCCTCGATCCAGCCCTCTATCTCGGCCTCGACATGCGGGTCGTTTCGCAGCATGCCCGTCACCTGGTGGAAGGCGATGCCGGCACGGCGGAAGACGTTGGCGATCTCCGGCACCGGACAGGCGGCGCAGTGGGCAAGCCATTCGCCGGTCATCGCCGTGCGGTCGCCCATCGCGTTGAAGGCGGCATAGTCTATGGCAGGCGCCGGCTGGAGGTTCAGGACGATCACCGGCACGCCCGCCCGGCGCACCGCCGGCAGGACGGTGGAGGACAGGGCGTAGGTCGTCACGTAAAGGAAGATGATGTCGACGTCGGCCTCGCGGAAGCGGTGCCCGGCCTCCAGCGCGGCGTGAGACTCGTCGACGAGGCCGAGATTGACCACGGTCACGCCCGGCCGTGCGAGCTTGTCCGCCACCTCGTCGACGTAGCCCCTGAGCCGCTCTTCGAGGCCGGGGAACTGCGGCCAGTAGGTGTTGAGGCCGATGCCGAACAGGCCCGCCTTCAGCGTGCGTCGGGTCATCTTCGTCTCCATCGATGGGATGAGGTCACGCCTTGAGGCGGACGCGCAGCTGGTCGAGTCCGACGGCGAGAAGCAGCACCGCGCCGCGCGTCACGTCCTGCCAGAAGCTCGACACGTTCAGGAGCGTCAGGCCGTTGGCGAGGGTGCCGAGGATCAGCACGGCGACGAGCGTGCCCCAGATCGAGCCGCGGCCGCCGAAAAGGCTGGTGCCGCCGAGGATGATCGCGGCGACGATGGTCAGGAGGTGCTGGCCGGCGGCGTTCGGGGCGGCGGCGCCGAGCATGGCGGCGAGGATGATGCCGGCCATCGCACCCGACAGGCCCGACAGGACGTAGAGCGTCATCTGGACGCGCCGCACCGGCACGCCGAGAAGCGCGGAGGCCTCCGGGTTGCCGCCGGTGGCGAAGACGTGCCGGCCGAAGGGGGTGCGGGCCAGCACGACCCAGAAGGCGAGAAAGACGAGAAAGGTCAGGAGGACCGGGAAGGGGATGCCGAAAACGCGCCCGGAGCCCAGCCAGTTGAAGGCCGGGATGAAGAGCGGCTGCGACAGGCCGCCCGTCAGCACCATGGCAAGGCCCGACACGATGCTCATGGTGGCGAGCGTGACGATGAAGGCGTTGAGGCCGAGCCGAGTCACGATGAGGCCGTTGACCGCTCCCAGGAGGGCGCCCGCGCCGAGGGCGGCGAGGCAGGCAACCCAGATGTTCAGCCCCAGCGCCGCCAGGAGCGCCACGACGACGCCCGCCAGGCCCGCGACGGCCGCCACCGACAGGTCAAGCCCGCCCGCGATGATCAGCGGCGTTCCGGCCGCCGCCATCAGGCCGATGAAGGCCATGTTGGTGCCGATCGTCGACAGGTTGCCGAGCGACAGGAAGTAGGGGGACAGCAGCGAGAAGGCGGCGACGATGAGGATGTAGAAGACGAGGAGGACGACGAGGCCGGCGGCCGGGCGCCCGAGCTGCGCGAGGAGGCGCCGGCCCCTCGGCGCGGCGGGGGAGGTCGTGATCGAAGCCTGCATCAGAGCGGCGCTCCTGTTTGAAGGGATGGCGGCTGCGGGGCGGAGCGGCGGCCGGCGGCGGCCGGCGCGTCGTCGTGGCCCGCCGCCATGCGCAGGAGGTCGCGCGGGCCGGTTTCGCCGCCGAACTCGGCCGCGATCCGCCCCTCGCGGAAAACGAGGGTGCGGTCGCACAGTCCCGCCGTTTCCTCCGCGTCGCCCGAAACCAGGAGAACCGCGAGGCCGGCATCCGCGAGCCGGCGGATCTCGGCGTAGATTTCGCGGCGCGCGCCGAGGTCGACGCCGCGCGTCGGCTCCTCCAGAACGAGCACCTTGGGATCGCCGACCAGCCAGCGGGCGAGGCAGATCTTCTGCTGGTTGCCGCCCGACAGGAAGCGGATTTCCTGCTCGGGCCCCGAAGTCCGCACGCTCAAGGTTCGGATCCAGTTGCTCGTGACCTCGCTCTCGTGGCGACGCTCGACGAAGCCGCTGCGCACGAAGCGGCCGAGAAAGGGGAGGGTGGTGTTCTCGCGCACCGTCAGGCCGGCGACGAGACCCTCCCGCTTGCGCTCGGCGGCGACGAAGCCGAAGCCCGCCGCGATGGCCTCGCGAGGCGAGGCGGGCTTGAACGGACGGCCCGCCAGGCGGGCGGCGAAGCGCGCGCCCGGCTCCGCGCCGTAAAGGGCGCGGCCGACCTTCTCGGCCCCCGCGCCGAGGAGGCCGAAGGCCCCGAGGATCTCGCCGCGGCGCAAAACAAAGGATGCGTCCGCGATCCAGCCGGGCAGGCTCAGCGCATCCACGGCGAGAACGACGTCGCCGGGCCTGCCGGGGGCCGCCTTGCGCGGAAACAGCTCGCCGGCCATCGCCCCGAGCATGGCCGTCAGCACCTCGTCGGGCGAGGTTTCGGCCGTGCGGAAGGATCCGGCGATCCGACCGTCCCTGAGAACCACGACGCGGTCCGACAAGCGGAACACCTCGTCGAGATAGTGCGAGATGTAGAGGATCGTCACGCCCTCGGCCTTGAGCTGGTCGAGAACGCGGAACAGCGCTTCCGCCTCGGCCTCGGCGAGCGCGGCCGTGGGCTCGTCCATGATGAGGATGCGAGCCTTGCCGACGAGCGCGCGGGCGATCTCGACGATGCGCTGCTGCGGCAGGCCGAGCGAGCCCATGCGCCGGTCTGCGGCGATCTCGGAAAGGCCGAGGCGGTCGAGGAGTGCGCGCGCCTGCGCCGCAATCTCCCGGCGCGACAAGAACGGCACGCCCAGCCGGCGACGCGAGGGCAGGGCCGCGATCGCGATGTTCTCCGCGACCGTGAGGTCGGGGTGAACGGAGATCTCCTGCGGCAGGAGCCGGATCCCGGCGGCGATCGCGTCCTGCGGCGAGCGGATCGAGACCGCTTTGCCGTCGACGAGGATGCGCCCTGCATCGGCGGCGTAGATCCCGGACAGGATCTTCATGAGGGTGGACTTGCCCGCCCCGTTGGCGCCCAGGAGCGCCACTATCTCGCCGGGGCCGGCTTCGAGGTCGACCTCGCGCAGCACCGGAACGCCGCCGAACGCCTTCGATACGGCCTCGATGAGCAGGCGCGCCGAAGCGACCGCGCCGCGATCGGGCGACGACATCCTCCCGGTCCTCAGTTCGACGGCAGCAGGGCTTCGTAGCCCTTCAGCCAGTCCTGCTTGCGCAGTTCAACGAGGTAGCTCTCGAACTGCGGCTCGGGGAAGCGGTAGGTCGTCGGCTCGCCCGAGCAGGGCTGCTCGGGATAGAACTGGCAGACGTTCGCCTTGGTGACGATCTCGTGGGTCACGAAGACGGCCGGCGGCACCGGCTTGCCGGCGAGGGTGGCGAGCGCGATGGGCACGAGATAGTTGCCGTAGCTCGACGGGAAGGAGCCGGTGGCGCCGACGAGCTTGGGGTCGGTGGCGATGGCCTGCGCCTCGTCGGCCCCGTTGCCGACCGCGATGGCGTCGTCCACGCGGCCGGCAGCGCGCACCGCCTGGAGCATGCCCACCGTCGCCTGGTCGTTGA
The DNA here is from genome assembly GCA_947474855.1 of Aurantimonadaceae bacterium. Taxonomy (GTDB): domain Bacteria; phylum Pseudomonadota; class Alphaproteobacteria; order Rhizobiales; family Rhizobiaceae; genus Antarcticirhabdus. The sequence goes on along the minus strand of CANJKV010000002.1, from coordinate 2,809 downwards.
TGGCGATGATCAGGATCGGCGCGCCGGGCGGAATGCGCCCGATGACGTTAGACATCTGCGCATAAGCTTCCTGGAGCGTGTTCTTCGTGTCGATCTCTATCACGCGGTCGGTTGGAAAGCCCGGCGTCATGGCGAGGAAGCCGGCGCGCTGGCCGTCGGTGCGCATGCGCGGGATGGCGCCGGACTGGGGCAGGGCGCCGATCACGAGATAGGCGTCCCTCACGCGGTCGCCGTAGGCGGTCTTCGCCTCGTGCGCCAGGAACGACCCGCCCATGAAGCCGGAGCGCGGATTGTTGACGCCGAAGAAGCCAGCGTCCGGCATCGGGATGTCGATCGCGGTGACCTTCGTGCCGGCGGCGTCGAAGACCTGCATGACCGCCGGCCCGAAATTGGCGTCGGTCTGGAATTCGATCGCGTAGTCGACGCCCCGCTGGACGAAGGAGTTGGCGTTGGCGAGCGCCGTCGGGCCGTCGAGGCGGTTGTCGGCGATCACGAGCTCGACGCCGGCGGCCTCGGCGTTCTTCACGATGCCCTGCTCGACGAGCACGCCGAAGGAAATGTCGCGCTGAAGGTTGGCAAAGCCGATGACGAGGCGTTCGCCATTGCGTGGCGGCGTCGCCTTCGCGGCGTCCTCCGCCATCGCCTTCAGCGCCTCGGCGCTCAGCATCCCGCCGTCGAACCCGGCGGGATCGAAGCCGTGGAAGTCCTGCGCTGGCGCGACGGACACAGGCAGGCAGGCCGCGGCGAGAAGCAGCATTCTCAGGGTCTTCATGTCGTTCCTCCCACTCGCGCTCTCCCGGGCACGATCCGCGGTCTTCGACGTCGAGCCGAGCGCACCGCTGGGAGCCACTTTAGCCGCGAAACGGATGCTCGGCCGCGCTAAGCCCTATCCAAAATGGGCATCGACATACATAATATGATCCATGAATGACCGCGATTCGATAAACTACTACGTTTATCTTCCCACCAATCCGCTGTGCTCCGCTTGGGGGTGCACTCTCCTGTCGGCGGGTTTCACCCGTATCGGACCGGGCATCTCCTATCCGCCGGCCCGGCACCCCGACGACCACCACTTCGAGTGGGAGCGAGGCCGCATCCTGCGGGCCTATCAAATAGTGCTCATCTCGGAAGGGGCAGGTCGGATCGAGTTCGGGAAGGAGCGCCGCGAGGCCCGCATCGCGGCAGGGCAGATGTTCATCCTGATGCCGGACATGTGGCACCGATACGCACCGGACCTCGATACGGGCTGGGTGGAGCACTGGATCGAATGCAGCGGCAGCGCCTTCGACCAGATGCGGGCGGCCGGCTTCCTGCGCATGGACCAGCCCGGGCGCAAGGCGCATGGCGAGGTGTCGGAGGTCTTTGATGCGGTTCATGCCCGAGCCCGCGGCGACGCCCTGGCCGAACAGCCCGTGCTCTCGACCCTCGCGCTGCAGATGCTCGCGCTTCTATGCCAGGGGCAGGGGAACGGGGCTGGTCCGAGCGTCGTCGACCGCGCACGTCTCCTTCTCATGGAGCGCTGCACCACCGGCGCGCCGGTGGAGGCGATCGCCTCCGATCTCGGGATCAGCTACCCACACCTCCGGCGGCTGTTCCTGCGCGAGACCGGTGCGTCGCTGAAGCAGTACCAGATGCGGCTGCGGATGGAGCGAGCGGTCGACCTCCTCGACAACACTGCGAAGCCCTTGAAGGAGATCGCCTGGCTCCTCGGCTTCAGCTCGGCCTTCCATTTCTCCGCGCAGTTCAAGTGCATGCGCGGCGTTTCGCCCGAACGCTGGCGAGAGGCGAAATCGAGAAGATGGTGAGGATCGGCTCGTCATAGGGGGAGCATCCGAGGGGAGCTGACGCCAGCACTGCAGCACACGCCGTCCGCATTCCGCCCTCGGCTACAAACCGCCGGCACCCGCAGCTGTGCCGTGGCCGGCTGCGCCATCCCAGCCCGCTTCGCCGGCCACTTCAGGTCGCGAGGCCCGCCGGGGCGCCAACCACGCAATTTTCCTGGAAGCAGCGCCACACCGGCGGGATGGCCGCCGAGCTCGGGAGGGCTACGAGATCGTCGAGGAGGGGCTCGGCGCTCGCACTACCTCGATCGACGGCCCCGTCGACCCGCCGCTCAGCGGCTCGGCCTATCTGCCCGCCGCGCTCGCCAGCCATCTGCCGCTCGACCTCGTGACGCTCATGCTCGGCACGAACGACACCAAGAGCTACTGTCGCCGCAGCCCGTAGAAAATCGAGATGGGCATGCAGAAGCTCGCGATCCAAGTGCTGACCTCCGGCGGCGGCGTCGGGACAGTCTACCCCGCGCCCAAAGTCCTCGTCGTCGCGCCCCCGCCACTCGCGGCGATGCCCGATCGCTGGTTCCATGACATGTTCGAAGGCGGGCACGAGAAGTCCGCCGGGCTCGCCGGCCAGTACCGCGCCATGGCCGACTTCATGAAGATCGACGTCTTCGACGCCGGCAGCGTCGTCACGACCGCCGGCGTCGACGGCATCCACTTCACCGCCGAGAACAACGCGGCCCTCGGTGCGTCCGTGGTGCCGACCATCAGGGTCTACAGCGACTTTACGAGCACGATGACGGCCATTTCCCGGTCGCTGATGTCGGTGCTTGTCGGGCTTGGGAACCTAGCACTACAGTTGCGTTTGTGATGGAAGTCTGCATCGATAGGGAGCCATGACGAGGAGGTCATGGCGATGGTGGCATCGATCGAGGCGACGCTGGAGCTTTGGGCGGCGTCGTTGCGCGACGTGAAGGGTCGGATGCGGCCTTTGTTCACGCAGGACCGCGTCGCGGCGTCGGCCGGGCAGT
>CANJKV010000001.1 GCA_947474855.1 Aurantimonadaceae bacterium | reverse complement strand
CGCGCGGCCATGAGGCCGCCCATCACCTTGTCGAAGTCGCCCCAGCGCGTGATCGCCTTGAACTTGCCGGCATCGAGCGTGTCGAGGGACACGTTGATTCGCCTGACGCCGCAATCGGCGAGTTCGGAAGCGAATCGCGCGAGCTGCGAGCCGTTGGTGGTCAGCGTCAGCTCTTCCAACGCGCCGCTGTCCAGGTGCCGGGACAGGGAGCGGATGAGCTGCATGATGCCGCGCCGCACCAAGGGTTCGCCGCCGGTAAGCCGAAGCTTGCGCACGCCCTTGGCGATGAAGGCGCTCGACAGGCGGTCGAGCTCTTCGAGCGTCAGGAGGTCCCGCTTGGGGAGAAACGTCATGTCCTCCGCCATGCAGTACACGCAGCGGAAGTCGCAACGGTCGGTGACGGAGACCCGGAGATAGGTGATCGGTCGCTTGAACGGATCGATCATCTGCGGACGGGCCGCGGCCGGGGCCTTGTCCAGCTTGATGTTCTCGGCTTGATCCATGACATAACCGCCCCGGAGGGCGCATTCTCCCGTGCTGATCCCCCGAATGTGGAAGCAGGGGTGGGCGCGGTCAAGCGGAGCGACCCTCCGCGGGGCGTCCTCCCTTCAGCTCAAAGGCCACGAATCATGTCGTCACCCACGCAAGTTCCCGAAGAGCTGCGCATCTCGCCCGACCGTCGAACCCTGCTCATCGTCTGGAAGGGCGGCTCGCGGGACGAACTGCCCGCCGAGATGCTCCGCGTCATGTCGCCCTCGGCCGAGGTGCAGGGCCACGCTCCGGACCAGCGCGTGACGGTGGGCGGCAAGCGCGCCGTGGCGATCCGCGACGTTTTGCCGATCGGCCATTACGCCGTGCGAATCGTCTTCGACGACGGGCACGACAGCGGCCTTTTCACCTGGAGCTACCTGTCCGAGCTCGGCGCGAATCGCGACGCGCGCTGGCAGACCTATCTCGACGAACTCGCCGCCAAGGGCCTGCGCCGCGATCCCTGAGATTCGGTCGCCGCACCGGGCTGGCGCTCGATGTCGACTGCGCGCGAGTGTTTCAAATGGAAAAGGCTCGCCGGTCCTGATGAACCGACGAGCCTGAAGACAGGCGAGGGGCGCTTCGAGGAAGCTGCCCGCTCGCCGCTGGTTTTGGCGGGGCTCAGCCCTTCGAGACGTAGGTGTCCTGCGTCACGACCGGCGCCGGCTCTTCAACGACGACCGGGCCCTTGCCCTTGCCCTTGCCGACGCCCTTGCCGATGCCGTCACCGGCGCAGCCGGCGAGGGTAGCCATCGCGAACGACACAGCGGCGATAACCATGATGTTCTTCATTGAGAGGGATCCTCTACTGTCAAACGTTGAATGCGCCCAAGCCACCTCAGGAAATACGCATGCAGCGCAAATTGGGGCAAGCCAGGCCATCTCGCTAGTGCAACAGCGCAACACGCGTTGCCCGAACTCCCCAACGTTTCGTGCGTGGTGAACAATGGGTTGCGACGCGATCGTGCCGCGCCGCGGCTCAGTAGGCCCGCATCGGCGCGAGCTGGCCCGTCGGCACGGCCGGGCCGCCGACCGGCTGGGTCGCGCCGGCTCCCGGCATGCCACCCGGGCCGGGTGCGCCTGCCGCGGCCATCGCGCCGGGGGGAGGCGTCGTCGGGAAGGCCCGCGCCTCGTTGATCGTCGTCACGTTCCGCCCGACGGCATCCTGCTCGTAGGTGGCCAGGGCGTCGAAGCGGCCCGGCAGCCAGGTGGCGACCGAGCGCTCAAGCACGCCGCGCTGGCGGCGGCACTTGCCGAGCGCCTGGTAGGCGAGGGCCTGCGCGTCGCCCACCTGCTGCGAGAGCTTGGACGCTTCGTTGAAGTTGCAGATGACGTCGGCGCGCATCGCGTTCTCGACGTCGGGCGCGAGCGGGCCGCCGACCGATTCCAGCCGGGCGCGGAACTGGCGCTCCTGCTTGAGCTGGGTGCCGTCCATGGCGAGCCGGCACTGGACGTAGACGAAGGTCCCGGGCTGCATCAGCAGGCCTCGGCAGTGATTGTCGTTCCGCACCTCCTCCGGCGAGGGGCCCCGAGCCACCGGCTGCAGTGCCACGTCCGGCTGCGTCGTGGCGCAGGCGGAGAGCGACGCGCAAAAAAGGGCCGCCGCGATCAGATTCTTCATGTCCGGTCCTCATCCCGAGCCGCGGCGTCCTCGTTCCGCGGTCGATCTCTGTGTCTGTCCTGCAACAGGTCTGCTTGCTCGGACGGGTGACGCGCGCCGCCCTCAAGGACGCCGCAAAGGCTTGCGCCATCGGCAGGATTCCTGCCAGTCCGGCCCTACGTGGGCCTTTCGCGCTGCAAACGCGGTCCGTTTTCGAGGCCAGTCTGCTTAGGACATTGTTCTCCAATAGCATAGTAGAAACCCTGTCCGTGCCACACGGTTGACACTGTTGCAGGTTTGCTGCGGACGAAACCGGGGAATCGCGGTGCAGCGTCGCGGGCGCCCGTCGGGGGGCACGCGTTGCGCCCGGGCGGCACCAGGTTCCGCAGGTCGAGGAAGGTCTCGCATGAGAATGCTGTCGAAAACGAGCCGGATCGCGTTGATGGCCGCGGCGACGATGTCGCTGTCGGGCTGCCTGACGCACGATTCTCTCACCGAGGACGCCTTCGCGCCCGAAGCGACCCAGATGCCGCCCGAGACCCAGCTCGCCGCCGAGTCGGCGTTCGGCGCACCGACGCCGCCGGACTCCGTGATGAACTACGCGGCCGTGGACGACAACGGCCACCACCTCGTCGAGATCCCGGTCGACAAGGTCGATCCGCGCTTCCTGCGCCAGCGCGTGCCCTACAACGCGCAGGGCTACGAAGTCGGCACGGTGATCGTCGATACGCCGAACCGCTTCCTCTACGTGGTCGAGGCCAACGGCATGGCGATGCGCTACGGCGTGGCCGTGGGCGGCTCCGGTCTGTCCTGGAAGGGCGAGGCGAAGGTCGGCACAAAACGCGAATGGCCGAGCTGGCATCCGCCGGCGGAGATGATCAAGCGCAAGCCCGAGCTGGAGCCGTACAAGAACGGCATGCCCCCGGGCCTGACCAATCCGCTGGGCGCGCGCGCGCTGTACCTCTACGCGGACGGCAAGGACACGCTCTACCGCCTGCACGGCACGGCCGAGTGGTGGACGATCGGCACCGCCGCCTCGTCCGGCTGCATCCGCCTGATGAACCAGGACGCCATCGACCTCTACAACCGCATCCCGGTCGGAGCGAAGGTGGTCGTGCTGCAGGGCAACGAGGCACTCGTCGGCGAGAACGACGATGACCTGCCGCAATACGTCGCCAGCAACACGGGCGCGACCGGCATGGGCGCGCCGATGGAGGGCGGCGGCGTCGGCGGCATGCCGAGCCAGTCCTACCCGGCGCAGTCGCAGTCCTATCCGGCTCAGCAGCAGCCCTACGGCAATGGTCAGGCGGGTTATCCGCAGCAGCTTTATCCGGCCCAGGGTGGCGGTGCATCCGGCGGTTACCCCGCCGCGCAGGGCGGCTATGGCTCGTCTCAAGGCGGATATGGCGCGCAGTCCTACGTCGATTCCCGGGAAACCGGATCGACCATGCCGGCCGTCGACGCCTACCCGACGCGTGAAGCCGATCCGCTGGATCCCTACTTTCCGTCCGTGGCGCAGCAGTACTGATCCCAGCGTTTGTTGCATCCAAGCAACAGGCGCGCAAAAGGTCGAGCAGGAGGGGGCGAACGCCATTCACTCCGCGATGGTGCCTCGTAAATCAACGCCTTAAGCATCGTGTCAGAAGCCGGGACGAGCGCCCCCGCGAGCGCCTGCCGGTCCGAAGGAACGAAAACGTATGAAGATGATGATCCAGACGGCTTTCCTCGGCCTTGTCTGCCTCGGTATGGCCGGTTGCGCCTCCACCAACGAGAACGCCTCGATGGCGATGGCTTCGACGTCGTCGGCCGACTACGCCGCCAACGCCTACGCGCCCGTCGACGACGGTCTCTACTACATCGAGTTTCGCGCCCGCTCGGCGGAAAGCTACGGCCATACCTTCGTGATGTTCGGCAAGCGTGACCGCGCCGGCAACATCCTCACGCGCGAGGTCGCCGGCCTGCACCCGGCCTCGACCAGCGACGTGCCCTACGTCCTCGGTCACATGGTGCCCGTGCCCTCCGAGACCGGCGCGAGCGACGGCGACCTCGAGGACGAGTACATGACCGCCAACTGGCGGATCAACCTGAACCGGGCGCAGTACAACGACGTCCTCGCCTATATCCGCCACCTCCAGGCCAATTCGCCGGTCTGGCACGCGGTGCTCGCCAACTGCTCGGGCTTCGTTGGCAAGATTGCCAACCACATGGGCTACCGGGCTCCCAGCCCGATGCTTTTCCCGAAGAACTACATCGAGACGCTGAAGGCGATGAACACCTGATGCCGTACGGGGCGCTTCGGCGCTCCGCCCGCATCCCGCGCAGACTGGCCCGATGATCGACCCGGTTTCGCGGCGGCTGGTGTTCCTGTTTCCAGGATTCGAACCCATGCAGGCGGCCGACCATGTCGGCCGCCTTCGTCATGGCGCCGAGAAGACCGCTGCCGCCTTCGACCTATCCCTGACGCTCGACCGCGCCGATCCGGCCGGGCCGGGCGCCTGTCTGTCCGAAACCCGCTGGACCGGGGAGGGCGCGGGCTGGCGCAGCCAAACCGAGCTCGTCCTGTGCGGCTGGGGCGACATCGTCCTCGATTATGCGGCGCGTCCAAAGCGGCGCCGGATCCTCGCGGGCCTTGCCGCCATGGGCGATTTCCTCGTCAGCGGTACGTTCTTCCGCTACTGCCGCACGAGCTGGCGCTACGCGCTGTTCTTCCTGTTCCCGCTGATCCTCCTGGCGGTCGTCGCCGCTTTCGGCGGGACACTCGCCACGCTGCCGGCCTGGGCCGGCCTGTCCGCCTGGCATGCCGTCTGGAGCGTGCCGCTCGGCCTCGCCGTCGGCACCCTCATGTTCGAGCGTGCGGACAAGCGCTTTCACCTTCTCGTCGCCCTGGACGACTGGGCTCTGGCGGCGGATCTCTGCCGCGGCCGCTCGCCCGCGATCGAGGCGCGGCTCGCGGCCTTCGCGGACCTCCTGACCGAACGTCTGGCGGACAACGATGCCGACGAGATCGTCGTCGCCGCGCACAGCCTGGGCGCGAGCTTCGCCGTGCCGGCGCTCGCTCAAGCGCTGGAGCGGATCGGCGCGGTGCCGCCGCAACTCGGCCTTCTGACCGTAGGATCGAGCCTCATGAAGACGGCGCTGCATCCGGCGAGCCGCGAACAGCGGGCGGCGGTGGAGGCGCTCGTTTCGCGCCATCGTGTTCTATGGCTCGACGTTCAGGCCATCACCGATCCGATCAACTTCTATCGATCTCATCCCGCCCGCTCGATCGGAATTGAGACGGGGCGAATGCCGGAAACGATGCGGATCTCGTTGTCCAAGCTCCTGACGCCGGAGACCTTCCGTCGCGTCCGGCTGAACTTCTTCCGGCTGCACCGGCAGTTCGTGCTGGGCAACGAGCGCCGACGCCCTTATGCGTTCCACATGATCCTGTTCGGCCCCGTCTCATTCCAGCGCTTCGTCGAGGCGCGCTCCGTCGATCTGCCGCCGCTGGGTCCCGCGCCCGCCGGGGACGCAGCGCGATGAGCTGGACGAGCATCGGGGTCGCCGCCTGGGTCGTTCTCGGCGTCGGCTGGTACGTGATCCGCTTCTCGTTCGCGCGGCGGGCCAAGCGCGCCCGCGTCGCCGCCTCGGAGCGCGGTACGGCCGAGACAGTGCGCATGGCGATCTCGCTGACCGGCCTCGGCATCCTGCCCGGCATCTTCGCCGCGACGCGCTGGCCGCGCTCCCTGTCCTACGAACCCTCGGGCCTGCAGATCGTCATCGGCTGCATCGCCGCCGCCTTCGCGCTCGTCCTGTTCCGGCTGACGCACAAGGCGCTCGGCAAGATGTGGTCGGTCTCGCTCGACATCCGCGAAGGCCACAAGCTGGTGACGAGCGGCATCTATTCGCGGCTGCGCCACCCCATGTACCTCGCCTTCTGGACGATGGCCGTGGCGCAGGCGCTGCTCCTGCCGAACTGGCTGGCGGGTCTGTCCGGCCTCGTCGGCTTCGGCACGCTGTTCTTCCTGCGCATCGGCCCGGAGGAGCGGATGATGGAGGAAGCCTTCGGCGACGAGTTCCGCGCCTATCGCGCGCGCACCGCCCGGATCGTCCCCGGCATCTACTGACGCGGCCCCGCGTCAGCTCTCCGTCGAGAAGGACGGCAGGTCGTCGAAGGCCTTCTTCAGCGATTCGGACCAGCCTTCGGAGATGCTGACGTAATAGGGGTCGCGGCGGTCGAAGCGGCGGCGATAGCCGGCCTTCAGCGAGTCGGTCTCGTAGAACTGCATGTCGATCGGCAGCCCGACCGACAGGTTGGAGCGGATCGTCGAATCGAACGAGACGAGGAGCAGCTTGGCGCACTCCTCCAGCGACATGCCGGGATCGTAGGTGCGCACGATGATCGGGCGGCCGTACTTGTGCTCGCCGATCTGGAAGAAGGGGTTGTCCGGCGTCGTCTCGATGAAGTTGCCTTCGGGATAGATCATGAAGACACGCGGACGCCCGCCCTTGATCTGGCCGCCAAGAATGAAGCTCGCGGTGAAGCGCCCGTCGGCGTTGGGGCCGGCCGGAGTCGATTCGGCGATGACCTCCTTCAGCGTGTCGCCGACCAGCCTCGCGGTCTGGAACATGGAGGGCATCGTGAGGATCGCCGGCTTGCGCTCGGCCGGCGCCACGCGGCGCTCCTCAAGGAGCGACACGGTCGCCTGCGTCGTCGCGAGGTTGCCGGCGCTGAGCAGGCACAGGAACCGCTCGCCCGGCACTTCCCAGGTCTTCATCTTGCCGACCGTCGAGATGTTGTCGACGCCCGCATTGGTGCGCGTGTCCGACATGAAGACGAGGCCCCGATCGACCGCGAGACCGACGCAATAGGTCATGGGAGCCCTCTTTCGACGTGCCCGCCCGGTCTCCGCCGGGCGGCTACAGCTCGTTAGCGCTCCTTCGAGCGGGCCGGAAGACGATAGGCTCGCCGAGACTGCCTCAAGCTTGCGCCGTCACCCGCCTGCAACGGTGCAGCGTGGAGCGCGTCACTTGTAGAAGTTGAAGCTCTCGGCGATCTCGCTGGCGAGCCGATTGTTGTCGATGATGAACTGCTCCAGGAATTCGTGCAGTCCCGCATCGATGATCTCCGTCACGCTGCGCCGCGTCATCCGTTCGTTCAGCGCCTGCGCGGTGCGGTGGCAGTCCGCGTCGAAGCCGTGGCTGCGCGCCAGGAAGCCGAGGCTTTCCAGGATGCAGGCGCTGGAATAGGCCAGGGATCGCGGCATGCGCCGGTTGAGGATCAGGAAGTCGATGACTTCGATCGGCCGGTACTCGGCGTCGTACTCCCAGATATAGGAGCGCTGCGCCGAGACGGAGCGCAGGATCGACGCCCACTGCAGCGAATCGAGCGGCGAGCCGACCGAGGAATGCGTCGGCAGCAGCACCCAGTACTTGACGTCGAGGATGCGCGCGGTGTTGTCCGCGCGCTCGACGAAGGCGCCGAGATTGCAGAAGTCGAAGATCTCGTTGCGCAGCATCGTGCCGTGGAACGCGCCGCGGATAAGGGCGGTCTGCCGCTTCACGAGGTCGATCACCTGCGGAAGCTCGTGCTCCGGGACGGGGCGCTCCAGCCGGACCTTCAGCGCGAGATAGGCCTCGTTGAGCGTTTCCCAGACCTCGCGGGTGAGGGCGGTGCGAACCATGCGTCCGTTCGAGCGCGCCGTGTCGATCGAGGAGCGGATGCTCGACGGGTTGTCGCGGTCGCGGATCAGGAAGTCGATCACGCTCTGCGGGTCGAACTCGGCGTGCTTCCGGCGAAAGGCGGCTTCCGCGCCCGCCGAAACGAGAACCGACTGCCACTCTTCCGGGCCGCTGGTCAGGTTGGTGAGGGAGAGCCTGAGGCCCGCATCCACGATGCGCGCCATGTTCTCGGCGCGCTCGATATAGCGGAACATCCAGAACAGGCCGGCGGCGGTGCGTCCGAGAAGTGCCATCGATCAGTCCTTCAGCACCCAGGTGTCCTTGGTCCCGCCGCCCTGGCTGGAGTTCACGACGAGCGAGCCCTCCTTCAAAGCGACGCGGGTCAGCCCGCCGGGGATGATCCGGATCTTGTCGGACACGAGCACGAAGGGCCGAAGGTCGACGTGCCGCGGCGCGAGTCCCTTGTCCACGAGGATCGGAACCGTGGAAAGCGACAGCGTCGGCTGGGCGATGTAGTTGCCGGGCTTCTCGCGCAGCTTGGCGGCGAAGACCTCGCGTTCCGCCTTGGACGCGGCAGGGCCGACCAGCATGCCGTATCCGCCGGAGCCGTGGACTTCCTTGACGACGAGTTCGGCGAGATGCTCCAGGACATAGGCGAGGCTGTCGGGCTCGGCGCAGCGCCAGGTCGGCACGTTCTGGAGGATCGCCGGCTTGCCCGTGTAGAACTCGACGATCTCGGGCATGTAGGAATAGATCGCCTTGTCGTCGGAGATGCCGGTACCCGGCGCGTTGGCGATAGTGACGCCGCCCCGCTTGTAGACGTCCATGATGCCGGGAATGCCGAGCACCGATTCGGGCCGGAAGGCGAGAGGATCGAGGAAGGCGTCGTCGACGCGGCGGTAGAGGACGTCGATCGTCCGGTAGCCGGCCGTCGTGCGCATCTTCACGCGCCCGTCCATCGTCACGACGTCCGAGCCCTCGATCAGCTCGACTCCCATGTTGTCGGCGAGGAAGGCGTGCTCGTAATAGGCCGAATTGTGGATGCCCGGCGTCAGGATCGCGACCGTCGGCACGCCTTCGCAGGCCGGCGGGGCAACCGCCGCCAGGGAGCGGCGCAGGTCGTGCGGGTAGGTCTCGACCGGCTGCACGCGGTTCTGCGCGAAGAGTTCGGGAAACATCTGCATCATCGTTTCCCGGTTCTCCAGCATGTAGGAGACGCCGGACGGCGTGCGGGCGTTGTCCTCAAGGACGTAGAACTGGTTCTCGGCAGTCCGCACGATGTCGGTGCCGATGATGTGGGTGTAGACCCCGGCCGGCGGCCTGAAGCCTTCCATCTGCGGCAGGTAGGCCTCGTTGCCGGAGATCAGCCGCTCCGGGACGATGCCCGCTTTGATGATCTCCTTCTCGTTGTAGACGTCTGCGAGAAAGGCGTTGAGCGCTTGGACGCGCTGCTCGATGCCGACGGCGAGCCGATCCCACTCGCCCTTGGAGATGATCCGCGGCACGAGGTCGAAGGGGATCAGGCGCTCGGCGGCCTCTTCCTGTCCGTAGACGTTGAACGTTATGCCGGTGCGGCGGAAGACGTTCTCCGCCTCCGTGCTCTTTTCGATCAGGGCGGCGTGATCCTGTCGTTCGAACCAGTCCTCGAACCTCTGATAGGGCAGGCGGACGCCGCCGCCGTCGAGGAGCATTTCGTCGAAAGGCTTCACAGGGAACTCCGCTTCGGACCTTCTTCTAAGAGATAGTCGCCGAGGCGAAAATCAAGTCTGAACTGCGCGGGGATTCGCGTCCTGCGTGACCTTTGAGCGGCTTGCCTACACACTGTGCAGAGCCCGCTGCGCCGAACGGCGGTCGCAGCCGGGCTGCCGCTTCACAAGGCGGTGCGAACGGCCGCGATGATGCGATCCTGGGTTGCCTCGTCGAGATAGGCGTGCATCGGCAGGCTGATCACCGTCTCGGCTAGCCTATCCGTCACCGGCAGGCCGTTTCCGGCAAGCGGATAGTGCGCATAGGCCGTCTGCCGGTGGAGCGGCCGGGCATAGTAGACGACGGTGGGGACGCCCGCCTCGTGCATCGCGGCGGCGAAGGCGTCGCGCGTGCCCGGCTTCAGCCGGATCGTATACTGGGCCCAGGTCGAGACGACGCCGTCCGGCAACCGCGGCACGGCGACGACGTCGCCCAGCGCCTCGGCGTAGCGCGCGGCGGCGCGCATGCGGACCTCGATCTCCTCGGGGAAGATCGCAAGCTTTTCCAGAAGGATCGCGGCCTGCAGCGTGTCCATGCGCGCGTTCATGCCGATGCGCACGTTGTCGTAGCGGTCGGTACCCGAGCCGTGCACGCGCAGCGAGCGCATCACGGCGTCGAGCTCCGCATCGTTGGTCTGGACCGCGCCGCCGTCGCCGTAGCAGCCGAGCGGCTTGGCCGGATAGAAGCTCGTCGCGACGACGTCCGCCCAGTGCGCGGCGGTCTTGCCGTCGCGGGTCGAGCCGAAGCCCTGAGCCGCGTCCGAGATCAGCTTGAGGCCGAACTCGTCACAGATCGCGCGGATCGCGGCATAATCGGCAATCTGGCCGAAGAGGTCGACGGCGATGACGCTGTGCGGGTTGAGCCGGCCGCCGGCGCGGGCTTCCTCGATCGCCCGGCGAAGACTCGCCGGGTCCATGTTGTAGGTGTCCTCGAACACGTCGACGAAGACCGGCACGGCGCCGAACCAGGCGACGACCTCGGCGGTCGCGGCGAAGGTGAAGCTCGGCACGAACACCGCGTCGTTCGGCTTGAGGCCCCAGGCCATCAGCGGCAGGGCGAGAGCGTCGGTGCCCGAGCCGCAGGCGATGGTGCGCTCCATGCCGCCGAAGCGCGACAGGCCGTCCTCCAGCTCGGCGATCTCCGGCCCCATGATGTAGGCGCCGCTGTCGAGAACGGCGGCGAGGCGGGCGTCGACGCGGGCGCGGATGCGATCGCGCTGCGTGTTGAGATCGATGAACTGGATGGGGCTCTGCATCGATGCGGCCTCGGTGTTGCGGCTCGGGGGAAAAACGTCGCCGACCGCTATCCGGTTTGGCCGGCCGGTGCAAAGCCTTACCCCCTCTGACGGATTCAAGATTTGTGGCAGATCGCTCCGGCTGCGTGACCGCGCGGGCGCCATCCCGCGTGGAACGCGTGCCTGCCGCGCCGGTTGAGGTGCGGAAGTGCCGAAAGGGGACGGATGATGACCGATACCGGGGGGTCACGACGCATCGAGGCGAGCGAGCCGGCGGACACGCCGACCGAAGGCTTCCTGTTCGCCTACGCGGCGCTCGTTCCGCTCGCGGTCGGCGCGCTGTCGCTGTGGCTTGCGCCGCGCGGCCTGTCCTTCCTGATCCTGAACGCCGTCCTGATCTTCGGGGCGGCGCTGCTCACCTTCTTCGCGGGCGTGCGTCGCGGCGTGTCCTTCCGCCAGCCGGGCGGGCCGACGACGGCGCAGATCGCGACGATGCTCTGGCTGTTCCTGGCCGGCATCGCCGCGCTCTTCGCCGTTGCCTGGGGCTTTCCCTTTCCCGCGTCGGTCATCGAACTCGCGGGCTTCGCGAGCCTCGGCGTGCTCGACCCGCGCGCCGCCCGCAGGGGCGAGGCGCCGTTGTTCTTCGCCCGCCTGCGGCCGCTGCAGATGGGGCTGGCGACGGTCCTCCTGGCCGTCGTCGCGGCTTACGCCTGGCAGCACGCCTCGCTGTGAACGACCTCAGCCTGCGTCGGGCGCGAAGTCGATGGCGCGGCTCGCGGTCATGTCGCGGGTGCAGGCGGCAGCGACGTTCGACGCGATGGTGCCGCCCTGATAGTTCGCCCAGCGCCGCTCGCACTCGGCGTCGCGATAGGCGATCCAGGCGCGCTGAGCCGTCTTCAGGCTCTCCAGCACGGAGGTCGCGTTCTCTGTGGCCGCATTACCCTTCAGTTCGGCGTCCATCGCCTTGGCGCTCTTGACCTGCGCCTCGTAACGCTCGTTGAGAAGCACGTCCCACGCGGCCTCCTCGCGCGACAGGCACTCGGTGATGCCGACCGTGGTGGAACCGTCCGGCTCCTCCATGCAGGGGTTCGCGACGACGTCGATGCAGGCGTTCTCGTCCTCGGACTTCTCGCCGAGGCAGGTGCGCAGGGTCTTCAGATCCTGCTTCTCGTCGGCCTGCGCGAGCGGCGCGAAAGCGACGGTCGCCACGGCGAGGGCGGCGGCGAGGCGGCAGAGTCGAGCATTCACGGGCGGGTTCCTCCGGTTGGGCGCATCGTGTCGGGGAAGCATGCACGCAAAATGCTGTCGATCCTGTCACGAACCGCACAGAGATCGCGCTCATTCCCGCCGCGCCGCGTGCGGGGCTGGCCGCGACCTCTCGAACGTTCTAGCTTAGCAATCCGCCGCAACCGTCTGAAGAAGCTGCATGCCATGACACTGCCCTCCATCCTGAGCCTCGGCGCCTTTCTCGTCATCGTCCTTGCGGTGGCCTCGACCGGCATCCTGTTCAAGCCGGGCACCTGGTACAACGGGCTCGCCAAGCCGTCCTGGACCCCGCCGAACCTGACCTTTCCGATCGTTTGGACCGTGCTCTACGTCCTGATCGCCGTGAGCGGCTGGCGGGTCTACGAGGCGGTCGGGCTGGCGCCGCTGCCCTTCGCGATCTTCGCGCTCCAGCTCGTCCTCAACGCCGCCTGGTCCTGGCTGTTCTTCGGCCTGCGCCGGCCCGATCTCGCCTTCGCGGACATTCTGGCCCTGGGCGCCGCGATCCTCGCCAACATCGCGATGTTCGCGCCGATCGACGCCGTCGCGGCTTGGCTGCTCGTTCCCTATCTTGCCTGGGTCTGTCTGGCCGCCGGCCTGAACCGGTCGGTCTGGCGCCGCAATCCCGAAGCCTTCGCCGCCGGATAGGTCCGCGATGTCAATGATCTGAAGCCGAGTTTTCAGGTCGCAGATCAGGAAAGCGTGTCTAGACCAGGCTGATGAAGAAGCGTAGCGCCACGGTGAGGAGGTAGATGCCGAAGCCCACCTGAAGCTGCCGCTTGGTCAGCCGGTGGGCGAGGCGCGCGCCGATCGGGGTGAAGAGCGTCGCCAGCGGCGCGACGATCAGGATCACCGGCAGGCTGATATAGCCGAGGCTCCAGGCCGGCAGGTCGGGGCTCCCCCAGCCGCCGACCACGAAGGCGAGGAGCCCCGGGATCGAGACGAGCACGCCGACGCCGGCCGAGGTCGCTACGGCTTGGTGGATCGGTCGGCCGTAGAGCGTCATGAAGGTGTTGTTGAGAACGCCGCCGCCGATGCCCATCAGCGCGGCGACCATCCCGATGAAGATGCCGGCGATCCAGCGGCCGAGGCGGCCGGGCAGGTCCGTGCCGAGCGTGAAGGGCAGCTTTCCGATCAGGAGCTGCGTCCCGAGCACGAAAGCGATCACCGCGAAGATCGAGCGCAGGGCTTCCGACGAGATGGCCGTCGCGACGGCGACGCCGGCGACGGCCCCGAGCGGCACGATGACGATCCAGCTCCGCAGAAGCTCGAAATCGACCGCGCCGTGCGCCCGGTGGCTCATCACCGAACGGATCGATGTCGGCACCACGATCGCGAGCGAGGAGCCGATGGCGAGTTGCATCGATATGTCGGGATCGACGTCGAAGAGTCCGAAGGTCTGGTAGAGCACCGGCACGAAGACGGCGCCGCCGCCGATGCCGAAGAGGCCTGCGAGAACGCCCGCAAAGGCGCTGGCCCCCAGGAGCAGGACCACGGTTTCGGCGATGAGGATGGGATCGGGCGTCATGGCGTCGAGCTATGGCCCGCATGCTCCGGCGAGGGAAGCGGCGAATCGCTCGTCGCCCGCGCAAAGCGTTCGCGGAAGGCATCCATCCGCCACGGCGGCAGATCGGGCGCGGGAACGAGCCCGGGCGTCCAGTTCCATTCCGCGAGACGGCGGAGGACCTCGGGATCGTCCGAGAGGATGTGGACGGGCACGTCGCGCGTGGCGCCATCACCGGTGATCAGCGGCGCGGGCTGATGGTCGCCGAGGATCACGAAGACGGTGTTCCGGCCGAAGGTCGCGGCATAGGAGAAGACGGCCTCCAGCGCGTAGTCGATCGATCGGCCATAGGCGGCGCGGACCCGCGCCGGATCGCGCCACAGCTCCTCGGGCTTCTCGCCGGACGCGGCCTGACCGTTGAAGACGCGGCCGTCGCCGACGTCTTCCCACGGTACCATCCGCGGCAGCGGCGTCCAGGGAGCGTGGCTGGAGATCAGCGCAGCCTCGACCATCACGGGACGCGGATGCTCCGCCTCGACGACCCGCCGGATCGCGGCGAGCGTGAACTGGTCGGGCATCGTCACCCAGTCGAACGGTTCGCCGCGGTAGCCGAGATTGTGCGCGTCGAACACGGCGTCGTAGCCGAACCAGCCGGCCTCGGGCCATTCCATGGTGATCGCCGGCATCGCCGCGATCGTCCGCCAGCCGGCCGTGCGGAACAAGGCGTTGAGACTTGCCCGATCACTCGCGATCATCCGATCGTAGAGGCTCTGGTCGCTCGTCCAGAGCCCGGACAGGAGGGCGCCGTGCGCGAGCCAGCTCTGGCCGCCGAGGGTGGGAGACGTCAGCCAGCCGCTGACGGTGCCGATGCCGGCCGAGGACAGCTGGCTCTCCGCCGCGCGGAGGCGGCTCAGCGTCGCGCCGGCATAGGCGGGATCCTCCACGGCGCTTCGCCCGTAGGACTCGACGAAGAGGATCATCACGTCCTTGCCCGACAGCGCCGAGAAGAGAGTCTCGGGCGCGCGTCCGGCCAGCGGATCGGTCGCGAGCGAATCCTCGAAGCGTGCGAGGCTCGCAACGGACTGCGCGACGAGATCGAGCCGGGCGTCGAGATAGCGCGTCGCCTCCGGCTTCACCGGACCGGACGGGACGAGCCACAGCGACGCGATCGCGGCCGCAAGGCCGCCGACGAGCCGGCGCGGGCTCGCCGGCAGACGGCAAAAGCCGCCGAGGCTCCAGAACAGGAGCGCCGTCGTCGCGCCCCAGGCTGCAAGCGCGAGAACCACGACGGCCAGCGCCTCGCCGCGCCCGATCGTGCCGGCCAGAAGGTGCCAGCCGGACACGAGGATCGACGCGTCGAGGAGCGGATTGAAGGGGCGCGAGAAGGCAAGCCCGGTACCGAGGTCGGCGAGCTTTAAGAAGACGGTCAGCGCCACGGCGACTGTCACGAGCAGCCGCAGGGCCGCGAAGGGCAGGCGCGAGGGGGCAGCGACAACCAGGAGCAGGATCGCCAGCGGCCATTCGAGCGGGAGATTGGACGGCAGCCCGCCGCCCGGTGCCGGAAGCGTCAGCCCGGCGGCGAGAAGCGCCGCACCCAGGATCGATCGCAGCGCCGCCCTGCGCCGGCCGTCAGTCGAGGCGGGCATAGATGTCGCCGGAGCGGCCGGCTGCCGCGATGTCGGGGAGCCGCGCTGCCATCTCGCCGGCGCTCAGCCATTCGTCTCCCAGGCGATGTCGCTCGCCCAGCACGAAGCCGAAGCGGTACGGCCCGAGCCCGGCGAGCTGTGCGATGCAGGCTTCCGCCACGTCGGCGGCGGCCGGCAGGACCTCGAAGCAGAGCAGCGGGATCGGCTTGCTGAGGCCGCCGAGGATCTCCGCCTCCATTCCCTCCACGTCGATCTTGCAGAACGCCGGGCGGCCGTGCTCTGCGACGAGGGCGTCGAGAGTGGTGACGGGAACCTCGACGCGGCCCTCCCATCGCACGCCCGAGAAGCCCGGCGCCTCCCGCACCTTGCCGATCCAGTCCGTCGACAGCGTGGATACCGTCGGATGCCGACGCGAAACGTTGAGCGTCGCGCGCCCCGGCGTTCGTCCGAGCGCCACCGGCAGGACGGCGACATGCGGACCGGCGACGCGCCGCGCGAGATAATCCGCGAAGAGCGGCTGCGGCTCGACCGCGACGACCCTGGCGCCCGCAGCCGCCAGGGCCTGGGTGCGGCTGCCGACATGCGCTCCGACGTCGAAGGCGAGGTCGCCCGGTTGCACGAGCGTCCGGCATAGGCGCCGAAGCGCCAGGGTGCGCCAGGGCTGGCCGCGATAGATGAGGAGCGAGCGCCAGAGACCGAGCGTGGACGCGACGTCGGCGTTCATCCGCGACGCCGCGCCAGGGCGAGGATGTCGGCGGCGAAGGAGGCCGCGAGCAAAGCGAGAGCCCCGGCCGCGAGCCAGCCCGACAGCGGCGGCGCGAGCGGCGGAGCGAGGAGGGCGCAGAGCACTGCGACCTGGACCACGCACACGGCCTTCCGGCGCTGCGATGGCGCGAGCTCGCCGTCCAGGCTGGGCACGAGGGCGAGGAGGGCGACGAAGAGGTATCGCATGAGTCCGATCGCGAGAACGAACACGCCCGCCTTGCCGGAGGCCAGCGCAAAAACCGAGAGCACGAGGATGAGAAGAGCGTCCACCTCCATGTCGTAGCGCGCGCCGAAGCGCGAAGCGAGACCGCTGCGCCGTGCGGCCCGCCCGTCGAAGCCGTCGAGCGCAAGCGCGAGCGCCGCAAATCCCGTCAACGTCCACGCGAGGCCCGCCTGCGCCGGATCGGCGATCCGCTCCGCTTCCGGCAGCAGACCCGCGACAAGCGCCGTCATGGCCGCCCGAACGGTCGTGATGGTGTTGGCCGGCCCGAAGCGGGCATGCGGATGGCCGTTCGGAAGGCTCGTCAGAACGACGACACCCATTGCCGCGAACAGCCCGGACGAAAGCGGCAGCAGCTGCCACCCCAGCTCGAACGTACCGATCGCCACGACGCCGAAGCCGAGCAGCAGGAGCGTCGAGGCGGCGAAGGCTCCCGCTGCTCCCGATCGGGCGAGGCGGATGGCGGAGGCCTGCGGCACGATGCGAGGGTCGTGGAGGGTCATGATGGGGGTTGCGGCCTTGCGGATGCGGATGAGAATGAAACCTAGCGCGGCAGTGCCGCTGATTCAGGAATGCGACAATGAGCGTTGATCGATTTTCGGCCGCTGACGAGATCCGATGAGCGACGAGCCGCGGCGGCATGAAGCGACGGCTCTGTGGATCGAGGCCGAGGGACGGGCGGCGCTGCGCCGGGAAGAACTGCCGGAGCCGGCAGAGGGGGAGTGCCGCGTCACGAGCCGCTTCGGCGCGATCAGCCGCGGAACGGAGCGGCTCGTCTTTCGCGGCCGCGTGCCGGCGGACCAGCACGAGGCGATGCGGGCACCGTTTCAGGACGGCGGCTTCGACTTTCCGTTGAAGTACGGCTACGCCTCGGTCGGCGTCGTGGAAGCAGGACCCGCGGCTCTTCTCGGCCGCACCGTCTTCTGCCTCCACCCTCACCAGGACCGCTTCGTCGTGCCGGCCGAGGCTCTGCACCTCGTGCCGGAGGAGCTGCCGGCGGAGCGCGCGGTGCTCGCCGCGAACATGGAAACGGCGCTGACGATCGCCTGGGATGCCGGCCTGCAGCCCGGCGACCGGGTCGCCGTGATCGGCGCCGGGATGGTCGGTGCGCTCGTCGCGACGCTCGCCGCAGGCATCCCCGGCACGGAGGTGACGCTGGTCGACGTCGCCCCGGAGCGCGCGCGCCTTGCAGCCGCGCTCGGGATCGGCTTCGCGGTGCCCGGGGATGCGCCGACGGATTGCGACGTCGCCGTGCATGTCAGCGGCAGCGCCGGCGGCCTCGACACGGCGATCGCCTGCCTCGGCTTCGAGGGCCGGGCCGTGGAGGCGAGCTGGTACGGCACGGCGCCCGTGGAGCTTCGGCTCGGCGGCGCGTTTCATTCGCGACGCCTGTCGATTCTCGGCTCGCAGGTTGGCGCCGTTCCGCCGTCGCGGCGCGCGCGCTGGAGCACCGCGCGCCGCCTCGACCTCGCGCTGCGCCTTCTTCGCGATCGGCCGGAGCTCGACGTGCTCGTCTCCGGCGAGAGTTGCTTCGCCTCGCTCGCCCGCGACTACGCCGCGGTGCTCGACGCGCCGGACACCCTTTGCCACCGCATCCGATATTGAAGGAGCCGCCATGTTCGCCGTCGAAGTCAGCGATCACATCATGATCGCCCACAGCCTTCCGCGCCCCGTCTTCGGCCCGGCGCAGGGGATGCATGGCGCGACCTTCCACGTCGACGCCGCCTTCTTCACGCGCGAGCTGGACGAGGACGGACTGGCGGTCGACATCGGCCTCGCCTTCGAGGTGCTGCGCGAGGTGCTTGCTCCGCTGAACTACGCCAATCTCGACGAGCTGTCGGTCTTTGCCGGGCGCGTGACGACGACCGAGGTGCTGGCGCGGCACGTCTTCGACGCCATCGCCGGCTTGATCCGGGACGGGCGCCTGGGCAGCGGCGGCGCGCGGATCGTTCGCCTGCGCGTGCGGCTCCACGAGTCCAACGTCGCCCGCGCCTGGTTCGAGGCTGATCTGTGAGCGCCGTCCTCCACGTCGTCGTTCCCGGCGACATCGAGGCGCGTACCGGCGGCTACGGCTACGACCGTCGCCTCATGGCCGAGCTGCGCCTCCTCGGCTGGGACGTCCGGCACGTCGCGCTGCCGCAGCTCGCTTCGGACAACGCGCGCGAGGCGGAGGCCGAAGCTTCTTCGGCGCTCGCAGCCCTTCCGGACGGAGCCCTCGTTCTCGTTGATGGCCTTGCCTACGCCCTGATGCCCAAGACCGCTGCGGCCGAGGCGCGGCGGCTGCGCCTCGTCGCGCTCGTCCACCATCCCCTGGCGCTCGAGACCGGACTCGATCCCGCGCTCGCCGCCGAGCTGCGCGGCTCCGAGGTGCAGGCGCTGGCGGAAGCCCTGGCCGTCGTCGTGACGAGCCCCGCCACGGCGGAAACCCTGGTCGCGGCCTTCGGCGTGCCGCGCGCACGCCTGACCGTGGCGCCGCCCGGCACCGATCGCGCGCCGGCGCGCGAGCCCCCGGCAGGCCCGCCGCTCGTCCTGTCCGTCGGGTCCTTGATCCCGCGCAAGGGCCACGACGTTCTGATCGACGCCTTGGCCCTTGTGGCCGACCTCGACTGGCGCTGCCGCATCGTCGGGAGCGACTCGATCGACCCCGCCTGGGGCGCGGGGCTGCGCGAGCGGGTGGCGAGGCACGGCCTCTCCGGGCGCGTGGTCTTCGTCGGCGGTGTGGTCGATCCCTCGGCCGAATATGCCGGCGCCCACGTCTTCGCGCTTCCAAGCCGCTACGAGGGCTACGGCATGGTCTTTGCCGAGGCCATGGCGCATGGTCTGCCCATCATCGCCGCGCGAGCCGGCTCGGTCCCCGATGTCGTTCCGGAAACGGCCGGCATCCTGGTGCCGCCGGACGACCCGGCTCGACTAGCCTCGGCGCTGCGGCGGCTCCTGTCCAGCGACGCGGAGCGCGTGGCCTTCGCGCGCGGCGCGCGCCAGGCCGCCGAGCTGCTGCCGAGCTGGCGGGACACGGCGACGCTCGTCGCCGGCGCGCTGACCGAGGCAGGGCAGTGAGCGGCTTCGACAGCGGCTGGCTGGATCTGCGCGAGCCCGCGGACGCCCGCGCCCGCGATCCGCGCCTTCTCGCCGAAGCGGCGCAGCTTGCCGGCGCGCGCGGCGGCCTCGTCGTAGATCTCGGCGCCGGCACGGGCTCTAGCTTTCGAGCTCTGCAGCCGCGGCTTGCCGAAGCCGCACGCTGGCGCCTCGTCGACGCCGATCCCGACCTTCTCGATCAGGCGCGGCAGCGAAGCGGCGACAGGGTCGAGACGTTCGCCGCCGACCTCGCCGACTTCGATCCTGATCTTATCGGCGGAGCCGGGCTCGTCACGGCCTCGGCCTTGCTCGATCTCGTATCGGCCTCGTTCGTGGAGCGCCTCGCCGATGCGCTGGCCGAGCGCCGCCTGCCGTTCTACGCCGCTCTGTCGGTCGACGGCCGCGTCGGCTGGAGCGTGCCGCATCCGCTCGACGCGGCCGTCGTGTCGGCCTTCGTCGCGCATCAAGGCGGTGACAAGGGCTTCGGCGCCGCACTGGGCCCGGCGGCGCCGCGCATCTGCGCCGAGGCGTTCCGCCGGCGCGGCTTCGCGGTCCGGCTCGCGGACAGCGCCTGGCGCCTCGGCCCGGCCGATGCGGCGCTGCAGAGTGCCTTTCTGGACGGCTTCGCCGCGGCCGCGGCCGAGACAGGCCGGATCTCGCCGGGTGATCTCGAAGACTGGGCAGCGTTTCGGCGATCGGCGGCGGCGAGCGGCGCCCTGTGCACCGTCGGCCACGTCGATCTTCTCGCCATCCCCGCCGCGCGCTGAGCGCTCACGG
Organism: Aurantimonadaceae bacterium; assembly: GCA_947474855.1. GTDB lineage: Bacteria > Pseudomonadota > Alphaproteobacteria > Rhizobiales > Rhizobiaceae > Antarcticirhabdus. The sequence continues at coordinate 89,602 of CANJKV010000001.1, read as the reverse complement.
CGCGATCGGCGGCCACATGCGCCGCACGAGGCCGTCCCTCCGCCAGAGCGCGTGATGGAGCGCTCCCGCGATGTGGAGGGCGACGAGGCCGATAACGACGTAGTGCGCGAGGAAGTGGAGGCGCTTCGCAGTCTCGGCCACAGCGTCGGATCGCGGCACGAGCGGCGGAAGGCCGAGCGTGTCCAGCATCTCGATCGGAAAGCCGCCGGCTTGAACGCGAACGAAGCCGGACACGGCCATGACGAGGACGACGACGTAGAGAAGGGTGTGCGTCGCCGCCGCGACATGCCGCTGGACCGCCGGCAGGTCGGCGGGCAAGGGCGGCGGCTTGTGCGTCAGGCGAAAGGCGATCCGCGCCAGCATCAGAACGAGCACCAGGGCGCCCGCGTTCTTGTGCCCGATGAACAGCATGTCGCGCACGCCGCGCGGCAGGCCCTCCGTCGTCATGGCGAGGCCCGCCGGTATCATGCCGAGAACCAGAACGGCGACCGTCCAGTGCAGGAGCCGTGCCGTGGTGCGATAGCCGCTGCCGACCGCCTCCACGAAACCCTCCCAGCCATCCCGCGCCCGATACGCCTTGGTCCCCGGAGCCTACATCATCTGCGAGCGCCGGTGAACATCCGTCGTTCGGGGCTGGTTTTCCGTCGCGCGTTCGCGCTGCCGGTCACGTCTGCCTCGCACTCCCCTGGAGCGCGAGGCTCCCGCCGGCGGCCGATGGGTCGGCCGCCGGCGCTTGCGCTCAGTCGGCGAGGCCGACCGACTTCAGGATCTCGCCGACGCGCGCGTTCTCGGACGACACGAAGGCGGCGAACTCGTCGGCGGGAGCGTAGTAGTCGGTCCAGCCACGGGTCTTCAGGACTTCCGTCCATTCCGGAGACTTGACGGTCGTTTCGACGGCGGCCGAGAGTTTCGCCTTGTCCTCGTCCGCGATGTTTGGGCCGGCGAAGAGGGCGCGCCAGTTGACGACCTCGACGTCGACGCCCTGCTCCTTCAGCGTCGGCACATCGACGCCCGCGAGCCGCTCGGGCGAGGAGAGGGCGAGCGCGCGCAACTCGCCGGTCTCGATCTGACTCTCGAACTCGCCGTAGCCCGAAACGCCCGCCGAAACGCGCCCGCCGAGCATGGCGGCCAGGGCTTCGCCGCCGCCGGAGAAGGCGACGTAGTTGACCTTGGCCGGGTCGACGCCCGCAGCTTTGGTGACGAGGGCCGCGAGGATGTGGTCGGCTCCGCCGGCCGAGCCGCCCGCCCAGGTCGTCGACGCCACGTCCGCCTTGAGCGCGGCGATCAGGTCGTCGATGGTCTTCAGCGGCGAGTCCTTCGGGACGACGATGACGAGAGGGTCGCCGGTCAGGCGGGCGAGGGGCGTTACCTGATCGAGCGAAACCGGCGCCTTGTTGGAGATGATGGCGCCGACCATCGTGATGCCGCCGACCATGAGCTGGCTCGGATCGCCGTCCGCCTGGCCGACGAACTGGGCGAGACCCACCGTTCCGCCGGCGCCGGCCACGTTGATCACCTGGACGGAGCGCGCGACGCCGGCCTGCGTCATCACCTCCTGCAACGTGCGCGCAGCCGTGTCCCAGCCGCCGCCCGCGCCGGCCGGCGCCATGAGCTTGAGCTCGGGCAGCGCCTCCTGGGCTTGAACGGGTCCTGCAAGCGGCGCCGCGAGGACGAGCGTTACGGCCGACAAGGCGCCGAGCAGGGCGCGGCGATTGAAACGGAGCATCGAGGTTCTCCCATGGATCGAACGCCCGTTCATTGCACTAATTAAAATCAAAAAGCAATTTGTCGACTGTGGCTCGTCCGGTGAGCCTCGTGCTAGAGCCTGACGGGCGTCGCGGAGGAGTTATCGAGATGGCACGGCCGAATCTGTCTGTCCCGACGGCCTCGCGCATCATCGCCCACATCCGCGACCGAGGACTGACGCCGGGTGAGCATCTGCCCGCTCAAGGTCTCGCCGACGCGCTGCGACTGTCGCGCGCCCCCGTCAGCGCCGCCCTGAAGCGAATGGCCGAGGAGGGGATCGTCCGCCTCGAGCCGAACCGCGGCTACTTCCTCGCCAAGGCGCCGAACGACATCGCCTCGCCGCTGGCCGATCCTGCCGCCGCGGCCGAGCCGGAAGACGAGGTCTACGCGCGCATCGTCGACGACTGCCTGTCCGGCCGTCTGCCGGAGCGCGTCAGCGAGAACGAGCTGATGCGCCTCTACGGCCTGGCGCGCGCCCGCCTCCTCAAGACCCTCAACCGCATCCGGAACGAGGGCTGGGCCGACCGGCGTCCCGGCAACGGCTGGGAGTTCCTGGCGGGGCTGCGCTCGCGCGCGGCCTACGATGACGCCTACCAGTTCCGGGCTTCCGTGGAGAGCCAGGCGCTCCTCCTGCCGAGCTTCGGTATCGACCGAGCGGCTTTTGCCGAGGCGCGGGCCAGCCAGGAGGAGATCCTCGCCGGCGGCTTCGAGCGCATGGGGCGAGCGCGGCTTTTCGAACTGAACTCGCGCTTCCACGAGATGCTCGTCGGCTGCGCCGGCAATGCCTTCTTCACCGACGCGCTGGTGCGGGTGAATCGTCTGCGCCGGCTCCTGGAATATCGCGCGACGGTGGACCGCTCGCGCCTGCCGCTTCAGTCGAAGGAGCATCTCTTGATCCTCGACATGATCGAGGCCGGCGAGCTGGCCCGCGCCTCAGCCTTCCTGAAGGCGCACATCCTGGGTGCCGGCGCGATCAAGAGCCCGACGGTGGTCGGTTAGCGGCCAGGCCCCGCCCGCGTCCGTCGCTTCTGGTCGACCAAATCGCAGGCGCAGCGGCGGCATCTCGCTGCAAATTGCATTTTATGTGATTTGTGGTACATGCCGGCCCTCTGCGGAGAGGGGGCGGACACCCGACTCATGACAAGGCAAAGCAGCCTCGAAGGGGGATCGATGACGCGAACCGCCAGCCTTCATCTCGATGGCGGCCACGTCCGCATCGTCGACCTGCAAGCCATTGCGGGAGCGCGCTTGGCGCGCCTGCCGCACATCCTGCGCATCCTTCTGGAAAACGTCGTGCGCACCGGCGGCGAGGATGCGTCGGCCGCCGTCGCCGCCATCCTCGATTGGCTGGAGACCGGCCGCAGCGAGGCGGAGATCCCGTTCCTGCCCGTCCGCGTCCTGATGCACGACACGACCTGCGGGCCTGCCCTCGTCGACATCGCCGGCATGCGCGCCTCGCTCGCCGAGGCCGGCGGCGACCCGAACCGTCTCAACCCCGTCCTGCCGGTCGACGTTTCAACGGACCACTCGCTGTCGGTCGACGTTTACGCCGAGGCCGGAGCCGCGCGTCGCAACATGACGCGCGAGATGGATCGCAACGCCGAGCGCTACCGGTTCATGAAGTGGGCGACCCAGGCCCTTTCGAACTTCCGCGTCCACCCGCCCGGCACCGGCATCATGCACACGCTCAACCTCGAGCGCCTCGCGACCGTCGTTCTCGACCGCGAGATGGACGGCGACCGCTGGGCCGTGCCGGACGCCATGATCGGCACGGACAGCCACACGCCGATGGTCAACGGTATCGGCGTGCTGGCCTGGGGCGTCGGCGGGCTGGAGGCCGAAAGCGTCATGTTCGGCATGCCGGTGATGATGCGCGTGCCCGACGTCGTCGGCGTGAAGCTCACCGGGCGCCTCGCGCCGGGCGTCACCTCCACTGACCTCGCTTTGCTCGTCAGCGAACGGCTGCGCCGGATCGACCTTTCCGACAAGTTCGTGGAGTTCTTCGGACCCGGCGTGTCGACGCTGTCGGCCGGCGACCGGTGCGTCGTCGCCAACATGACGCCGGAGTTCGGCGCCAACAGCGGCTTCTTTCCGATCGACGCCGAGACGATCCGCTATCTTGCCGGCACGGGGCGCGACGCGCAGCGTCTCGCGCTCGTGGAAGCCTATGCCAAGCGCAACGCCCTCTGGTTCGACCCGTCCGCCGAACCGCGCTTCACCCAAGTCGTGGAGATCGACCTGTCAGGCGTCGAGGTGAGCCTCGCCGGTCCGCGGCGCCCTCAGGACCGCATCCCCGCCGGCGACACGCGCGCGGCGCTCGCGCCGCTTCTCGCCGGGCGCGTCGCGCGGGCCGGAGAAGGCCCGGGCGACGGGGCCGTCGCGCTCGCCGCGATCACCTCCTGCACCAACACGTCCGATCCGCGCCTTCTCGTCGCCGCCGGCATCCTTGCCCGCAAGGCGCGGGCGCGGGGCCTCCGGGCGGCGCCGCACGTCAAGACCTCGCTCGCGCCGGGCTCGCCCGCGGCCGAGCGGTACCTGCGCCGCGCGGGCCTTCTCGACGACCTCGAAGCCGTCGGCTTCTCCATCGTCGGCTATGGCTGCACCACCTGCATCGGAAATTCCGGCCCGCTGCCCGGCCCCGTCGCCGAGGCCATGGCGACGCGCGGCATCAAGCCCGTCGCCGTCCTGTCCGGCAATCGCAACTTCCCCGGCCGCGTGCACCCCCAGCTCGACGCCGGCTTCCTCGCATCGCCCCCGCTCGTCGTCGCCTTCGCGCTCGCGGGCGACGTGAACCGCGACATCCTGAACGATCCGGTCGCTCGGACGCCGGGCGGAGCGGACGTGCGGCTCGCCGAGCTTTGGCCGACCGGTGGCGAGATCGACGCGGCGCTGACGCTCGCGAGCGATCCCGGCGACTATGCGCCGGCCTACGACGCGGCCGAGGCCAGCGCCGACTGGGCGGCGCTGGAAGCCCCATCGACCGCGCTCTTTCCCTTCGATCCCGCCTCGACCTACATCCGGCGGCCGCCGTTCGCAAGCTTCGGCGAAGGCAGCCGCCTCGGGCGCTTCGAGGCCCAGCCGATCCTCGTTCTCGGCGACGACATCACCACCGACCACATCTCGCCGGCGAGCGCCGTCCAGGCCGGCAGCGAAACGGCGCGCTACCTGATCGAGTGCGGCGAGAACCCTGCCGATCTCAACGTCTACGCCTCGCGCCGCGGAAACTGGGAGGCCATGCTCCGCGGCCTCTTCGCCAACAGAACCGTCAAAAACCTCCTGAAGGAGGGCATCGCACCGGGCTTCACGATCCACGTTCCTTCCGGCGACGAGATGCCGCTCTGGCGAGCCGCCGCCCGCTACGCAGAGGAGGGCCGTTCGGTCGTCATCGTGGCGGGCGAGCGATACGGCATGGGCTCCTCGCGCGACTGGGCGGCCAAGGGCGCGGCGCTGCTGGGCGCGCGGGCCGTGCTCGCTGTCGGCTTCGAGCGCATCCACCGCTCGAACCTCATCAACATGGGCGTCCTGCCCCTGCGCCTGCCGCCCGGCGTCACGCCGGCGACGCTCAAGCTCGCCCTCGGCGACCGCATCGAGATCGACGCCGACCCCGGCTCGATCGCGCCGCGCTGCAGGCTTGCCGCTCGCGTGCTGCGCGCCGGCGGTTCGATCGAAGTCGTCGAGGTCACCGCCGCCATCGAAACGTCGCTGGAGGTCGAGGTGCTGAAGGCGGGCGGTCTCCTGCCGACGATCCTGCGCAAGGCTTTCGCCGATCGCTGACGCGACTTCGACCGCCGTCGCGCCGGAGGACGCCGCCCGTGCCTTGTCGCGGGGCGCGCCGGTGCGGCCGAGCGCCTGACCGGCCGGGTGGCGCGACGACGGCCGGTCAGTGGTCGCTCAGGCAGTGCCGTCACCCGGCTCGGGCCCGTCATCCCGCACGCGCTCGACGCTTGCGGCGGTGCGACGATGCTGCCCGACGCGCTGATGTGGAGCTCGCTCCGATGCAATGGCCGCGGCAATGTTTAAGATTGTGGGTATTAACCACGATGGCCGAGACCATCCTGTCCGAGACGGCCCAGCAGCGTTAAGTTTTCGTTAACCACCGCCACCGAGCGGCGGGACGGGGACGGGACGGAGCGGGGGACGGGGATGCGAGCGGTTCGTCGTGCCTTGGTTGCGCTGGTCTTCACGGCGCTGGGGGTCGTGACGGCCACCTCGGCGCAGGCGGGAAGACCGATGCCGACGACAGGTCCGGCCTCTCAGCCGATCGGCCACCACGACTTCTGCCGCCGCGAGCCCTCGCGCTGCACGGCCAACGCCGTTCGGGCCATCGTGAAGCTGACGCCCGAACTCTGGCAGACCGTGCAGCGCGTGAACTATCTCGCGAACGTCCGTATCCAGCCCCGCACCGATCAGGAGATGCACGGCCTATCGGAGTTCTGGTCCTATCCGACGAGCGAGGGAGACTGCGAGGACTACGTCCTGTTCAAGCAGCGGGTCCTGGAGACGGAGGGCGTTCCGGCCTCGGCCCTCCTGATCACCGTCGTGCGGCAGAGCAACGGCGACGGCCACGCGGTCCTGACTCTGCGCACCGACCAGGGCGACTTCATCCTCGACAACCTCGAGGATCGGGTCCTCGCCTGGGAGCTGACGCCCTACACCTACCTGAAGCGCCAGTCCGAGGCTCATGCCGGACGCTGGGTCACGATCGAAGACATTCGCGACCTTCTCGTCGGCAGCGTTCGATGAGACCGGCTGCTTCCTTCACGCCGACGAGGCCGCGGCGAGCCGACCGGGCGAGGCTGCTCGAGCCGGCGAGATGTTCAAGGAGCCGTGATCGACCAAGCGCTTGATCCTCTAGTCGCTGGAGGACGTGGCGATAGCGGGACAAACGAGGACTTGTCCCATGAGCGCCGCTCTCGATCGTTCCCGCTACCATCTATCCCGCATGGATTGCGCGTCCTGCGCTGCGAAGGTTGGTACGGCCGTCAGACTGTTTCCCGGCCTGGAGGACGTCTCGGTTTCGGTCTCCACGGAGACGATGACGGTCACCCATGTTTCCTCCCCCGATGCTGGCGCGCTGGAGCGGCAGGTGAGGAACCTCGGCTACGGCATCGCGCCGGCCGCCGTCGGACCCGGATCGGCAACAGCCTCGCATGTCGGCCGTGACCATCGCGGACATAACGAATGGGCGTCCGCCCACGGGCATCTGCATTCCCACGCGGAAAACGGAGGCGGAGCCGCCTGGTGGAAGACCCGCAAGGCGCGCCTGACCGCCGCCTGCGGCGCCGCGCTCGTCGCGGCCTACGTCTTCGGCCATGCCGTGCCCGGTATGGAGCGAGACGCCTTCCTGCTCGCGCTGGCTATTCGCCTCGTGCCCGTCGCCCGGCGGGCGATCACCGAGGCGCGCTACGGCACGCCCTTCTCGATCGAGATGCTGATGACGGTCGCCGCTGTCGGCGCCGTGATCATCCTGGCGAACCTCCGGGCCGCTCTCGCGCGAGTCTGCTGTCACGTCGGTCGTTGAGGCGTCCCGGTCACCGCGCGAGCCGCGCTCGCAATCGGCCGACGCTCTGCGGAAGGTTGGCCGGCTCGACTGCCTGCAGGTGCGCCTTGGCTTTGCCGCGGCTGATGCCGCAGTCCTGGCCGTCGACGCCCTCGCGGTGCGGCTTCAGCCAGCCCTGAGCTGCGACGTAGTGCAGATAGGCGCTCGTGGTGTTGTCGGCGTCCGTCGGCAGAAGGTGTGCGTGCTTGTCCATCATGCCCGCCCAGGCCTGCTTCTCGGATAGGGGATGGCGCAGCCAGATGGCACGGCACAGAGCGGCGTCGGCGAACAGCGCCCGCGCGAACAGCTCCTCGTTTCGCGTCGGGTACAGGATGCGAATCTCGGTGGCGGCGAGAAGCGGCCCGTTCTGCAGTCCGTCGAAGCGCGCCTCGATCCGGTAGAGTCCCGGTTCCTCGAACAGCGGTCCGTCCTGCGAGAAGCTGAGAAGGATGCCGTCGAACGGCTTGCAGGCACCGGGCTCCAGGCGCCGGCGGCGTGGCGTCTGACACAGGCGAGCTGGTGGAACGAAGCTGCGCCGGCTCCCGTCCGGCGTCGTGACGACGACGTCGAGCCATCCGTCGCTCGGGTCGAGAGCGTCGACGAAGGACAGCCACCGCGCGCCCGTGTTCCGGATTTCGGCGCGAAGGAAGATCGGCTCGCCCAGGGCGTAGTGCGGCTTCAGCGGCGCGATCGCCAATCCGGCGGATGATGATCGGCGCGCGCTCGTCAGGTCGCTGCCGCCGCCCCGCACGAAGCCGGGCCAAGCGCGCTCGTCGAAGTGGCTCTGCCCCGGTGCGATGTCGCAGTGATAGGCGTGACGCAGGTAGGGCAGTTCGGTCTCGCCGAAGCAGCCCGGCTCGAAGGCCGTCCAGAAGGGGGCGATGCCGCCGGGATATCGGTCGGGATAGGTCATCCAGGACAGGGCGGATGGTCCCGGAGGCTCGGCGAGCCAAGCATGGGGAAGGTTCAGGGCGTGCCCGATCTCGTGCAGCACGGAGAAGACGAACTCGCGGTGCCAGACGGTCTCGTTCGGCGTTCCGAAGGCCGAGTGGTCGAGGAAGACGGCGACGCCCTGGCGAGCCCGCTCGCCGAAGGTCTCGTACATCATGCCTTGCGTGTGCTTGCCGGTACCCCCGGCCAGGCTGCTGCCGAGTAGCAGGCTGACGAAAAAGTCGCCGTTGCTGAGAGACGTCGGCGGGAGATTGCGCAGCCAGGCATGAAGGTCGCGGAACTCCATCCGCCGCGGCGTCGCCGCGGGATCTGGCGCGACCCCGGGCTCGATCGTCGCCGCGATGCCTGCCGCGGCCAAGGCGGACACGATCTGGCGCCCGCACTCGGAACCGTTGTCGACCGGCTCGCGCGGGACCACGCCGGGCCAGACGTCGACGCGCAGGACGAGGCTGCGGAACAGGCTGTCGACGAAGGACAGGCTGCCGTTCATGACGGCCAGGGGACTGACCAGCCTGACGTCGACCTGCCCAGCCTCGCGCGGCAGCAGATCGAGCGTGATGCGAAAAGCGTTCGCGCCCGTCCGGCTCACCGTTTCGGCCGAGAACCGCAGGAATCCGTCGGCCCCCTCGGATGGAAAGCCGGCGTTGCCGGGCGGGTCCGATACGAATGAGTAGATCGCTGCGTCGGGCTCCGCGACGTCGCCGCTGATCCGCGCCAGTCCGCCGCTCGCGGCATCCCGTTCGCAGCGCAGGATCATGGTTTGCCCGCCATCGAACTGGCCTCGATAGCGTCCACTCGCGAGAATACCCATCCTACGGTCTCCGGTCGACGGCCGATGCTCGCTGCGCATGTTGATGCCAAATAAATTCTATGTATAGTAGGCATGATGAGCATGTAGATCGTGCCCGGTCGGATGAGTCGTGTCCGCTTCGCGGGACGTTGTTGCCAGAGTCTGAGTGTCTGTTGCGAGCGTGATCGGGATCGCGTCGACGTTCCACGATCTGCTCGAGTATCAAGGACTTGCCTTCCCTAACGTCGTCCAGTGCGTGAAGCTTGTGCGCGCCGCCTCGGCAAATGGGGCGGACACCGCATGGCACGCACGATCTCCGTGTGAGGGCCTATGCTCGACGTTGTTCGTCTCGCTCCGTCGCAGCGGTGCCGATCGGGTTCGGCCCGGCCGCCGCGGATCGCCATGGCGCTCTCGGCGCTCCTGCTCACGGCGAGCGGCGGCCTTTCGGCCGGCGAGGCGGGTGCTCAGGAGGTGGGCCGCATCGTCCACGCCGACGTCGTCGCCCTCGATCACCTCATCGTCTACAACCGCTTCGGCTCCTTCAATCCCTACGGCATGATCTTCGCGCTCAAGCGCAACGTGTCGGCCCTCGATGCCGGAAGCGGCGAGGGGCCCGACGCTGAGGCCTGCGGCGAGATGACCGGCGCCGAAGGCGGAACCGGGCCGCTCGAACCCGGCGAGGTCCGGCTTCGCGACTGCTTGCGTCCGCGTCCGCTGGTCCTGCGCGCCAATGTCGGCGACACGCTCGAAGTGACGGTCACCAACCTCCTGCGGCCCGACCAGCCGGGGCTGACAAGCACCGCGCTGCCGCCTTCCGCAACCGACGGCGAGCCTGGACTGGGCTTCTGCGAGGACGCGGGCGCAGGCTCCGTCGCCCTGCGTGACGAGGTGGGCGCCGCCTTCGCGGAGCAGTGTCGGACGGTCGAGGCGGACGGCGACGAGGCCGTGGCCGCCAACGGCTACGGGACGGATTGGCCGCTGACGCGCAACCTGTCCTTCGTCATTCCCGGCCTCGAACCGGTGCCTGTCGGGAGCGAGATCCATCCGGCCTGCGTCGGCACCGGCGCGGTCGCACCCGGCGCAAGCTTCACCTGCCGCTGGCGCCTGCCGACCGAAGGCACGCATCTCGTGTCGAGCTATGCCGCGCCGGCCGGCGGAGAGGCGGACGGCGGCTCGCTGATCCATGGCCTCTTCGGCGCGCTCATCGTCGAGCGGGCCGGTGCGCAGGCCTTCCGCAGCCAGGTCTCGCCCGCCGCCTTCGATCGCGTCTGGCCAAAATCGGAAGGGCCGGTGCGCCACGCGCGGCAAGGCACGGTTGACTACTTCGCGGCTGTGCCAGACAGCCGCGACGCGGCGCGGGCCGGCCGAGGCTTCGACTGCGGCGTGCAGGACGTTCCGGTTCTCGCCATGCTCCGGCCCTGCATCGACGCCGGCGAGACCGCGCCGGTCTTTGAGATCGTTCATTCCGACCTCAACGCCATCGTCGTTCCGGAGACTGAGGCCGAGCCGCTTCCCGTGGCCCGGACGGAGGCGAGCTTGCGCGAACGGCGCCTGGCGCGCGAAGCGGCCGCACCCTTTCGCGAGTTCACCGTCATCTTCCACGACGAGCTGAAGACCTTCTACGCCGACGACCTGAAGGCGCTCGGCCGCTACGGTCAGCTCGCCGGCGTGCGGGACGGTTTCGCGATCAACTACGGCTCAAGCGGGGTCGGCGCGGCCGTGCTGGCCAACCGGCTGGGCATCGGCCCAGCCGGACAGTGCGCCGAATGCCTATACGAGGAGTTCTTCCTGGAAAGCTGGGCGAACGGCGACCCGGCGCTTCTCGAAGTCTTTCCCGACGATCCCTCGAACGTCCACCACTCCTACCTCAACGACAAGGTGGTCTTTCGCAACCTCCACGCGGGCAAGGAAACCCACGTCTTCCACCTGCACAGCCATCAATGGTTCGCGGGCAACGACTCCGGCCGGGGGGCCTATCTCGACAGCCAGACCATCGCCCCGCAGCAGGGTCTGACCTACAGGATCTACCAGGGCGGGCTCGACCGCTTCGCGCCGCGCCAGCCGGACGGCAGCCTCCCCGAACCGAAGGGCTACTGGGCATCGCTCGGCACGGGCAATCGCAACCGCACGCCGGGCGACGCGATCTTCCATTGCCACCTCTACCCGCACTTCGCGCAAGGCATGTGGGCGCTCTGGCGCGTCCACGACGTTCTGGAGGACGGCACGCGCCTCCTGCCGGACGGGCAGGTCGAGCCGTCGCTTTCCGTCGAGCCGCGCGGCAAGCAGACGCAGGCCGAGATCCTGGCGGGCGCGACGACGCCGCGGCGGGAAGGCAGCGTCGGCCCGCAGGGCGAATGGCGCGAGCCCGGCGCCGCACGTCAGGATTTGGGAACGCCAATCCCCGGGCTCGTCCCGCTGCCCGCGAACGGCCTACCGCTCCTGCCGACCTATGCCGACACCGAGGGTCCCGGCACGGCCATGCCGGGCTATCCGTTCTATATTCCCGGCGTGCCCGGCCATCGCACGCCGCAGCCGCCGCTCGACATGGCCGAGGCGGCGAACGCGCTGGAGCCGAACCTCGCCGCGGCGCTCGGCCGGCCGCGCCTCGACGGCGGGCTTCCGCGCCACGTCGTGACGGCGGGGCGGTCCCTCCCGGGCGCGGCTACCGACGAGCAGCGCGAGCGCTTCGAGGCGGGCGAAGACCCCGTGGTGCCGATCGAGCGCATGCTGGCGCTCGGGGACATGACGTCGGAGTTCGGCGAGCTGCGGCTGGAACTGCTGCCCCATGCCGGCACCCGCCTCGAACGATCCGCCATGCGCTTCCACCACGACGGTGCGGCGGTGAAGCTGCGCGATGCCCACGGCGCGGTCGTGGCCGCGCCCGACGCCAACGCGGGTGCCTACGACGTCCCGACCGCCGGCGTTTTGGCAGCGATGCCCGCGCCCGTCGCGGCTGCCGGCTCTGCGCCTCTGCGGCCCCGCCCGAGCCCGCCCGCGATGCCGCCGACCCGCGCCTTCTTTCCGGTGAACGGCGCGCCGCCCGCGCCCGGTGCTCCCTTCGCCGATCCGTGCGGCGCGCCGAGCGTGATGGCAGGCAGTCCCTTCCGCCGCTTCGACGCCGCGACGGGTTCCTGGGCCCGAGATCCGCAAGCCTTCGCCGAGATCGCCGATCCGCTGCGCGCGGCCGAGGTCAGGATGGTGCCCGATCCGGGGCTTCTGGGTTTCCGCCGCTTCAAGGTCTCGGCAGTCGACGTCGATCTCGTGGTCAACCGCGCCGGCTGGCACGATCCGCAGGGACGGATCAACGTCCTGTCTTCGCAGGCCGGTGCCACCAAGGGGCGCTCCACCGCCACCGCCGAACCCTTCTACTTCCGCGCCTTTTCCGGAGAGTGCATCGAGGTCCAGCACACGAACGAAACGGCCAAGGCGCTGAAGCTCGACGACTTCCAGATGAAGGTTCCGACCGACACGATCGGCCAGCATATCCACCTCGTGAAGTTCGACGTCACCTCGTCGGACGGCTCGGGCAACGGCTTCAACTACGAGGATGGCACCTTCTCGCCGCAGGAAGTCCTGGCCCGGATCTGCCACTCGCGCGGCCGGGCGACGAAGCGGGACGGGGAGGATCCGTCCTCCATCGACGACATCGCCGAGCGCACCGACGCGCAATGCGCCGCCCGGATGATCGAGACGGTCCACAAGCTGGACCGGTTCCTGCCGGAGAACATCCAGTATTTCCAGACCACCGTGCAGCGCTGGTTCGCCGACCCGATCCTCAGCTACGAGGGCCTCGTCGGGCGCGCGGGCGAGGGAGCGCAGGTCGCCGACCGCACCTTGCGTACCGTGTTCACCCACGATCACTTCGGACCCTCCAACATCCAGCAGCACGGGTTCTACTCCGCGCTCCTGATCGAGCCGTCGACGCACGTCGTCTGCCCGCTGCCGCGACCGGGCGAGGAGGCCGCGCCGCCCGAGCTCTGCGTCGCCGGCCCGGCGACCGCGCAGGGCGCGTCGCCCCCGGTGCCGACGCTCGCTACCGAAGAGTCCGAACGCCTCGTCGGCGCGCGTGCAAACGTCTTCACCTACAAGGACAACGCGCTGGAGCAGCCGGGGGACCGGCCGAGGCTCGGCGACCCGGCCAAGCAGGTCGCCGGCGATCCCCTGCAGGTCGATGCCCGCGAATATGCCCTCGCCATCGCCGACTTCGCGCTACTCTACGACGGCAGGCGCGAGACCAACGCGCCCCTGCCGGTGCCGCAACCGGCCGGCGATCTTCGCGGTCTCGACCGGCTGGTGGCCGAGGCCCTCGATCCTGCGACGTCCCCCTCGCCGGACGACGTCGCCAACGGCGAGGCGGCGCCTGCCCTCGATCTGGCCCTGCGGGGTACCCCGCTGTCGCCGAGCGAAGCCCGCGTCACCGAACTCGCCGAGCGCTGGCGCGAAATCCGGCGCGAGCACGGCCGCCCGATCGCGCCGCCGGCACGTCCCGAGGCGATCTCGGCCGATCACCACGATCCCTACCTCGTCAACTATCGGGGCGAGCCGATCCCGCTTCGCGTGGGAGGCGACCGGAACGGCCTGCCGCCACCCTTCGCCGCGAGCCCCTGCGGCCCGGCCGGCGCGCCGAGCCTCTCGCCGAGCGACAACCGCAGCATCGTGCGCCAGCGCGGCGGCGAGGCGGGCGACATGGCCAACATCTTCCGCTCCGACCTCCACGGCGATCCCTGCACGCCCGTCCTGGAGGCCCTGTCCGGCGAGCGCCTCGTCGTCCGCCTGATCCAGGGTGCGCAGGAGGTCCAGCACATCTTCACGGTCGAGGGGCGCACCATCCGCCGCAACGTCGATCAGCCCTTTCCGGCGGAGCGCCACGAGTCGGAGCGGAGCGGTCCGCGCTCGCGCAGCACCGCCTGCCTCGAATCGCCTTTCGGCCGGAGCGGACGGCCCGGCGAGTTCCCCGGCTGGTCGGTCGGCGGCTACGAGAACCAGCCGTTCTGGAACGACATGGAGACCTTCGTCGCAGGCTGCGACAACCCCCTCGGCTTCGTCGCCGCGCACGAGGTCGGCATTTCCGAGCATTTCGAGTTCGGCTCGCTCGTTGCCAGCGGCGTCAACAACCAGGGGGCATCCTTCGCGCCGGCCATCGGGTCGAACGGCTCGAACGACGGTAGAGGCGCCAGCAGCCTCGTCGCGAGCGTTCCGGACGGCCGGCCTTCGCTCGATCTCCTCTATCACTTCGGCTCGACCGACGCCCTATGGAACGGGGCCTGGGGCCTGATCCGCACCTATGACGGGCCGGGCGAGGCCGACGCGGCGACGTGCCTGTCGACGCCGCCCAGAACGGGCGACGAGTTCGAGCGCTGCCTCGATCCGGTGGCGGCCGGGAGCGCGGTGGGACGGCGCCTCGTGCCGCTTCCGGTCCTGCGCCGGCAGTGGAGGGCGACCACGAGCGGCGCGCCGGTTCCAGCCACGCCGACGATCGCACCGACCGTGCCGGCCGAAACGTCGAGCCTCAAGGCGTGGTGTCCCCTCGATGGTGACCGCGTTCCGGTGATCGCGGCCGCGGTGCGGGCGGGCGAGGTGCTTCCCAAGGACGACTTCGCCGTTCCCGGCACGATCTATGGTGCGGGGCCGCGCCAGAACGGGCTGTTCGATCCCGACGGATTGATGCTCGTGCCCCTGTCGCTCGCCGACCTTGGCCTCGACAGGGCTCCCCTGAATCTCGCCCCCTACTACGACGGCGGGTCCGGCATGGGGCTCTACGAGGCCTTCGCCAACCGCCAAGACGCGACGCTCGCGGGACTCGATGCCCGCGCGATCCGCGCCATCATCCGCCGCAAGCTCGACGCGGCGATCCGGCCGGGCGACGACGCGGCGACGCAGGCCGCTAAGCGCGCCACGATCTTCGGCATGCCGTTCGTCCTCCGCGTGGCAGCGGGCGACTGCGCCGACCTGCTGCTGATCAACGCGTTGAGCGCGACCGGAGCGATCTGGGATCAGCCGGGCGACGCGCTGATGCCGCCGATCGTTCCCCTCAACGTGGACCGGCGGCAGACGGGCGGTTCCTTCGAACTCGTGCCTTCGCGGCACGTGGCCTTGTCGCTTCCGCTGACCACCCCGATGCTGAGGCCCGGCGGACTCCAGGCCGTCGGCGTCAACGAGGCCCGCGCCGTGCCGCCGGGCGGCTCGTCGCGGCCGTTCTGGACCGTCACGCGCTATTTCGCCGGCTTCGCCTGGGCGAGCGAGAACCGGCTGGACCAACTTCTCGACCCCGGTTCGGGCTCCGGCCTCGACGCCGCGCTGCGGGCCGCGGCCGGGCTCGGCGCGGGGGAGGCGATGAGAGTCGTCCTGCGCAGCAGCGAGGAGAACGGATGCGCCACGCAGAAGCAGATCACCGTCTTCGGTCTGGTTCTTTGCGTCTACGACATCCCCGAAGAGCAGACGGGTTTCGTGCAGCGGGCGCTCGACGCCTTCTTCGCCGAACCCGGACGGGCGGACCGCGTCTTCGTGAGCATTCCCTACGCCTTCGGCGCTCTGCCGATCCGCTCCCTCGGCGACATCGTCTCGCACGGCGTCCACGGCTTGTCGGGAACGCTGGTGGTCGAGCCGAAGGGATCGACGCCGACCGGAAGCTCGGCGGAGCGCTTCACCTGGCGCCACGCCCCGGCAGCGCTCGTGCCGGTGCCCGCCGTCACGGTCGTCGGCGATCCCGGAGACGCGACGCACGTGCCGGAGGCGATCCTGCGCGAGCGGGTGCTTCTCTGGCAGGACGGCCTCAACCTCTGGCGTCGCGCCTCCGCGGTGGCCGCGCTGCCCGGCTGGAGCGGGCGGCCGCTTCCGGACTGCGTCGTCTGCGACGACTCCTACGATCGCGGCGAGCAGGGTGTCGATTATCGCTCCGCGCCGTTCCGGCTGCGCATCGCCGGAACGGGGGGAGCCGACGCGGCCTTCGGCACGCGCGGCTATCCCGATCGCGGCGACGGGGACGACCTCAACGCCGTCGAGTTCGCGCCCGACTTCCTCGCCCGGCGCTTCGCCTCGCCGCAGACGCGGCCGCTCGCCAGCCCCGAGATCGCGGCGCGGCCGCAGGAGGAGATCGCCGTGCGCATCGCCCTGCCGCAGGGACGGGCGCGCCAACGGGCCTTCGTGTCGACGGGCTTCGGCTATGACGACCTCATGCCCGGCTTCGGATCCGGGCATTCGGCGCTGCTCGGTCCCGGCAAGGCGATGACGGCCTTCGGCTGCGCGCCGCAGGCTTCGGGGGAATACCTGTGGCGCGACGGGCCGCAGCACATCTTCGCGGCCGGCGTGTGGGGCTATCTCGCGGTTTCGCCGAACGCTCCGGGGGAGGCGACGCCGTGCAAGCCCTGAACCGGGCCGGCCGCGTCGGCGCCGCCCTCGGCCTCCTCGCGGCGGCGCTCGCGACGGCCGCAGCCCAGGATGTCCCGTCGGCTCCGGGCCTGCGAACGGCCATGACGATCGAGCCCTTCTCCGCAGGCAGGCCTGCCGGCGATCCGTCCCTCATGGCCGGACAGGTGCTATCGGTCACCGTCTCCTTCTCGGACGCGACCTCGGGTCGGCCGGCGACAGGGCTCCGGCCGCGCGCCTTCGTCCGGCGGCTGGAGCCGGGCGCGCCGAGCTGCGGGGCGGCCGCCCACATGCTGCGCGCCTCGGGAACGCTGTCGCCGGACGACTTTCCGCTCGACGGGCGCTATCTCGTCGGCCTCGCTCGCGAAGACGGTCGAGCACGGCTCGTGGTGACCGATCTCGCCCATCGCCTCGGCGTCGCCAACACGATCAGCGTCACGCAAATCGACGGCGCGGCGGACGGCTTCGCGCTCGGCGGAACGGTACCGCGCGCATTTCTTCTCGATCGTGCAGCCGGGCGGATCGAGGCGGTCGATCTTCCCGCCGGCGGTCGTCGGCTCGTCGCCGAGAATCTCCGCAACCCCAGCGGGCTTCTCGCGCTCGGCGGCGACGGGCTGATCGTCACCGAAAACGCGGCCGGATCGATCGCGCTTCTGAATGGAGACGGCACGCTCCTGCGCCGCGAAAACCTCGGTCCCGGTCCGATCCGCATGACGGCGTCCGGCGCCGGCGCGATCGTCGCGGCTGCCGACGGGTCGGCGGCGATCCTGCGCGATCTCGGGTCTGCGCCCGTTCGCCTGCCTCCGGCGAGCCTCGGGCCAGCGGTCGCGGCCGATGGGGTAGCGCTGGTGTCGGCCGTCCCGGATGCGCCCGAGCTGCGACTTCGCTGGCTCGACGCCCCCGCCGACGCGGCGCGCCTCCCGCTTCCGTTTTCGCCCTCCGGCCTGGCGCTCGGCGAAGCCGGCAATCGCCGCTATGCCCTCGCCTGGAGCGACGGGGCGCGCCCCGATCTCGCTGTGGTCGATCTGACGTTCTCGCGCATCGCAGCGCGTTTGCCGCTTCCCGGCCCGGTGACGGCGAGCGCCCGCGCCGGCACCTCCCTCGTTCTCGCGCACGCCGATTCCCGTCTCGTGAGCGTCCTCGATCTCGCGCCGCTCGGGGGCGGTGCGCCGCCCTTCCTTCGACGGGTGGACGTTCCCGGCCCGCTCACGGCGCCGGATGCCGGGAGCGGGATCCTCGTGCCTCTCGATCCCGAGCCCATGGCGCTCTTCCTGCCGCCCGGCAGTCCCGTCGCCTATCGCATCGCGGCAGGCGGCGGCATCTCCAACGCGATGACGTCCACCATCCGCGTTGCGGGACGGACGATCGACGAGCTCGCGCTCTTCGATCGCGGCTTCGCCGAAATCGCGCCCGGCCGGTTCTCGGCGTTGGTGACGCTTCCGCGCGGCGGATCCTACCAGCTCGTGGCGACCACGGGGCCTGGAGGAACCACCGGCTGCGCCGGCTTCCTCGTGGAGGGACCGGGCGCCGAGGAGTTGCCGCCGGCCTCCCTTCGCGTCGTCTCGATGACGCCGCCGCCCGAGCCGGGCGGCAAGGCGGTGGTGGTCCTGGCGATCCGCAACCGTCCGCCAGGCCTTGCCGAGGGGCCGCTCGCGCTCCGGCTCCATGATCTCGGCTTCGGCGCGCCCAAGCGCCTTCTGGCCCGCCCGGGTCCGGACCGGACCTTCGTCGTAGAGCTCGCGCGCCGGCCCGGGCGCTTCTCGCTGTCGGTCGAAGCGCCGGGCATCGAGATCGCGCCTGCCGTCTTCGACGTTCGGAGAACGACGCCATGACCGCTTGCGACACCCTGCGATGGATGCTCCGCGCCGCCGCCGCGGCCTTGCTTTTTTCGGCCCCGGGCGTCGCCCGCGCGATCGACTTGAGCGTCGAAAGCAGCGCGCCGGGGCCACGGACCGTCGGGGTCGAGCTCGTGACGTCGGACGGGCGGACCCTTCGCTTCCCGGACGATCTGGCGGGCGAGGGGACGCTGCTCCTGTCCTTCACCCTGACCGGCTGCCTCGCCCAGTGTCCGCCCAGCGACGCCATCATGGACGCCGTCGCCCGCAAGGCACGGACGGAAGGCCTCGAGGGCATCACCCTGGCGACGCTGACGCTGAACCCGCTCGACGACACGCCGGAACGCCTCCAAGCCGAGCGGGCTCGTTATCTCGACCCCTCGCGGATCTTCCTCACCGGCCATCCCGCCGACGTCTTCGCCGTTCTGGACGGGCTCGCCATGCGCCCGTCCAGCGGCGAGGATCACTCCGTTCGCTTCGTGCGCTGGGCTCCCGGGGACCGCGAGCCCTCGATCCGCGACGGCTTCGTCGAACCGCAGGAACTCCTGGACTGGGTCCGATCTCCGCCGTGAGGCACTGTCTGCTCGTCGTCAGCCTTTTCGGTGTGCTGGCCTCGATCGGTCCTGCGATCGGCGGGGAGAGCGGGAGCGCCATCTTCCGGGGCATGCGAGCCTCCGACCGAGCTGCGACGATCGCCGGCGTGCCGCAGACCGGGCTTCGATGCTCGGGCTGCCATGGCCGCGACGCGTCGGGGGCGGTCGCGGGCTCGGCGGTGATCCCGCCGGTGGACGGCCGAACGCTGCGCGAGCCCGCGCCCACGCGTCCCGCCTACGACCCCGCGCTCTTCGCCCGCGCGCTCCGCGACGGGCTTCGCAGCGACGGACGGCCTCTGGCCCTCGCCATGCCGCGCTATGGGCTCGAAGAGGCGCAGATCGATGCCCTATGGCTCTTTCTGTCGCAGCTCGAGGCGGACGAGCGACGCGGGGTCGAAGCGGGGCGGGTCCGCTTCGCCGTCGCGGCGCAGCCCGGCAACCGCGAGGAAGCAGAGGCCCTTCGCCTGTCCCTGGAGCGGGCCTGGCGCGCCCTCGGTTCGCCCGACGTGAACGGGCGGCGCGCCGAATTCGTCTCGATCCTCGCCGATCCGGCCTCCAGAGCGTTCGACGACGTCTTCGCGGTTCTCGGCAGCGAGCCGGGAACGGCCTTCGGCACCGGGCTCCTCGACGCGCTCGTCGCCCAAGGCATCCCGGTGGTCGGTCCGGCCCACCTGCCGTCGCGAGATCGCGAGCGGCTGCCCGACGTCGTGTGGCTCACCCCCGGCGAGAGTGCCCTTGCCGACTTCATCTCGCGGAATGCCGGTACGCTTCGGGATGCCGGTGACCGCGTGGAACGTCACGCGACGTCGGCCCGCGACCTCGCCGCGATCCTGGCGCTTCCCGAGGCGGACCTCGCCGGCACCAGCCTCATCGTGTCGATTTTCGCGGTGAAAACGCCCAGCGATCTCGAGCGCCTCGCCGAAGCGCCTGCCGAAACCCTTCTCGTGAGGCCGGCTCCTCCCTTCGCCAGTCGCGACGAACTTGCAGACCTGCTCGCAAGCCTCGTGCGGGACGGCCTGGCCGAGAGCGGGCGTGATCTCACGCGGACCCGGTTTTTGGAGGCCGTCGATCGGTCCACGGTCGGGATTCGCGGCCGGTCGGCCGGAGGTGGCGACGGACCGATGTCGAGCGACGACGTCGACCTCATCCGCCTGAGGCCCGCCAGGCGATAGTCCGGCTCTCCCGTACCGCGCGGGTGCGGCTCGCCGGTCCGCGCGGATCGGCGGGGGATGCGCCGGGCGATCGGGGGCTGGGGTCGCGATCGCGATCAGCCGAGGCTCATCGATGGGGGCCGGTCTACCGTCACCCGTCGCCGTCCACAGGTTCAACGCCTATTCACCGCATCCTTCCGGCCTCGCGGTGTGTTTGCGGCTCGAAGGAGCCTGCAGCAATGAGCCTATGCGTGTTGATCGTCGAGGACGAGCCGTTGATCGCGATGGATCTTCAAAGCATCATCGAGGATGCGGATCACGAGGTCGCCGGCATCGCGACGCGGATGAGCGAGGCCATGGAGATCGCCTCCAGGAAACGTCTCGACGTCGCGATCATGGACTACAACATCGCCGGCAGCCACGACGGCGTGGATGTCGCACGGCGGCTGAGGGAGGAGCATGGTGTCGGCTCCCTCTTCGTGTCCGGCAACGTCGACAACCGCCTCCGCGCGATTGCCGCAGCCTGGGAGCCCCTGGGCTTCATCGCCAAGCCCTTCCGGGAGGAGGACATTCTGCGGGCCCTTGAGCCGCTCGTCCTCGAAGTGCCAGACCATCAGGAACGCTGACCAACGATGATCTGCACGGAGCGCTCCGTCGCCCCTGACGCGCACCCGATGAAGACCCGGGTGCGACTCGCCCGTGCGAAGACCGTCGATGTCCGGGCATGGAATTCGGGCGGCTGACGACGACATGCCGACCGGGCAATCGCACAACCAGGACGAGCCTCGCCAAAGGCGTCTAGACGACTATCTAGGCTCCTCCGGGCCGCCGCTCCGGGCCAGCGGAATGGATCGGGCGTCGGTCCCTTCGGGTGGCGTCCTGCATGACACAGCATCCCGCAGCCGGACCTGACCTTTCGAGATGAGCGATCCCGAGCCGACCGGACTCCACCTCGACGAAGATGCCGCCCGTTACGGTGCGATCCTCGACAACACCGATCTCGGCTTCTGCGTGCTGGAGGTGCTCCACGATGCCGATGGCCGAGCCGTCGACTACCTCTTCGTCGAGACCAATCCGTCCTTCGAGCAACAAACAGGTCTGAGGGACGCGACGGGGCGCACCGCCCGGACGCTCGTGCCGAACCTCGAGCAGGCCTGGGTCGATACCTATGCCGACATCGACCGTCGGCGCGAGTCGAGCCGCTTCGAGAGCGGCTCGGACGCCATGGCCCGATGGTTCGACGTCTACGCCTTTCCGGTCGACGCGTCGGAGCGCCATCGCGTCGCCCTCCTGTTCAACGACACGAGCGCGCGCAAGGCCGCCGAAACGGAGCTGCGCCGGAGCGAGGAACAGTTCCGCGTCTTCGCGCAGGCCGTGCCGAACCAGGTCTGGGCGGCAACGGGCGACGGCCACCTCGATTGGTTCAACGCCCAAGTCTACGCCTATTGCGGCGTCGCGCCCGGCACGCTCAATGGTGCCGAGACGTGGGGCCGGATCGTGCATGCCGACGACCTGCCGCAGGCCGTGGAAGCCTGGTCACGCAGCCTCGCGACGGGCGAGACCTACGAGGTGGAGTTCCGCATCCGGCGCCACGACGGCCTGTTCCGGTGGTTCCTCGTGCGCGCCATTCCCGTGAGAAACGATGCCGGGGCCGTGTCGCGCTGGGTCGGCACCAACACCGACATCGACGACAACAAGCGCCAGGCGGCGGAGCTTGCCCGGCTCAATTCGGCGCTGCAGGCCAAGGTCGAGGAGCGGACCCGCGAGCGCGACCTGATCTGGAGCGCGTCCAACGACCTTCTCTGCGTCGCCGATCTCGACGGCTACTTCGTCGAACTCAATCCGGCCTGGACCGAGACGCTCGGCTGGAGCGAGGAGGACATGCGATCGCGGCCGTTCCTGGACTTCGTTCATCCCGGCGACCAGGGCACGACCCGCGCGGCCGCCGCCCGGTTGTCGGACGGAAAGGCCCAGCTCTCCTTCGAGAACCGTTATCGACATAGCGACGGAACCTACCGCTGGCTTTCCTGGAACGCGGTGCCGCGGGACGGGCGCATCTACGCCACCGTGCGCGACGTGACGCGGGTGAAGCGACAGGCGGAGGAGCTTGATCGCCGCACCCGCGAGCGTGACCGCGTCTGGCAGAGCACCAACGACCTGATGGGGACGGCCGGCTTCGACGGGTATATGAAGTCGGTCAACCCGGCCTGGACCCGCATGCTCGGCTGGACCGAGGAGGAACTGCTCGCTCATCCCTTCGCCGATATCGTCGACCCGGCCGACCACTCGGAAGCGGCCGACGTCGTTCGACGCCTGTCGAAGGGAGAGACCGTCACCGACTTCGTCGACCATGTTCGCGGCAGGGACGGCGCATACCGAACGATCGATTGGACGGCGATCCCCGAGGTGGAGACCGGCTCGTTCCACATCGTCGGCCGCGACGTGACCGATCAGAAGCGCATCGAGGAGCAGCTGCGCCAGAGCCAGAAGATGGAGGCGGTCGGCCAGCTCACCGGAGGGCTCGCGCACGATTTCAACAATCTCCTGGCCGGGATCTCGGGTAGCCTCGAGATGATGGAGACGAGGATCGCCCAGGGGCGCAGCGCCGATGTCGAGCGCTACTTGTCCGCCGCGCAGGGCGCCGCGCGCCGCGCCGCTGCCCTGACGCACCGCCTCCTCGCGTTCTCGCGGCGCCAGACGCTCGATCCCAAGCCGACCAACGTCAACACCCTGGTGGTCGGCATGGAGGAGCTCGTCCGCCGCACGGTCGGGCCGTCGATCTCGGTGGAGGTCGTCGCCGCCAGCGGCGCCTGGCCGGTTCTCGCCGATCCCAACCAGCTCGAGAACGCGCTCCTGAACCTGTGCATCAACGCCCGCGATGCCATGCCGGACGGGGGCAGGCTCACGATTGAGACGGGCAACCGTTGGCTCGACGAGCGGGCGGCGCGCGAGCGCGACCTGCCGCCCGGCCAGTACGTGTCGCTCTGCGTCTCGGACAACGGAACCGGCATGCCGCGCGACGTCGTCGAGCGGGCGATGGAGCCCTTCTTCACCACCAAACCCATCGGCGTCGGTACCGGCCTCGGCCTCTCGATGATCTACGGCTTCGCCCGCCAGTCCGGCGGTCAGGTGCGGATCTATTCGGAAGTCGGGCAGGGCACGATGGTCTGCGTCTACCTGCCTCGACACCTCGGCGACGCCGAGGCCGAATCCGTCGGAGCCGCGCAGCCAGCGGTTCCCGGCGGCGACGGGGAAACCGTGCTGGTCATCGACGACGAGCCGCTGGTGCGCATGCTCGTCGTCGACGTCCTGGAAGACCTCGGCTACAGGGCGATCGAGGCGGTCGACGGCCCCTCGGGCATGAAGGTGCTGCAATCGAACGCGCGGATCGACCTCCTGATCACCGATGTCGGCCTTCCCAACGGCATGAACGGACGGCAGGTCGCGGACGCAGCCCGGGAACTCAGGCCGACCCTCAAGGTGCTGTTCGTGACGGGCTACGCCGAGAATGCCGTGCTCAATCACGGCCATCTCCATCACGGCATGTCGGTCGTGACGAAGCCGTTCAACGTCGAGGATCTCGGCCGCCGGATCGGAGCCGTCATCCGGGATGAGCGGCCGTGAGGTCGGCCTCGCGCAGGGTGGCGACGGTTCGGCGAGATCGGAGGGGGACGAAGCCCCTGGCCGGCGCGATGGCGGATGTCGAGCGACGATGAAGCCGTCGCTCCGAACCCTGCCGATCCGCTGGCACCTTCTGGTGTTCGCCGTGCTGATCCTCGTTCCCCAGCTCCTGCTCGGCCTCGGTCTCGGCTGGTGGTACGCGGTCGCCGAGCACAGACGGGTCGAGGAAGGCGCCGTCGCGCTCGCGGCCACCGTGAGCAGCCAGCTGGACCGCGAGCTCGTAGCGACGAAGGCAGCGCTGCAGGCCCTGGCGACCTCACCGAACGTTGCCGTCCAGGATTTCGGAGCACTCCGCGAGCAGGCGTTGCAGCTCCTCAAGGTCCGCGGATCGATGATCTCGGTGCGGGATCGCGACCATCGCCAAACGATGAACACGCTCGTTCCCACCGGCACGCCGTTGCCCGTGAACAGGGATCCGGCGGTCGTCACCGCGGACGTGCGCGTGTTCTCGACGGGCGATCCGACCGTGTCCGACCTCTACACGGGCGCCCTGACGGGAGGACGATACGTGCTGGTCAACGTTCCTCTCAGGGTCGAGGGCGAGGTCCGCTACGCTTTGAACATGGCGATGGCGCCGGAGGTGATCCGCGGCATTCTGGCAAATGCGCCCCTGCCGGCCGCCTGGACCGCGACCGTTCTCGACGGAAGCGATCGTGTGGTGGCGCGGAGCCGGGACCAGGAGCGCTATATCGGCGAGCTCGCGCCGCCCTCGTTCACCGAACGAGCGGCCGAGTTCCAGTCCGGCGTCGTCGACGATGTCCAGGCCCTTGATGGGACGCCGGTCTTCACGGCCTACGACACGCTGGAGGAGACCCCCTGGCGCGTCGTGGTCGCGGTGCCCCGTTCGGTCCTCAACGCGCCGTTCCGCACGCTCGTTCTGTCACTCGCGGCGGTGATCGCCCTCGTCCTCGCGACGTCGGCCCTTCTCGCCCGGCTCTATTCGCTCCGCCTGGAGCGCGACGTCCGGGCGCTCCAGACGCTGGCAGCTTCGACGGGGACGGGCAGACCGGCGGACAGGACGCCTCAGACGGTCAGCGAGCTCGTGACGGTCGCAACCGCCCTGCGCGAAGCCGATGCCTCCCTCAGCGAGCGGAACCGTCATCGCGACCTCCTTCTGGCCGAGCTGAACCACCGGGTCCGCAACACGCTGTCCGTGCTCCGCTCCGTGGTCGAGCACACCATCAGGAGCAGCGGCGACAACGCGGCTCTGGCGTCCAAGACCTCGGGGCGCATCATGGCCCTGTCGAGAGCGCACGATCTCCTGTCGCACGCCGAATGGTCGCCCACGGCTCTGTCGGAACTCGTCGCGAGGACGGCCGAGCAGGAGCAGCTCACCATCCTCTTCGAAGGCCCCGAGATCCGAATGCGCGCCGAAGCCGTCGTACCCCTGGCGCAGGCGCTGCACGAACTCGCCGTCAACCAGCGCCTGCACGGGCAGGCGAGGGGCCAGCCCGTCGTCCTGCGCGTCGAGAAAGCCGGCGAGCACATCCGATTCCATTGGGTCTTGCCGGACGGCGAGGATCCCCTGCCGTGGACGTCCGGCTTCGGTTTGCGGCTCGTGCGCCTGTGCCTGGAGCGTCAGCTCTTCGGCCGGATCGAACGCATCGACGCCTCCGGGTTGTTCGCGACCCTTCCGTTGGCGTTCGTGACCGGCGAAGGGCTGCGCACCGAGCCCTTCGCGGCGCGATGGACCGAGCGAACGGACGCTACTGCGGCGTCGAAGCATTAGCCGCGGCTCGAACGGGCGCACTACAGAGTCATCATCGGCCATGCTGGAACCGTGCGACGCGGGGCGACACCGTCGAGCGCCCGACCATCGCGACGACGCGGCACCGGACGAACCTAGAGCCTGTTATGGACCATGGATAGGTGTTGTGTCGGGTCAGCGCGGTTCAGCCCGGTAGGAGGTTCGTCGAGCCAAGACTATCCGTCTTAGCTCAACTAGCCGACGCCCCGGATGACCTCGCTCACCCGACACAACACCTATCCATGGTCCATGACAGGCTCTATGGCTGCCGTTGAGCTCATTCGGCCCCGCTTGTCACAGCGCCGTCGCATGCGGGAGCTAAGTGGCCGGACTTCGGGTGGCAATTTGACGGCGCGCATGGTCGGTATCGTTCTGCGGCAGGTGAGCAAGAGCTACGGCGGAACGCGCGCCGTCGACGACCTGGACCTGGAGGTCGAGGACGGCGCCTTCCTCGCGCTTCTCGGGCCGTCGGGCTGCGGAAAGACGACCGTCCTTCGCCTTCTTGCCGGGCTGGAGCGCCCGGACCGTGGCACGATCGCGCTCGGCGAGCGGGTCGTGGCGGGCGAGGGTGTCTTCGTCGAGCCCGAGGATCGCGGGCTCGGCATGGTGTTCCAGTCCTATGCGCTCTGGCCGCACATGACGGTGGAGGGCAACGTGTCCTTCGGCCTCCACGGGCGCGGCCTCGACCGATCGGAGATCACGGCGCGGGTCGGCCAAGCGCTGGATCTCGTCGGTCTCTCCGCCAAGGCGCGCGCGCGGCCGCACGAACTTTCCGGCGGCCAGCGTCAGCGCGTGGCGCTGGCACGCAGCCTCGCCATGCGGCCGCGGCTCATCCTCCTCGACGAGCCGCTCGCCAACCTCGACGCGAACCTGCGCGCGAGCATGGCCGCGGAGTTCCGGCGCATCCATGCCGAGACCCGCACCACCTTCGTCTTCGTCACCCACGATCAGGCCGAAGCCATGGCGCTCGCGACCCGCGTCGCGGTTCTGGACGGCGGGCGTCTGCAACAGGTCGCGGCGCCGGAGGACATCTGGCACCGTCCCGCCTCGCCGGCCGTCGCGCGCTTCGTCGGCAGCCGGCGGCTCCTGCCCGTGGAGGTGCTGGGCGCGTCGGCGGACGATCCGGCGCGGCTCGACGTTTGGCTCGCCGAGGGCGTGCTCTCGCTGGCCGGCTCGGCCCCGGGCGGGCCCGGCTGGATCTGCCTTCGGCCCGAGGGCCTCGCGCTCGCCGACGACGGGAGCCGCTCGCCGGGCGAGCCTCTGCTCGGCGGCACGGTGCGGGATGGGCATTTCGAGGGCGGCCATCATCTCCTGACGGTCGATCTCGGACGGGCAGGCGAGGCGGCTGCGGTGCAGGTCCGCAGTCCCGTTCCCCTGCCGACCGGCGCGGCGGTGCGGCTGCGCGTCGTGGATGGCTGGGTGCTGCCGCGGGCCAGCTGACGCCTCCGGCCGGTCGTCATCCGCCTGTCATGCGGCCGCGTTAGCTGCTGAGCATCCCGCCGCTTTCGGAAGGCCGTCGCATGTATTTCCGTCTCCGCTCGTCTATGGCCGCGCTCGCCGCCGTCATGCTCGCCGCTCCCGCCGCGGCGCAGGATGCCGCGACGGGCACGATCACCGTCTACACCTCGCAGCCCAACGACCAGATGACCGCTGTGGTGGACGCGTTCCGCAAGGATCATCCGGGCGTATCCGTCGAGATCTTCCGCGCCGGCACCACGGAGCTGATGGCCAAGCTCCAGGCCGAGTTCGCCGCCGGCAACTCGCCCGCCGACGTGCTGCTCATCGCCGACACGATCGCGATGACGCAGCTGAAGAACGACAAGCGCCTCATGCCCTACGCCGAGGCACCCGTCGCCGACGTTCCGGCGACGCTGGTCGACCCGGACAAGACCTACTTCGGCACCAAGCTCATCACCACCGGAATCGTCTACAACACGCAGAAGGTCCAGACGCCGCCAACCTCCTGGGCGGACCTCAAGGAAGAGACCGTCGCCTCGCAGCTCATCATGCCGAGCCCGCTCTATTCCGGAGCGGCGGTGGTGCATGTCGGAACGATGATGCAGCAGCCCGAGTTCGGCTGGGATTACTACCAGGCGCTTGCCGATGCCGGCGCGGTCGCGGGCCAGGGCAATGGCACGGTGATCGAGGCCGTGGCGCGCGGCGAGAAAGCCTACGGCATCATCGTCGAATACATGGCGATGAACGCCGAGGCGAAGGGGTCGCCGGTTGACTTCGTCTTCCCGGCCGAGGGCGTTTCGACGATCACCCAGCCCGTCGCGATCCTCGCCGGCACCGACAATCCGGAAGCCGCGAAGGCTTTCGTCGACTGGCAGCTCGGTCGCGCCGCGCAGGAGCAATCGGTGGCGCAGGGTTATTTCCCGGTCATCGCCGGCATGGCCGCGCCGGCCGGCTATCCCGATGCGGCGACGCTGAAGGTGCTTCCGACCGACGCCGCCAAGCTCCTCGCCGACGAGGACGACCTCAAGATGCGCTTCTCCGACCTCTTCGGTGGCTGACGTCGTCGAGGCCGCAGCCGGCCGCCGACCCGGCGGCTTCCGGCTGCGGCGACCCGCGCTTCGACGGGATACCGTCCTTGCGGGCGGCCTGCTTCTTCTCGTCTGCGGCGCGAGCCTTTATCCGCTCGCCCGGCTGATCGCGCTCGCCTTCTCGGCGGGCGAGGATGGGACGATCCTGGGCACGCTGTCGCAGGCGGTGGCATCCACGGCCGTTCAGCGCGCGCTCGTGAACAGCCTCGCCGTCTCCGCCGGGGCGACGATCGTCGCGACGCTGTCCGGCGCCGTGCTCGCGCTCGCCCTCGGCTACGGCCGTTCGCGCGCCCGCACCGCCGCGACCTTTCTCCTGCTCTCGCCGCTCCTGATCCCCTCGCAGATCATCGCGCTCGCATGGATCGAGCTGTCGGGCCTGATCTGGGCGGGAACGGGCGGCAGTCCGCTCTATTCGGGCTGGGGTATCGCGGCTCTGATGGGCGTCGAGGCCATGCCGCTCGTGTTTCTGGCGACGCGCGCCGCCATGACGGGACTGCCCGCCGACCTCGTCGAGGCCGCCCGCATCTGCGGCGCCCGGCGCCGACGGATCGCCGGCCGCATCGTTCTGCCGCTGCTCGCACCCGCCATCCTCAGCGGCGCCGTCCTCGCCTTCGCCGCCTCGATCGGAAACTTCGGCATTCCCGCGCTTCTCGGTATCCCCGGCCGCTTCCCCGTTCTCACCACGCTCGCCTATCAGCGGCTGAACGGCTTCGGACCCGCCGTCCTGCCGCAGGTCGCGGTGATCGCGCTGATCCTCGCCGTTCTCGTTCTCGGCGCCCTCGCGGCGCGGGCGCTTCTGCTGCGGCACATGGCGGTGCCGGTCGAAGTGCGCCCGGGCGCCGCCACGCCGATGCTGACGAGCGCGCCGCTCCCGCTCGCCCTCGGTGTGGTGTGGGGGGGCGTTACGGTGGTGGCAATCCTGCCGATGCTCGCCCTCGTGCTCAGCTCCCTCGCGCCGGCCCTCGGCGTCGCGCTGAGCTGGACCAGCGCGACCGCGGCGAACTACGAGGCGGTCCTCTCCAGCGCCGCCGTGCGCCGCGCCATCCTGAACTCCGCCGCGCTCTCGCTGTTCATGGCGCTGATCGCCGGCCTCGTCGCGGTGCCGCTCGCTTACCTCGCCAGACTGCGCCGAAATCCCGCCGCTCGGCTGACCACCCTCGCGGCCGAGGTGCCCTTCGCGCTCCCCGGGACCGTGGTGGCGCTCGCATTCATTCTCGTCTTCCTGCCGCCCTTGCCGATCGTCGGCATCTCGATCTACGCGACGCCGGCGATCCTTCTCTTCGCCTATGTCGTACGCTTCCTGCCGCTGGTGCTCGGCCCCATTTCGGCGGCGCTCGCCCGGCTCGATCCGGCGCTCGACGATGCAGGCCGCGTCTGCGGCGTGCGTTTGGGGCGGCGGCTGCGGGGGATCGCCGCGCCGCTCGCCGCACCGGCCGCGGGCGCGGGCATGGTTCTCGCGGCGCTGACCGCCTTCAACGAGCTGACCGTGTCGTCGCTTCTCTGGTCGGCGGGCACCGAAACGGTGGGCGTGATGGTCTTCGCCTTCCAGTACGAGGGCAATTCCGGCAAGGCATCGGCGCTGTCCGTCCTGTCGATCCTCGTCGTCGCGTTTCTCGCCGCCTTGTTCGATCGGCTCGGCCGGCGCCTTCCCGGCATCGTTCCCTGGCGGGACTGACCGAGCGGGAACCATCGCGCGCGACGCGGGCTTCTCCTCGCTTGGCAAAGGAGATCCCATGTCCAAGTCCGAACATGACATCAAGGCGCCGACGATGCAGAAGATCGGAGACGATCATGGCACGCCGGGTCATCAGGAGCGGCCGCTGACCGACGACGAGAAGCTGGAGAAGTCGCTCGAGGACAGCTTCCCGACCTCCGATCCCATCCAGCCAAGCCGGATCGACGGCCCCAACAACTAAGGTCCGATCGGACGCCGGCGCTGCCTTGAGGAGGCGGAGGCCGGTTCGGCGAGCCGCGGGCTGCCACCGATCCCACTCGCCGCAGCGGCGTCGATGGTGCCGCTGCGGGACGGTCGTCAGGCTGTGGCCGGGATGCGGGCGATCACCTTGATCTCGAAGTCGAAGCCGGCGAGCCAGTTGACGCCCAGAGCCGTCCAGGTCGGGTAGGGCGCCTGCGGAAAGGCTTCGCCCTTCGCCTCCATGACCACCGGAAACTGGTTCTCCGGGTCCGTGTGGAAGGTCGTGACGTCCACCACGTCATCGAAGGTGCAGCCGGCCGCGTCCAGGATCGCCTCGAGGTTTGCGAAGGCCTGCCGCACCTGGCTCGGAAAATCCGGCTCGGGGGAACCGTCGAGACGGCTTCCGACCTGGCCGGACACGAACAGGAGGTCGCCGGAGCGGATGGCGGGCGAGTAGCCGTGCTTCTCGTAGAGGGCATGACGGTTTGCGGGAAAGACGGTGTCGCGTTTGGTCATGATCGGATCCTTCCGTGGGCGGCACAGACCTCGCGCTGCCTGCCGCAGGCAGCAGCCGGAGCTTTGCCGGAGCCGCATCTTTTGATATACGGCGCGTATCCGGAGTAGCTCACATACGGAGCGTATGTCAATCGACGTGCGCGCTGCCGCCACTTGGAAGAAGCGTCATGCGTCCCAATCGCCGCCTCGAAGCCATGGAAGAAAACCGCGTAAAGCTCGTCCGGGCGGCGCGCCGCGCGTTCGCGGAGAAGGGTTTCGCCGCCGCATCCATGGACGAGCTGACCGCCGATGTCGGCCTGACGCGCGGGGCGCTCTACCACAACTTCGGCGACAAGAAGGGGTTGCTGGCCGCGGTCGTCGCCGAGCTCGACGGGGAGATGGCGGCGCAAGCCCGGCAAGCTGCAGAGGCGGCGCCGAGCCGGTGGGAGGCTCTGCTGGCGGAAGGCGCTGCCTATATCGAGATGGCGCTCGATCCGCAGGTCCGGCGCATCGTGCTTCTCGACGGTCCGGCCTTTCTCGGGGATCCCTCGACGTGGCCGAGCCAGAACGCCTGCCTGGAGCTGACAAAGCAGGCCGTCGCCGATCTCGTCGCGGAGGGCGTCATGAAGCCCGTCGACGTGGAGGCCGCGGCCCGCCTTCTGAGCGGCGCGGCCTTGAACGCCGCCCTTTGGATCGCCGCCAGCGACGAGCCGCGCGCCGTCGTGCCCAAGGCCGTCGAGGTCTTCCGCGCTATGGCGACCGGCCTCCTCGCGGAGCGATCGCCGAGCCGTTCCTGAAGCGGCCGCAGCCTCCGCGGCGCGGCCGCTCTCGGCTCGTTGGATTATTCCGGCTGGATGCCGGCCTTTTCGATGACGCCCCTCCAGCGCGCCATTTCCTGCGTCAGGAAGCTCGCGAACTCCTCGTTGGAGTTGGCCACGACCTCGAAGCCGAGCTTGCCGAACTCTTCCACCACGCCCGGATCCTTGAGCGAAATCTGAAGCGCCTCGTTCAGCTTCGTCCGGGTCTCGGCAGGCAGGCCTTTGGGGGCCGCGACGCCCTGCCAGGAATTGACGACGACGTCGGCATAGCCGAGCTCTTGCAGCGTCGGCACGTCCGGCAGCATGGAATGGCGCGTCTCGCCGGTCTGGGCGAGGGCCTTCATCTGGCCGGCCTGGACATAGGTCAGGATCGCGCCGAGGTTCTGGAAGGACACGTCGACGTGGCCGCCGAGAAGGTCGGTCTGGGCCGCGGAGCCGCCCTTGTAGGGCACGTGGACGCCTTCCGTGCCCGTCGCCTGCCAGAACAGGGCTGCCGTCAGGTGATCCGAAGACCCCGTTCCCGAATTCGCGAATGTCACCGTGGCCGGCTCGGCCTTCATGGCCTCGACGAGCGCCGCGACGTCGGCCGCCTCAAATTGCGGGTTGGCGACGAGGACGTTGGGCGTGCGAACCGCGACGGTGAGGAGGTCGAAGTCCTTGACGGGATCGTAGGCAAGGTTCTTCTGGAGGTACGGATTGGTCGCGAAGGTGCCGAGCGAGGCGACCATCAGGGTCTGCCCGTCGGCTTCGGCGGTCGCGACGCGGCTGGCGCCGATGGATCCCGTCGCGCCCGGCAGGTTCTCCACGACGACGTTGCCGCCGAGGGCCGCTGCCATCGTCGCCTCCATGAGGCGGGCGGTCGTGTCCGTGGCGCCGCCCGGCGGGAAGGGCACGACGATCGTGACCGGCCCGTCCGGAAAGGCGTAGGCCGCCCCGGCCACTGCCGACATCACCATGCCGGCGGCGAGCCCGATCAGGGTCTTCTTCATTTGGTTTCCTCCCAGGTTGATCATCGTCGCGCTCCGCCTCCCATCGGCGTGCGCGGCGCGATTTCGCGTGATGCGGGCGCGCTCAGCGCACGAGGCAGGGCCGCTTGTTGTCGAAGCGCCAGTCCGGCACGAGGAAGCGCATCGCGAGCGCGTCGTCGCGCGCCCCGAGGCAATGGTCGAGGTAGAGGCGGTGCGCCGCTTCCACGCGCTCCATGTCGAGCTCGACGCCGAGACCCGGCTGATCGGGAACCGCGACGTGGCCGTCGATGATCCGCGGCGGCTCACGTGTCAGGCGTTCGGTGCCGTCCTGCCAGATCCAGTGCGTGTCGAGCGCCGTCACCCGGCCCGGCGCCGCCGCGCCGACATGCGTGAACATGGCGAGCGACACGTCGAAGTGGTTGTTGGAGTGCGAGCCCCAGGTGAGGCCGAAGGTCTGGCAGAGCTGGGCGACGCGCACCGAGCCCTGCATGGTCCAGAAGTGCGGGTCGGCAAGCGGAATGTCGACCGACTGGAGCTGGACGGCGTGGGCGAGCTGGCGCCAGTCCGTCGCCACCATGTTGGTGGCGGTCGGCAGCCCGGTGGCGCGCCGGAACTCGGCCATGACCTCGCGGCCGGAATAGCCGTTCTCGGCGCCGCAAGGGTCTTCGGCATAAGCAAGGACGTCGCCGCGCCCCTTGCAGAGCAGCACCGCCTCGTCGAGCGACCAGGCGCCGTTCGGGTCGAGCGTCACGCGCGCCTGCGGGAAGCGGCGCTTGATCGCGGCTGCCGCCTCCATCTCCGCCTCGCCCGCGAGAACGCCGCCCTTCAGCTTGAAGTCGCGGAAGCCGTAGCGCTCCTGTGCCGCCTCGGCGAGGCGGGCGACGGCTTCGGGGGTCAGCGCCTCCTCGTCGCGCAGGCGCGTCCAGGCGTCGCTCGCGCCGTCGCCGGCGCGGTAGGGCAGATCGGTGCGGCGGCGGTCGCCGACATAGAAGAGGTAGCCGAGCATCTCGACGCGGTCGCGCTGCTGGCCGTCGCCGAGAAGCGCCGCGACGGGCACGCCGAGATGCTGGCCGAGAAGGTCGAGAAGCGCCGACTCGAGAGCCGTGACGACGTGGATCGTCGTGCGCAGGTCGAAGGTCTGGAGCCCGCGGCCGGCGCTGTCGCGGCTGGCGAAGGTCGCGCGCACGCGGTTCAGGAGCGCGTTGTACTCGCCGACCGAGTGCCCGACGAGGAGCGGTCCCGCTTGGTCGAGCGTCTGGCGGATCGCCTCGCCGCCGGGCACCTCGCCGACGCCGACATGGCCGGCATCGTCCTCGACGATGGCGAGGTTGCGGGTGAAGAAGGGAGCGTGGGCGCCGCTGAGATTGAGGAGCATGCTGTCGCGCCCGGCCACCGGCACGGCGCGCACGGAAACGATCCGGGGCGCTTGGCGGGCGAGGTGACGGTCGGCAGTCGTGCTGGACGTGGGGTCGGCGAGCATCGGGATCCTCCCTCCGGATGCCGGGGCGCGAAGCGCGTCGAAAACGCGTCGCACCCGCGGTGGCGGCTGGTTCAGGCGGCGAGCGAGGCGCGGGTTAGACGCGCCTCGGCGCTCTCGATCAGCGCCTTGAGCTCGGCCCGCTCGGATGCGGTGAGATCGGTCAAGGGCGTGCGGACCGGGCCACCGCGGCGCCCGACGGCGTCGACGCCGGCCTTGACGATGGAAACGGCATAGCCCCGGCCGCGGTCGCGCAGCGCGATGTAGGGCAGCACGAACTCCTTCAGCTCCCGGGCGACCGTGTCGCGGTCGCGGGCCCGCACCGCCTTGTAGAAGTGCAGCGCCCATTCCGGCATGAAGTTGAAGATCGCCGACGAATAGGTCGTCACGCCCATTTCGAGGTAGGGCAGGGCGAAGGTCTCGGCAGTGGGCAGGCCCCCGACATAGGTCAGGCGGTCCCCGATCCGGCTGGCGACGCGCGCCATCAGCTCGAGGTCGCCGACGCCGTCCTTGAAGCCGACGAGGTTCGGGCAGCGCTCGCAGAGCCGGGCCAGCGCATCGGGGCCGAGAACGGCGTTGGCGCGGTTGTAGACGATGACGCCGATGTCGACCGAACGGCACACCGCCTCGACATGGGCGGCCAGACCATCCTGCCCGGCTTCGGTCAGGTAGGGGGGCAGAAGCAGAAGGCCGTCGGCGCCGGCCTTTTCGGCGGCCGTCGCGATCTCCACGGCGATCGCGGTTCCGTAGCCGCAGCCTGCGATCACCGGCACGCGGCCCGCCGTCTCGGCGACGGACGCGCGAACCACGGCGTCGACCTCGGCCGGAGTGAGCGAGAAGAACTCGCCCGTGCCGCCGGCCGCGAAGAGGGCGGCCACGTCGTGAGCCAGGAGCCACGAGCAGTGCTCGCGAAAGGCCTCCTCGTTGAAGCGGTTGTTCGCGTCGAACTGCGTGATCGGGAAGGTCAGGAGGCCGGATCCAACGGCGCTGGCCATCGCGGCGGGCGAAAGACTGGTCATTTGGATTCCTCCGGTTCCGGTTCGGTCGGTCGATCCGAGTGCTGGGGTGCTCGTTCCATGACGGGCGATCCAAGCCTCGGCCAGCGCTGGTGCCCGCGTCTGAGCGATCGTGCTGGCCCGCGGCTCGTGAGCCGAGACGTAGACGCCTGCTTCGATGCGGTCTAACTCAAAGACCGAATGGATCGATGCGGAAAGTGGATCGATGTTCGAGCTGAGCCAGTTGCGTTGCTTCGTGGCTGTCGCCGACGAGCTACATTTCGGGCGCGCTGCCGCGCGGCTGAACATGACGCAGCCGCCGCTGAGCCGGCAGATCCAGCTCCTGGAACACGCGCTGGAAGCCCGCCTCCTGGAGCGATCCAGCCGGGTCGTTCGCCTGACGCCGGCGGGGCGCGCCTTTCTGCCGGAGGCTCGTCGCATCCTGCGCCTAGCGGAGAGCGCGGCGAGCTGGACGCGCCGCGTGTGGCGGGGCGAGGCCGGCACGCTGCGCCTCGGCTTCACGGCAGCGTCCGGCTACAGCCGGATGCCGACGCTCCTCGATCTCCTGCGGCGGCAACTGCCCGGGATCGACGTCGTGCTACGGGAAATGGTCACCCACGCGCAGCTCGAAGGGCTCGACAGCGGCACGCTCGATGTCGGGCTCCTGCGCGCCCTGCCGCCGGGCGCGAGGCACGCCAGCCTGCCGCTCGCGCCGGAAGCGATGATGGTGGCTCTCCAGCGAGACGATCCGCTCTGTCTGCGCCTGGAACTTGCGCCGACGGACCTCGCAGAACGCGACCTCATCGGCTACTCGCCCGACGCGTCGAAGTACTTCTTCGAGCTGACGAGCGGAATTCTGGATCGCGCGGGCGTGCGGCCGAACGTCGTGCAGCAGGTCGGCCAGATCCATACCATGCTGGCGCTCGTGGCAGCCGGCTTCGGCGCGGCGCTCGTGCCCGAAAGCGCAGCATGTCTCGGGATGGACGGCGTCTCGTTCCGAAAGCTGGTAGCCGATCCGGCGGAGCCGGTGGAACTGATGATGGTCTGGCTGCCGGGCAACGAGAATCCGGCGCTTGCCGCCTTCATCGAGGCCTATCGAAGCGCCGGAGATCCCGCCCGCGCGTGAGCCGTGCCGCTTCGACGCACGTCGACGGCTCCCAACCATGCCGGCAAGCGCGGAACGCGGCATGCGGAGCGATCAGGGAAACGCCTGCAGGGCATGACCTGAACTCGCCAGCGGCGGTATCGACGGTGGCGGGCGACCCGGCCGTGCCGTCAGGCTCTCGCTTGTCCGTTCTGCTCGACGCTTAGCGCTCTCATGGCGCGTACCAGCAGCCGATGATCCTCCACGTCCGGCAAGCCGCTGACGACGGCGGCCCCGATGATGCCAGTAGCCCGCGTGGCGATCGGCACGCCGCCGCCGCTCGCGGCGAAGTCCCGTTCGTCGAGGCCGAACCGCGCGCCGAGCGCGACGCCTCTTGCCTCGCACTCGAGGCGTAGCGCGAGCGAGGACCGGTGGAAGCGCATCACGGTGTTGCGCTTGCGGCGGGCCCACTCGGCGTTGTCGGGACTGGTGCCGGGCAGGGCGGTCGCGAACAGCACGTTGCTCGCCACGCTCAGCTCGATGCGCACGGGAAGCGCATCGGCCACCGCCATCTCCCGCACGATGCAGCCGAGTCGCCAGGCATCGTCGAGATCGAAGCGCTCGAAACGAAGCTCCTCCAGCTCGCGCGCGAGTTCTTCGAGATCCGGTATGGTCATCGAGGCTCTCCACATGACGTTTGTGATCGTTTCGCGCGACGCTGGGCAGAACCGTCGAGGCATCGTCCCTCGACCATGGTCTCGCCGATGATCGCGGCCGTCATCCAAGATCCGTCAGTCATCGGTCCCGCTCCTGTCGTCTCCGGAAGAGAAAATCCGCCCCGTCAACCAATCGGGCCAGTCCCGCTCGAAGAACGATCGCCCGCTCTCGT
Organism: Aurantimonadaceae bacterium; assembly: GCA_947474855.1. Classification (GTDB taxonomy): domain Bacteria; phylum Pseudomonadota; class Alphaproteobacteria; order Rhizobiales; family Rhizobiaceae; genus Antarcticirhabdus. Next base: position 53,017 of record CANJKV010000001.1, on the reverse strand, counting down.
CGAAGCCGCGGTTGGCCCGCGTTGACGCCCGCATGCCGTCGCGATCCATCGCGACGATGATCTGCTCCGCGCGCTGGGCCTCACGCTCCTTGCGGAAGCGACAATCCTCCAAGGCACCCGACCTCGCCAGCGGCAGGGATTCGCCGTCGCGGTCGATGATCGCGCGGGCGCCGCGGCTGCCCCCGCCGCTGCGGACGAAATGATCCAGCGCCGTGAGTACCGCTTCCGAAGCGAGGGCCATCTGACGCCACTGGAGCGCCCGCCCGGCCTCGGCGGGGCGAGCGTAGGAGATGCCTTCGGCCCGGATTCGCGCGTTGAGCGACTTGGCGTCGGCAAGGGCCGTCCCGACCTCGGTCGCCTCGCAGAGCAGCCCGGCCTTGTCGCTCATCCGATCCTGCACCTCGGCCCGGACGGAGCGGATCGACAAGGGGCTGTCGGGGCGAAGCACCGCGCGAATGCCGGCCAGCGCGCCTCCGACGGCCTCGTGGAAGCCCGCCGTGTCGACGTCGGCCGGCTCGGGATCGAACCGTGCCGCGAGGTGCTCCGCGGCGCGCGTGCCGAAGACCTGGCCCGCGTTGAGGGCGGCGCCGCCCGGGCGCGTGACGCCGTGCGTGCCGGCGGCTTCGCCGACCGCGTAGCAGCCGGACAGCGAGGTTCGGCCCCAGACGTCGACCATGACGCCGCCGTTCATGTGCTGGTTGTTCACCGCGAACTCCAGCGGCTCACGCGCAATGTCGACCTTGTAGCGCCGGTAGAGCTCGATCGCGAGAGGGTTCATGTGGCGCAGGCGCTCGATCGGCAGCGCCTGGTCGGCGCCGGCCGTGCCGAGATAGCGGCGCACGTCGTCGTCCAGCCGCTCGAGCGAGAAGGGCAGGTCGTCGCCGACGGGCAGCGGGTTCCTCAGGAAGTCCATGAACACGCGGCGCCCGGCCGCCGACTCGCGCACGATCGCAAGGTCCACGAGGCTCGACCCGAAGTCCAGCATCCGCGTCGCGTGGAAGGGCCATTGGTATCCCTTGCGGAAGACGTTCGAGGCCAGCTCGCGGGTCGTGCGGTAGTAGTCGGCGAGGAAGTGGTGCTCCCGTCCATCCGCATCGACCGAGTAGATGTGCGGCATCGCCTGCACGTAGGTGCCCGACAGGTTCCAGGGGAAGCCCTCCCGCCGCGTGCCGATCCCGAACTGGCTCTCGGTCAGGTTGACGAGGTCGAGCCCGGCTTCGAGCGCGAGGCCGAGCGAGCCGAAACAGCCGTTCGGGTAGACGCTGTCGCGGTAGAGCTCGCCCGGTCCGCCGGCGGCCAGGACGACCGCGTTGCTTCGAAACACGGCAAGCCCGAACGGGTTCGCTTCGGTGCGGTCTCCGGCGCGCAAGGCGAGCACGCCGGCGACGTGCCGCTCGGCTCCCGAATCGACCACGAGGAGCTGAACCGCGGTGGTGTGGTTGAGGATCGGCACCCCGAGCCGGATCGCCTCCTCGGCCAGCACCTTGACCATCAGCCGCGAGGTGCGGGGGCCGCAGCTCGTCGCCCGGCCGACCTCGTCGTGGTCCGTCTGATAGCGCAGAGTCCCGCCCAGCGGATCCTGGGGCAGGGGGAGGCCGAGATATTGGAGCGAAGCCATCATCCGCGCCGAGCCGACGGCTTCGACATAGGCGGTGTCCTCGTCCATCGCTCCGCCCGCACGCAGGGCACGGGCCATGGCACCGAAGTTGTCCCCCGCATTCGCCGTGTTGGCCGTGTGGAGCGTCTGCTTGTCGGAGCCGGAGCAGGCCGAGGTGCCGCCCCAGGCGCTCTGGCTGAGGACCAGGACGTCGACGCCGCGCCGCTTCGCCTCGACGGCCGCGCGAAGTCCCGCCGCGCCCGACCCGACCACGATGCATGCGCGGCGGTACAGCGGAAGCTCGGTGCCGGAAACGGCGATCGTCTCGGCGGCCGCTGGCTCCGCGGGGAGCCTGGGCATGTCGACGTCGGTCAGGGCGTCGAGAATGTGTTGCGGGACTTCGAGGGTCATGGGTGTCTTTCGGCGGAGGGCGCTCGGCGGGCGCGACAATTCGACGGTGACGAGAAGCGAAACGGACGCGGTCGGGCCGAACCTCAGACGTCGGCGGCGAGCCGCGGAGCGCCGCAACTCTCGCGGACGACGAGCCGGACCGACGTCATCACGGCTTCGGACGACACGCCGCCGGCGGCGATCTGCTTGAGAAGGAGCTGCCCGGCCCGGCGGCCCATGGCCTGTGGGTCGACGGAAACGGTGGTGAGGGCGGGAACAGCGGTGCGCGCCTCGATGACGTCGTCGAACCCGACGACTGCGAAGTCGCGACCTGGCTCCAGGCGGCGCGAGCGCAGTCCGTCGCAGGCTCCGAAGGCGGTGGCGTCGTTGAAGCAGACGGCGGCCGTGGGGGGCGCGTCGGCGGCGAGCGCCCGCGCGACCGCATCCGCGCCGCCCGCCCGCGACGGAGGCGACGGCACCACGAGCGCCTCGTCGAACCCGAAGCCCGCCGCGGTCACCGCAGAGCGGTAGCCCGACAGCCGTTCGTGGAAGACGGCCGTGTCGGGAAAGCCGCCGAGGAAGGCGATACGCCGGTGACCGAGCGAGACCAGATGGCGGACCGCGCCGGCGACGCCGCTCGGATTGTCGGCGACCACCGAGGAAAGCTTCCCGCCGGGCAGGCTGCGCACCACGACGACCACGGGGATGCCGGCCTCGACGAGGGGCGCGAAGTCCGATGGGTCCGTTCCCCGCGCCGGGGAGACCAGGAGGCCCGAGATGCCGTGCTCGCGCATCGAGGCGACGACCTCGCGCTGGCGGTCGATGCTCTCGCCGGTGTTGGACAGGAACTGCACGAAGCCGGCGGATTGGACGACCATGTCGACGCCCACCGCGAGCTCGGCGAAGAAGCCGTTGGTCAGGTCGTTCACGACGACGCCGACGATGCCCGACTTCGAGCCGGTCTGCCGCAGGTTGGCGGCACCGCGATTGTAGACGTAGCCGAGCTCGTTCATCGCCTCGAGGACCTTCGCCCGCGTCGTCCCCTTCACGAGGGGTGAGCCTTGCAGCACCAGCGAGACCGTCGACTTCGAGACGCCCGCGGCCTGAGCGATGTCGATGACGGTGACCCGCGGCCGACCCATCCTATCCTCCGGAGTTCGATTCGACCGAGCTTGTTGGAACGATCCAAAACAGTCAAGGGGCGGCATGGCCCCGTGCGCGCTCTACAACGCCGAATTCGCGGAATTCCGTGTCACGCCGTACAGAAGCGACGGCATTGAAACGCGAGCCTTCCACGCTTCCGGCTGCGACAGTCTGCTTGGTTCTGGAGCTCGTCTCCCGTCTGCGCAAGGCGTCGTTCGTGATCATCCGAACTAGAGCGGCTCGTCAGGCAGGTTGACAATCCGCGCGCAGCATGTTGGAACGTTCCAAAATCTCCGGGGAGGCGGAGAGATCGTCGAAGCTCCGCGGTCCAGACGAGGGGCGCGCGGTGCCGCCCGCAGGAGCGGCGGCCGGGCTCGATGAATACCGACGTTTCCCCGTGCGACCACGGCTCGGCGCCCCGCGCGCCGGGCTGCATCGTCCGCGAGCTTCCGGAGAGATCGATCTTCGGCCGATCTCGCGGACACCCGGCGACCACACGAAAAGCGACTGGTGACACGATGAGCAAGCGCATCTCGGCCAAAGAGGCGGCAAGCCTGATCGGCGACGGCTCGGTCGTGACGGTCTCCTCCTCGTCCGGTCTCGGCTGCCCCGACGCGGTGCTGGCGGCGATCGGCGAGCGGTTCGAGGCGACGGGGCATCCGCGCGGCCTGACCACGCTGCACCCCATCGCGGCGGGCGACATGTACGGCATCCGCGGCATCGACCATCTGGCGAGGCCCGGTCTCCTCAAGCGCACGATCTGCGGCTCGTATCCCTCGGGGCCATCGACGGCCGAGCCGCCCGCGATCTGGCGGATGATCGGGGAGAATGCGGTCGAGGCCTACAACGTCCCGTCCGGCATCCTCTTCGACATGCACCGCGAGGCGGCGGCCGGCCGGCCGGGCGTGTTCACCAAGGTCGGGCTCGACACCTTCGTCGATCCGCGCCGCCACGGCTGCGCGATGAACGACAATTCCGGCGAGCCGGTGGTGCGCGTCGAGCGCTTCGGCGGCGAGGAATGGCTGTTCTTCCCGGCGATCCGCCCGAACGTCGCGGTGATCCGCGCGACGAGCGCCGACGAGCGCGGCAACCTCACCTTCGAGCACGAGGGCGCCTTTCTCGGCGCGCTGGAGCAGGCCATGGCCGCCCACAACAATGGCGGCGTCGTCATCGCGCAGGTCAAGCGCGAGGTGAAGGCGGGCACGCAGTCGCCCCAGGACGTCCGCGTGCCGGGCATCCTCGTCGATCACGTCGTCGTCGCACCCGACCAGATGCAGACGACGCAGACCACCTACGACCCTGCGATCTCCGGAGAGATCTTCCATCCGCTCTCGCACTTCGAGACGGCGGAGTGGGGCATGCAGAAGGTCATCGCCAGGCGCGTCGCGACGGAGCTCGCCGACGGCATGGCGGTCAACATCGGCTTCGGCATCTCGGCCAACGTCCCACGCATCCTCCTGGAGGAGGGATTGCACGGGACGGTGACCTGGGTGATCGAGCAGGGCGCGGTCGGCGGCCTGCCGCTTCTCGACTTCGCCTTCGGCTGCTCGTCCAACGCCGAGGCGATCATGCCCTCGCCCCACCTCTTCACCTACTTCCAGGCGGGCGGCTTCGACGCCTCGCTCCTGTCCTTCCTGGAGATCGGGCAGGACGGTTCGGTGAACGTGTCGCGCCTGTCCGCCCGGCCGCACGTGACGGCCGGGGCCGGCGGCTTCGTCGACATCACCTCGCATGCCAGGCGCATCGTCTTCTCCGGCCTCTTCAAGGCGGGCGCGCGTGTCGGCGTCGCCGACGGCCGCGTGGTCATCGAGAAGGAAGGCAAGGTCAACAAGCTGGTGCGCGAGGTCGAACACGTCTCCTTCTCCGGTCCGCGCGCGAGCGCTGCCGGCCGCGACATCCTCTACGTCACCGAGCGCTGCGTCATGCGCCTGACGCCGGCGGGCATCGAGGTGACGGAGATCGCGCCCGGCATCGACCTTCAGCGCGACGTCCTCGCCCATGCCGACTTCCCGCTTCTCGTCTCGCCGAACCTCAAGACCTCCGACGCGGCGCTCTACCGGCCCGAACCGATGGGCCTGGCGCTGCCGAGGAAGGTCGCGTCCGGCGTCGCGCTCCAGCCGAAGGCGGAAGCCCGTGCAGCCTGAGGTCTCCACCGCCCGCCTCTTCGGCGAGGAAGGGCACGGCGTCCGGCTCGTCGTGTCGGGCACGGTCGCCGAGATCGTTCTCGCGCGACCCGCCAAGCTCAACGCGCTGAACCTCCCGATGCTCGACGCGCTCGACGGCGCGATCTCGGCGCTCGCGGCCGAGCCGGGCGTGCGCGTCGCGATCCTGTCGGGCGAGGGGCGCGGCTTCTGCGCCGGAGGCGACATCCTCGCCTGGGGCCACATGGAGCCGCTCGGTTTCGCGCAGGGGTGGGTGCGCCGCGGCCACGCGATCTTCGACCGGCTGGCCCGCCTTCCCGTGCCGCTGATCGCGCTGCTTGACGGCCATGCTCTCGGGGGAGGCCTGGAACTGGCCGCCTGCGCCGACTTCCGCGTCGCCGAGGAGCAGGTGAAGTTCGGCTTTCCCGAAAGCTCCATCGGCGTCGTCCCCGGCTGGTCCGGCACGCAGCGCGCGGCGCGGCGCTTCGGCATCCGGATCGTGCGCCGCATGGCGCTCGGCGGCGAGGTGCTGACGGCCCGCGAAGCGCTCGGCGAGGGCCTCGCCGACCGGCTGGCGCCGACGGGAGAGGGGCGCAACGTGGCGCTCGCTTGGGCTCGGTCTATCGCGGCTCGCGCGCCGACCGCGACGCAAGCCGTCAAGCTCCTCCTCAACATGGCCGAGGGCGAGGAGCGGGAGGGGGCGGCGGAAGCGCTCGCCAGCGCCTTCGTCGCGACCACCGCCGACCGGCATGAGGGCGTGGCGAGCTTCCGCGAGAAGCGGCCCGCCGCCTTTCCCGGCCGCTGAGCATCGATGAGACACGAGACCCGACCGATGACCGCACACATCACCATCGCCCCGATCCCGGAAGCCGAAGCCGGCCCGCGCCGCTATCGTCTCCTGATCGACGGCGCCTGGACCGAGGCACGCGGCGGCGGCACGATCGAGCGCGTGGCGCCGGCGCACGGCGTCGCCGTCAGCATCTACGAGCGGGCAGGGCGCGAGGATGCGCTCGCCGCCGTCGCCGCCGCGCGGGCGGCCTTCGACGTCGGCCCCTGGCCGCGCATGACCGGCGCCGAGCGGTCGAGCCTCCTCCTAAAGGTCGCGGCCTGCATCGAAGCGCGCGCCGAGGAGTTCGCCCGGCTCGACGCGATCGAGGCCGGCAAGCCGATCGCGCAGGTTCGGGGCGAGGTGGCCGGCGCGGTCGACATCTGGCGCTTCGCCGCCGCGCTCGCCCGGACGCTGCACGGCCAGTCCTTCTCGACCATCGGCGAAACGAAGCTCGGCGTCGTCCTGCGCGAGCCGATCGGCGTCGTATCGATCATCACGCCGTGGAACTTCCCCTTCCTGATCTTGTCGCAGAAGCTGCCCTTCGCCCTCGCGGCCGGCTGCACGGCGGTGGTGAAGCCGAGCGAGATGACCTCGGCCTCGACGCTGCTGCTCGGGGAGATCCTGATCGAGGCCGGCCTGCCGAAGGGCGTCGTCAACATCGTCACCGGCACGGGGCCAGAGGCAGGCGCGCCGACCGTCGAGAGCGATGACGTCGACATGCTCTCCTTCACCGGCTCGACCAAGGTCGGCAAGGCGCTGATGGCGTTGGCCGCCGGAACCTTGAAGAAGGTCTCGATGGAGCTCGGCGGCAAGAACGCCCAGATCGTCTTTCCCGACGCCGACCTCGATGCTGCGACCGACGCCATCGTCTTCGGCGCCTTCTTCAACGCGGGCGAGTGCTGCAATGCCGGCAGCCGCCTCGTCGTCCACGCCTCGATCGCCGAGGACCTCGTGGAGCGCGTGCGGGCGCGCTCGGCGCGCGTGCGCGTCGGCGATCCGCTGGACGACGAAACGGTCGTCGGCGCCTTGATCTCGCAGGATCACACCGACAAGATCGGCGCCTATGTCGAGGGCGCGCGGGGCGCCGGCGCGCGCTTTCCGGCGGGCGGGGCGATCCTGTCCGCCGACAGCGGTCGCTTCATGGCGCCCACCATCGTCACCGGCGTCTCGCCGGACATGGCGATCGCGCGCGAGGAGATCTTCGGCCCGGTGCTGACGGTGCTCACCTTCGAGACTTCGCAGGAGGCGATCGCGATCGCCAACGGCACGCAATACGGCCTCTCCGCGGGCGTCTGGAGCGCCGATTTCGACACCTGCCACCTCGTCTCGCGCGCCCTGCGCGCCGGCACGGTCTGGATCAACACCTTCATGGACGGCGCGAGCGAATTGCCCTTCGGCGGCTTCAAGCAATCAGGGCTCGGACGCGAGCTCGGGATCCACGCCGCCCTCGACTACACGGAGGAGAAAACCCTCCACCTGCATTCCGGCGGCCGCCCCGAACCTTGGGTGGTCGACGCGATCTGATACACGCCGGCCGGGCGTTTCCGGCCTCTCTGGGAGGAGACTGACCATGAAACTCGCGAACCTTCTGACCGCCGCGCTGATGGCGTCGACCGCATCGCTCGGCATCGCCGGCTCTGCGGCCGCGCAGTCGAACGAAGAGGTGCAGGTGCTGCACTGGTGGACCTCGGGCGGCGAGGCGAAGGCGCTCTCGACGCTGAAGGACAAGCTCCAGGGCGAGGGCGTCGCCTGGGTCGACGTGCCGGTCGCGGGCGGCGGCGGCGAGGGCGCCATGACCGTTCTGCGCTCGCGCGTGACCGCCGGCGATCCGCCGACGGCCTCGCAGATGCTCGGCTTCGACATTCAGGACTGGGCCGAGCAGGGCGTGCTCGCCAACCTCAACGACGTGGCGGCGGCCGGCGGCTGGGACGCGGCCATCCCCGAGGCGATCCAGAAGTTCTCCAAGTACGAGGGGGAGTGGGTCGCCGCGCCCGTCAACATCCACTCCACCAACTGGATCTGGGTGAACAAGGCGATGTTCGACGAGCTCGGCCTCGCCGAGCCGAAGGACTGGGACGGTCTCATCGCCGCGCTCGACAAGATCAAGGCGGCCGGCAAGACGGCGCTCGCCCACGGCGGCCAGCCCTGGCAGGACGCGACGATCTTCGACAGCGTCGTGATGACCACCGGCGGACCGGAGTTCTACCAGAAGTCGATGATCGACCTCGACCCGGAGGCGCTCGGCTCCGACACCATGAAGACGGTGTTCGAGCGGATGGCGAAGCTCCGGACCTATGTCGACGACAACTTCTCGGGCCGCGACTGGAATCTCGCCACCGCCATGGTCATCAACGGCGAGGCCGGCGTCCAGATCATGGGCGACTGGGCCAAGGGCGAGTTCCTGAACGCCGGCAAGCAGCCGGGCACCGACTTTCTCTGCTACCGCTTCCCCGGCACGCAGGGGACGGTGACCTTCAACACCGATCAGTTCGCCATGTTCCAGGTCGGCGAGAATGCCCAGGACGCCCAGAACAAGCTGGCGGCTGCCATCGAGGACCCGGCCTTCCAGGTCTCGTTCAACACGATCAAGGGCTCGGCGCCGACCCGCACCGACGTGTCCGACGAGGCTTTCGACGCCTGCGGCAAGAAGGCGATCGCCGACGTGAAGGAGGCCGCGGAGAAGGGAACGCTGCTCGGCTCGCTCGCCCACGGCCATGCCGCCCGCGCGGCGGTGAAGAACGCCATGTACGACGTCGTCACCGCCGCCTTCAACGGCGACTATGCGCCCGAGCAGGCGACGCAGGAGCTCGTCACCGCGGTGGCAGGCGCGCAGTAGCACACGGGCGAGAGCGCGCCCGTCGGGAGGCGGGCGCCCTCCGTCATTCAAGCGGTCGCACGAGCGCGTCGGACACGCGCGGGAGGAGGAGCGCGCCATGACCCTGGCCTCGATGCCCCTGACGACGGACAGGCCCCAGCCGCGGCGCCGAAGCATCGGCGACTGGCTGCCGAGGCTCGTGCTCGCGCCGAGCTTCGCGGCCGTGCTGCTCTTCGTCTACGGCTTCATCCTGTTCTCGATCTACCTGTCGATGACGAGCTCGCGGCTCCTGCCGGTCTACGACTTCATCGGCTTCGGCAACTACGTCCGCCTGTTCTCGCTGCCGAACTGGTGGGTGGCGCTGAAGAACCTCGCGATCTTCGGCTCGCTCTACATCGCCATCTGCTGCGCGCTCGGCCTCCTCCTCGCGATCCTCCTCGACCAGCGCATCCGCGCCGAGGGGCTGATCCGGCCGATCTTCCTTTATCCCATGGCCCTGTCCTTCATCGTCACGGGAACGGCCTGGAAGTGGATGCTCGATCCCGGCATCGGCATCGCTCAGACCATGCACGCGCTGGGCTGGGAGAGCTTCTCCTTCACCTGGATCAAGGACGGCGAGATGGCGATCTACACGATCGTCATCGCCGCGGTCTGGCAGAGCTCGGGCTTCATCATGGCGATGTTCCTCGCCGGACTACGCGGCATCGACGGCGAAATGCTGAAGGCCGCCCAGATCGACGGCGCCTCGGCCTTCCAGACCTATCGCCGTATCGTCATCCCGCAGCTGAAGCCGGTGTTCCTCTCGGCCTTCGTCGTTCTCGCCCACCTCGCCATCAAGTCCTACGACCTCGTGGTGGCGATGACCAACGGCGGGCCGGGGCGGGCGACCGAGATGCCCTCGACCTTCATGTATTCCTACACCTTCACCCGCTCGCAGATGGGCGTCGGCGCGTCGTCCGCGGTGATCATGCTGATGATGATCTCGGCCGTGATCATCCCCTACCTCTACAGCGAACTCGCCGGGAAGGCGCGCTCATGACCGACCTTTCCTTGATCCCTCGCGAGGAGGCCGTCGCCGGCTCGCGCGCGCCCGTCTTCGCCAGAGCAGCGCTCTACGCGATCCTGATCCTGTTCTCGGTCTACTATCTGCTGCCGCTCTTCGTGATGGTGGTGAATTCGCTGAAGCCCCTGTCCGAGATCCAGCAGGGCAACATGCTCGCCCTGCCGCGGGACTGGACGCTCGCGCCCTGGCTCTCGGCCTGGGACCAGGCGCAGATCGGCATCCAGGCGACGGGCCTCGCGCCCTACTTCTGGAACTCGATCAAGATGGTGGTGCCGGCGGTCCTCATCGCGACGGTGCTGGGCGCCGTGAACGGCTACGTTTTGACCAAGTGGCGCTTTCCCGGCCACCGCATCGTCTTCGGGCTGATGCTCTTCTCCTGCTTCATCCCGTTCCAGATCGTGCTGATCCCGATGGCGCGCGTCCTCGGGCTCATCGGCCTCGCCGGGACGACGCCGGGACTCGTCCTCGTCCACGTCGTCTACGGCCTCGGCTTCACGACGCTGTTCTTCCGCAACTACTACGAGGCCTTCCCGAACGAGCTGATCAGGGCTGCCGAGATGGACGGGGCGGGCTTCTGGCAGATCTTCACCCGCATCCTTCTGCCGTCCTCGGGGCCGATCATCGTCGTCACCGTCATCTGGCAGTTCACCAACGTCTGGAACGACTTCCTCTTCGGCGCCTCCTTCGCCAGCCCGCAGTCGCAGCCGATCACGGTGGCGCTGAACAACCTCGTCAACTCGTCCACGGGCGTTCGCGAATACAACGTCCACTTCGCCGGCGCGATCCTCGCCGCGCTCCCGACCCTCCTCGTCTACGTCGTCGCCGGCCGCTACTTCGTGCGCGGGCTGATGGCGGGCGCCGTGAAAGGCTGATCCCGATGGGCTCCCTCGACATCGTCCACCTGAAGAAGTCCTACGGCTCGGTGCAGGTGCTGAACGACATCAACCTGTCGATCGAGAAGGGCGGCTTCCTCGTTCTCGTCGGCCCGTCCGGCTGCGGGAAGTCGACGCTTCTCAACACCATTGCCGGGCTGGAGCCGATCTCCGGCGGCGAGATACGTATCGCCGGGCGCGACGTGTCGGAGCTGAAGCCCGCCGACCGCGACATCGCGATGGTGTTCCAGTCCTACGCGCTCTATCCGACGATGACGGTGGCGCAGAACATCGCCTTCGGCCTGGAGATGCGCAAAGTTCCCAAGCCGGAGCGGGAGGCGGCGGTCAAGCGCGTCGCCGAAACGCTGCAGATCACCCACCTCCTCGACCGCAAGCCGAGCCAGCTGTCCGGCGGCCAGCGCCAGCGCGTCGCCATGGGCAGGGCCCTGACGCGCAACCCCCAGGTCTTCCTGTTCGACGAGCCCTTGTCGAACCTCGACGCCAAGCTGCGCGTCGACATGCGCACCGAGATCAAGCGCCTGCACGAGCGGCTGAAGACGACGATCGTCTACGTCACGCACGACCAGATCGAGGCGATGACGCTGGCCACAAAGATCGCCGTCCTCAAAGGCGGCGTCCTCCAGCAGTTCGGCACGCCGGGCGAGATCTACGACAACCCGGCCAACCTCTTCGTCGCCGAGTTCATGGGCTCGCCCTCCATGAACCTCGTGCGCGCGGGCGTCGATCCGGACGGCGCCGCCGTCACCCTCGCGCGCGGCGGCGAGCCGCTGCGTCTGCCGGTGAAGGCCGGCCGCATCCTGGCCGGCTATTGCGGGCGCGAGATCATCGTCGGCATCCGCCCCGAGGCGATCACCGAGCCGCGCACGGAGAACGGCGCCGATCCGTCCGTCGTCGTGTCCGATTTCCGCATCGACGTCGTCGAGCCGACCGGCGCCGACGTCTACGCGATCAGCGAACTCGGCGGGCGCCAGGCCATCGGCCGCTGCTCGGCCGGCTATCCCATCCGGGCGGGCCAGACCGCTCGCCTCGCCATCCACACCGACAAGATCGTCTACTTCGATCCCAAGACCGAGGAGCGCATCGGGTGAGAACCGCCGGTGCCATACCCAGCCCCGACGTCCTGATCATCGGCTCGGGGATCGGCGGCGCGACGATCGCGGCGTCGCTCGCGCCGACCGGCGCGCGGATCGTGATCCTGGAGCGCGGCGAGCGCATGGCTCCTGCCCAGCACGACAGGAGCACCCGGGCGATCTTCCGCGAGGGCGTCTTCCGCCCGAAGGAGTTCTGGCTCGACGGCGAGGGCCGGACGTTCAACCCCGGCAACTATTACTACGTCGGCGGCAACTCGAAGTTCTACGGCGCGGTCCTCACCCGTTATCGCCGCGAGGACTTCGCCGAGATGGAACTGGACGGCGGCGTCTCGCCGGCCTGGCCGTTTCCCTACGAGGAGCTGGAGCCCTGGTATGGCCGGGCGGAGGCGCTCTACGGCGTTCGCGGCGCGGCGGGCGAGGACCCGACCGAGCCGCCCCGCTCGACCCCTTACGCCCACCCGCCCGTGCCGGACGAGGCGGAGATCGCCGAGATCCGCGGCCGGTTGCGCAAACAAGGGCTGCATCCCTATTCGCTGCCGCTCGGCGTCGATCTGCCGGCCTGGCTCGCCGGGGGCTCCACGCCCTGGGACGCCTTTCCCAACAGCGCCGGCGGCAAGATGGACGCGGAAACGGCGGCGCTCGCCGTCGCGCTCGCCCATCCCAACGTGACGCTGGTGACCGGTGCCAAGGTCGAGCGCCTGGAAACCGCTCCCGACGGCAAGCGCGTCGAGGCGGTCCATGTCGAGCGGGGCGGCGTGGCGGAGATCGTGCGCGCCGGGCTGGTGATCCTGTCCGCGGGCGCCATCAACTCGGCGGCGCTGCTCCTGCGCTCGGTCGACGCGCGCAACCCGGCCGGCCTCGCGAACCGCTCCGATCAGGTCGGCCGCAACTTCATGAACCACAACGCGACGGCGATGATCGCCTTCGACCCGCGCCGGCGCCACGGCCTCGTCTACCAGAAGACGATCGGCATGAACGACTTCTATCTCGGCGACGGGCGGGGCGGCCGGCCGCTCGGCAACGTCCAGATGCTCGGCAAGATCGACGGGCACGTCCTCAAGGCCAACATGGCGCTGGCCCCCTTCGCCGCCCTCGACTGGATCGCCAAGCGCTCGACCGACTGGTACCTGATGAGCGAGGACCTGCCGGACCCCGAGAGCCGCGTCACCCTCAAGAACGGCGGCATCGTCCTGAACTGGCGGCGCAGCAACATGGCGGCGCACGAGAAGCTCGTCGCTAGGATGCGCGGCGTGTTGCGCTCGATCGGCTATCCCGTCGTCCTCCACCGGACCTTCGACCGCCGCACGCCGTCGCACCAGTGCGGCACCGTGCGGATGGGAACGGACCCCGCGGCGGCACCGCTCGACACGTTCTGCCGCACGTTCGACCATCCGAACCTCTTCGTCGTGGACGCCTCGTTCCTGCCGACCTCCGCGGCGGTCAACCCGGCGCTGACGGTCGCCGCGCAGGCGCTGCGCGTCGGAGCCCATATCGCGTCCCGGGATCTCGCGGCATGACATCGCCCCGGCAGGCCCCGGTGCTGCGCGGTGGCCCGCCGCTCCCGCATCCCCCATCGGATACACGTCCATGACCGACTACATCATCGTCGGCGGAGGTCCCGCCGGTTGCGTCCTCGCCAGCCGCCTCAGCGAGGACCCCGGCGTGTCCGTCCTGCTCCTCGAGGCCGGCGGGCGCGACCGCCACCCCTTCATCCACATGCCGGCCGGCTTCGCCAAGATGACGAAGGGCCTCGGCTCCTGGGGCTGGTCCACCGTGCCGCAGAAGCACATGAAGGACCGGGTCCTCTGGTACACCCAGGCGAAGATCATCGGCGGGGGATCGTCGATCAACGCCCAGATCTACACCCGCGGCAATCCCGGCGACTACGAGCGCTGGGTCGAGGCGGGCTGCGAGGGATGGGGCTACCGCGACGTCCTGCCCTACTTCATGCGCGCCGAGGACAACCAGCGCTTCGCCAACGATTATCACGGGCAGGGGGGCCCGATCGGCGTTTCGAACCCGATCGCCCCGCTGCCGATCTGCGAGGGCTACTTCAAGGCGGGGCAGGAGCGCGGCATCCCCTTCAACCCGGACTTCAACGGCGCGGTGCAGGAAGGCGTCGGCTACTATCAGCTCACCCAGCGCAACGCCCGGCGCTCCTCCGCCGCCGTCGCCTACCTCAAGCCGGCGGAAGGGCGCGCGAACCTCACCGTGCGGACCGGCGTGCGCGTGTCGCGCATCCTCGTGGAGAAGGGCCGCGCCGTCGGCGTGGAGATCGAAGGCGAGAGCGGGCCGGAGACCCTGCGCGCGGATCGCGAGATCGTCCTCTCGTCCGGCGCGATCGGCTCGCCGAAGATCCTGATGCAGTCAGGCATCGGCCCGGCCGACCATCTGCGCGCGGTGGGGGTCGAGGCGGTCCACGATCTGCCGGGCGTCGGCTCCAACCTCCAGGATCACCTCGACCTCTTCGTGATCGCCGAATGCACGGGCGACCACACCTATGACGGCGTCGCCAAGCCGCACCGCACGGTGCTGGCAGGGCTCCAGTACATCCTGACCCGCAAGGGGCCCGTCGCCTCCAGCCTCTTCGAGACCGGCGGATTCTGGTACGCCGACCCGACGGCCGAGTATCCCGACATCCAGTTCCACCTCGGGCTCGGATCGGGCATCGAGAAGGGCGTCGAGAAGCTCGCCAATGCCGGCGTCACGCTGAATTCGGCCTTCCTGCGACCGCGCTCGCGCGGCACGGTGCGTCTCGCCTCCGCCGATCCCGCGGCGGCCCCGCTGATCGACCCGAACTACTGGGCCGACCCCTACGACCGTGACATGTCGATCAAGGGCCTCAAGCTCGCCCGCGAGATCCTGTCGGCGCAGGCTCTGAAAGCCTTCGTCAAGCGCGAGGTCCTTCCCGGCCCGAACGTGACCAGCGACGGGGACCTCTTCGACTACGGCTGCGCCAACGCCAAGACGGACCACCATCCCGTCGGCACCTGCAAGATGGGGCTCGATGCGATGGCCGTGGTCGGCCCCGACCTGAAGGTCCGCGGCATCGAGGGGCTGCGGGTCTGCGACGCCTCGGTCATGCCGTTCGTGCCGTCCTCCAACACCAACGCGCCGACGATCATGGTGGGAGAGAAGGGCGCCGACCTCATCCGCGGCATGCAGCCGCTTCCGCCCGCCGTGTTCTCCGGCAACCGGCGCCTGGCCGCCACGGCCTGAACCGGCGCGAGGGCGCTGCCGAGGCCCGTCGCGCGAGCTTCCAACGAACAGAGGGGATGACCACCATGAAGGACGTAAACGTCGCGGTGATCGGCGCGTCCGGTTGGATGGGCAAGGTGCACACCATGGCCTTCCTGACCTTCCCGCACTTCTTCGGGGATGCGGGCGGCGTCGCCCGCGTCGTGGCGCTCGTGGACCGGAACCCTCAGGCCGCCGAGGGGCTCCTGCGGAAGGTGCCGGGCGCGCAGGTCTTTCAGGACTGGCAACAGGCGGTGAACCATCCGGAGGTCGACCTCGTCGACATCTGCCTGCCCGACGACCTCCATTACGAAGTCGCCAAGGCGGCCCTTCTCGCCGGAAAGCACGTCTTCTGCGAGAAGCCGCTTGCCAACACGGCGGCCGAAGCGCGCGAGCTCGCCGAGATCGCGCGGGAGAAGCGCCTGATCACGCGCGTCGGCCACGCCTTTCCGCGCAATCCCATCCACGATCGCGCCAAGGAGATCATCGACGCCGGCGAGATCGGCGAGATCACGATGTTCAAGGGCTGCCAACACATCGACGTCTTCGGGGACCCCGCGGCGCCCTTCATGTGGCGGGCGGACGGCAAGCTCGCGCCGACCGGCATCGTCGGCGACACCGGCACCCACGTCTTCAGCTTTATGGAGTTCCTTGTCGGCCGCGTGAGTTCGCTCATTGCCGACAACTTCGTCGCGACGCCGTACCGTCCGGTCGTGGCGAACCTCGGCATCGGCGAGCGGGCCGAGCTGACGGGAAGCGAGGCCATGGCGGAGGTCACCAACCCCGACGGCACCAACCTCCTCTGCCGGTTCGAAAACGGGGCGAGGGGCATCGTCGACTTCAGCCGGGTGGCGACCGGGCGCAAGTTCAGGCAGACCTACGAGGTCTACGGCACCAAGGGCAGCATCGCCTACGACTGGGACGAGGTGAACCGCCTGCGCTTCTATACGAACGACGATGGCGCCGGCCGCCGCGGGTTCAGGGAGATCGACGTCGGCCCCGAGAACCCGAACTACCGTGCCTTCCTGCCGCTGCCGAATTTCTCCCTCGGCTACAACGAGATGAAGATCATCGAGATCGCCGAGGTGGTACGCTCGGTCGCGACCGACACCCCCATGTGGCCCACCTTCGAGACCGGCCACCACATCTGCCAGATCGTCGACGCCTGCATGGAGTCCTCGCGCCTCGGCCGCTGGGTGGACATCCCCGGCACCTGACGCCGGAGGCGGCGGCCCCGGCGCCGGGCCCCATCGCGGACGCGCTTCGAGGAGCCCGTCGCGAGGACGCCCTTGCGACGTCATCACTCTCGCGCAAGGCCAGACCGATCGAAGGCGGCAGCGTCACCAGTCCGGTGTTCGCCGCCGCGCGCTTGTGCGTCACGCGGATGCCGTCCATCCATGCTTAACCCATTCTTGACCGGTATCGCTCTATTCTCGGCGATCATCGCCCGAATTCGCTCCAACCGCCGACCCTTTCGCCGCAAGCCGATAATCCACGGACGTCCAGACGTGCTCAGAAGACTGAAGTCCGCCCTCTCGGCCGTCGCCCTGACCCTGGTGCTCGGCGGCTGCGTCAACGTGATGGACGACGTCCTCGACCCCGCGCCGCACCTGCAGCCGATTCCGGCCGCGCTCATGGCGCAGATGCGGACCAAGGGCATGACGCCGTCGAGCCCGATCCTGGTGCGCGTCTTCAAACAGGAAAGCGAGCTGGAGGTCTGGAAGCTCGCGGCGAGCGGCCTGTACGAGCTTCTGAAGACCTATCCGATGTGCCGCTGGTCCGGAAAGCTCGGGCCGAAGGTCAAGGAAGGCGACCGCCAGGCGCCCGAAGGCTTCTACACGGTGACGGCCGGTCTCCTGAACCCGAAATCGCAGTACTACCTGTCGTTCAATCTCGGCTATCCGAACCGCCTGGAGCGCGCGCTCGGGCACACCGGCAATTCGCTGATGGTACACGGCGCCTGCGCCTCCGTCGGCTGCTTCGCCATGACCGACGAGGCGATGGGCGAGATCTACGCCCTGGCGCGCGACGCGCTGGCCGGCGAGAAGAAGTCCTTCCAGGTGCAGGCCTTTCCGTTCCGGATGACGCCCGAGAACATGGCGCGCTACCGCTCGGACCCGAACATCGCGTTCTGGCGGAACCTCAAGGAAGGCTACGACGCCTTCCGTGTCCGCGGCCAGGAGCCGAAGGTCTCCTCCTGCGGGCGGCGCTACGTCTTCGACGTGCCCGACGAGATCGCCAAGACGCTCGACCCGTTGGCGGAGTGCCCGCCCTCCGTCACGGGCGGGCCACCCGACCTTCTCGCCGTCAGCTCGGCCGACGAGGAAGCGGTAAAAGCGATCCTGGCGACCCGCCAGCCCTCCAAACCCGTCGCCTACGTCGACGGGGGCATGCACCCCAGCTACCTCCAGACCCTGCGCAAGCTCGGGCCGAGCGGACTGGCCAAGGCCTCGTCCATGAGGGGCGTGCCGATCAGCCGTCCCGACGTATTGCTCGGAATGGGCTCGAGCGGCGCTCCGTCGGCGAACTGAGCCGGATCGCCCTCGCTCGCAGCCGGCCGGCCGCTTCGGAGCCGGCGACACGAAGAGGCCAAGGTCCGGCTTGAGGTCGAGGAACTCGGGCAGAGCCCGCTTTTCCTGACATCATCGTTTCCTACTGACCCTTCGGTTCGGTCTCGTAGGTCGCGACTTCGACGCCTCCGCAGCCGCAGCGCGCGACGGAAGCGGGACGACGGCAGACGGGCTCGTCTCAGGCCGAGAGCGGGGTTTGCCAGACGACGATCGGCGCGTGATGGGGCACGCGCTCGTAGAGGTCAATCACGTCCTGGTTCACGAGCCGGACGCAGCCGGCAGAGGCGGCGGTTCCCATCGTCCACCATTCCGGCGAGCCGTGGAGGCGGTAGAGGGTATCCTCGCCGTTCTGGTGGATGTAGAGGGCGCGCGCGCCGAGCGGGTTGCCGATGCCGGGCTCCATCCCGCCATTGGCGACGGAGTAGCGCTCGAGGTTGGGCTGACGCGCAATCATCTCGGCCGGCGGCTTCCAGCGCGGCCAATGCTGGCGCCAGTGCACGATGCCGCGCCCTTCCCAGGTGAAGCCGACTCGGCCGATGCCGACGCCGTAGCGCATCGCGGTGCCGCCCGGCTCGACGAGGTAGAGGAAGCGGCTCGCCGTATCGACCACCACCGTTCCCGGTGCCTCGCCGGTGGGGTCGGCGACCTGCTGGCGATAGAATTTCGGGTCGATCTTCCAGTAGGGCACGGCCGGAATCTCGTGCCCGCCATCGACGAGGGCGGCGTAGCGGGCGTCGAGTTCGGGCGTGCGCTGCCCATCGAAGCCCTGGGGCTCGATCGCCGCCGGTTGGGGTGGGGGCGGCAGCTGCGGCGCCGGCGCCAGGGGCGGGGCATCCTGCGTCGCGACGCATCCCGCCGACAGGAGGTTGAGGGCGGCCGCTCCCAGAAAGAGGGCGCGGCGGGTCAGAACAGGTGCGGTCAAATCATAGGCTCAAGCTCGACGACGAAGGCCGATATCTACACCTTGCCCCGTTTCCTTCCAGATGGTTGCGGTTCATCGGCGGCATCGCCAAAGCGAATGGATGGCCATCGGCGGGAGGCCGGGCCGTGCCGGCTGGCAGGCGCGCGGGGACGGGGTGGATCTTGCAGCGGCGCTTCGAACCTTCACGCGGACGGTCGAGCGCGGCTCGATCACCGCCGCGGCGCAGGACCTGTCGCTGTCGCAGCCCGCCGTATCGAAGCACATCGCCAACCTGGAGCGGCGGGTGCGGGCGCGTCTCTTGGAGCGTTCCGCCCGTCTCGTGCGGCCGACACCGGAAGGCCAGGCGCTCTACGACGCCAGCCGCTAGGCGCTCGCCTCCATCGACGCTGCCGTCGAGGGCCTCAGCGCCATGACGGGCTCGATCGAGAGGATGATCCGCTTCCACGCGCCTTTCCGCATCAGGGGCCGGTATCTTCATCCCCTTGTGATGCGGTTCCAGCGCGCCCATCCCGACGTGACGTTCGAGCTGGTGCTGGAGAACCGGACGGTCGATCTCGTCTTCGAGAACTTCGACATGGCCTTCATCCACGGGCGGCCGAGCGCGCAGGATCTCGTCATCCGCCGCCTGGGCCTCGCCCGCCGCATCCTCGTCGCGAGTCCGGCCTCACCACCAACCGGCCGGAAGACATCGAGGAGGCCCTGGCCTCGCGCCCGGGCCGAGTCGACGAGGCGATCGAGATCCCGCTGCCCGATGCCGACTGCCGCCGCCGGCTCGTCTCGCTCTACGGCCGGGCGCTCGCCTTCGGGGACGGTGCGGCCGCGCGGGCGGTCGAGGCCTCGGACGGCGGAAGCGCGGCGTATGTCAAGGAAATGGTGCGCCGCCTCGCCCAACGCGCGCTTGCTCGCAACGGCGGCAACGCTGTGACGCTCGCCGACATCGAGGCCGTCTTCGGCGATCCCGGCATCCTGTCGAGCCGCGTCAACCGGCGCATCGTCGGACTGACCGGAGGTGGGCGTGAGCGCGATCCGGACCAGGACGACTGCTGCGAGGCGTAGGGCTTCGAAAGGGACCAAAGAGGCCGTCGACGCCCGCGACCGCGTTGGCGGGCCGCGGTGGGCCTGCAAACGCCCGGGCAGCTGCGAGCGTCGGCTTACTCCATTCCGGTCGCCAGGATCGGGTGGTTCGCCGACGACTCGGCGCGGTCGACGACCGGGTGCGCGTCCGGCGCTTCCTGTCACCGAAGCGAATCGCCGCGTCCGCAGAGATCAAGGAGCTGAGAGGCCGAGGCGGCGTCCGTGACGATGTGTGTGGCGAAGCCGCCGCGAAGCGCGGCGTGGAGGGCGGGCACGCGCTCCGGCCCCGCGCAGACGGCGACGCGGGCCGGCACGTGGCGCAGGCGCTCCAGTTCGATGCCGATGATGCGCCCGTCCAGGGGGCCGGGGATCGGCAGGCCGTCCGCGTCGATGAAGCGACCGGCGATCACGGCGGCGGCTCCGCGACCGCGGTAGAAGTCGAGTTCGGCGCGGCTCGCCACGCCGGACTGGACGATGTGGCTCTCGGCCGTGGCGAGCCCGACGGCGAAGAGGGCCGCATCCAGGCCTTGGAAGCGCGCGAGGTGACCGGCGATCAGCGGCTCTCGCGACAGGGCCGACACGAGATCGGTGCTGGAAAGCACCGCCGGAGCGTGGAGCGTGGCGCAAGCCGCGGCGAAGCGCTCGGCGATGAGGGAGGTGCAGCTCTCCGCCGTGAAGCGGAAGGGCAGGGCCATCGACCCGACGAGCTGCACCACGGTCATCGCGGGATAGGCGCGGCGCGGCAGCAGCTCGGCGACGCGGTGGACGGTCTCGCCCCAGGCGACGCCGAGGGTGGCGTCGGGCGCGACGAGGTCGTCGAGCCACATGGCGGCGGCGCGCGCGACGCTTTCCAGCGGCACGCTGGACACGTCCGGCACGAGGTAGACGGCTTCGAGGCCGAAGCGCTCGGCGAGGCTCGATGCGGTCTGCGACCGGGCGAGAACGGCCGGGTCGAGCGAGATGCGCACCAGCCCCTCGTCGCGGGCCTGGCGCAGGTAGTTGTGGACGCTGGCGCGCGATACGCCGAGCCGCTCGGCGATTTCGGCCTGGCTCATGTCCTCGACGAAATATCCCCAGGCGGCCCGCACCATCGGGCTCTGGCCGGCATCGAGCGAGGGCGCCGCGACGCCCGCCGCCTTAGGCGCGCGCGGGCTGCTTGCCATAATCGTCGAAGAGGGCGAGGACGCGATCCATCTCCGCGTCGTCGAGGATGACCGGCTCGCCGAGGGAAGAGGCGAGAACGTATTGCCGCGCCATGGCCTCCACCTCGCCGGCCAGCCAGAGCGCCTTGTCGAGGCTCGCGCCGAAGGCGATCTGGCCATGATTGGCGAGGAGGCAGGCGCGCCGGCCTTCGAGTGCGATCAGCATGGCCTCCGACAAGGCCTGCGTGCCGAAGGTCTCGTATCGGGCGCAGGCGAGGTCGCGCCCGCCGGCCGCCGCGACCATGTAGTGGAAGGCGGGGATGCCGCGGCGCAGGCACGACAAGGCGGTCGCGTGCGGCGAATGCGTGTGGACGACGGCGCCTGCTTCCGGCCGGTTCTCGTAGATGTCGAGGTGCATGCGCCACTCGGAGGAGGGGCGCCAGTCGCCGGACCACGAGCCGTCCTGGGCGACGAAGACGATCGCGTCCGGCGCCATGGCCTCGTAGGGCACGCCCGACGGCGTCACCAGCATGCCGCCCTCGACCCGGGCCGAGACGTTGCCGGAGGTGCCCTGGTTGATGCCCTCCGCGTTCATCCGCAGGCAGATGCGGATGATCGCCTCGCGGAGCGCTCGGTCGTCGCGGTGCGCCATGCCTCAGGCCGCATCCTGCCGACGCTCGGAGAAGAGGCCGGCGATGGCCTCCTCCTCGGCCGCGACGACGCCGCGCTCGGTGATGAGGCCGGTGACGAGGCGGGCCGGCGTCACGTCGAAGCCGTAGTTGACGACGGGCGAGCCGTCCGGCGTCACCTGGAGCGTCCCGATCTCGCCGCTCTCCGTCTTGCCGTGGACGTGGGTCATCTCCTCCGCCCCACGCTCCTCGATCGGGATGTCGCGCCCGGACTTGAGCGAGAAGTCGATGGTCGGCGAGGGCAGGGCGACGAAGAAGGGCACGCCGTTGTCGTGGGCGGCGAGAGCTTTGAGATAGGTGCCGATCTTGTTGCAGACGTCGCCGTTGGCCGTGGTGCGATCGGTGCCGACGATCACCATGTCGACGAGACCCTGCTGCATCAGGTGGCCGCCGGTGTTGTCGGCGACGACGTGGTGGGGCACGCCGTGATTGTTCAGCTCCCAGGCCGTCAGCGCCGCGCCCTGGTTGCGCGGCCGCGTCTCGTCGACCCAGACGTGGACGGGAATGCCGGCCTCGTGGGCGAGGTAGATCGGCGCTGTCGCCGTGCCCCAGTCGACGGTCGCGAGCCAGCCGGCATTGCAGTGGGTGAGGATGTTGATCGGCTCGCCGTCGTTCTTCCTGGCGGCGATCTCGCGGATGAGGGCGAGGCCGTTCTCGCCGATCCGGCGGTTGATCGAAACGTCCTCCTCGACGATCTCGGCGGCGCGCGCCCAGGCGGCATGCTCGCGGTCCCACGCGGGCAGCGGCTGGAGCGTCTGCATCATCTCGTCCAGCGCCCAGCGCAGGTTCACCGCGGTCGGGCGGGTGGCGAAGAGCGCGTCGTAAACGGTCTTCAGCCGCGCATCCGAGGCATCGCCGTGGAGGCCGAGTGCGACGCCGTAGGCCGCGGTCGCGCCGATCAGCGGGGCGCCGCGGACCAGCATGTCGCGGATGGCGCGCACGGCGTCGTCCAGGGAGCCAAGGCTCGTCGTCTCGAAGCGATGGGGCAGGCGGGTCTGGTCGATGATGCCGATGCTGCCGGGCCGACCGTCCTGCGGTTCGGCCTCGACCCAGATCGTGCGGGTCGGCTGTCCCTTGACCTTCATGCGGCGGCTCCCGAAGGGCTGGCGGCGCGCCGGCAGGCGGCCGAAACGGTGGCGATGGCCCGGCGCTCGACGACGAGCTGTCGGGCGAGCGCGAGGGCGCGTGTCTCGCAGGCCGCGCGCAGCGACGGCGGCTCGATCGACTCGAGGTCGGACACGTGGGCGAGGCCGAGAATACGCCGCGCCATCTTGGCGCCGGCGAAGCCGAGGGCGTCCACCTGGAGGCGTGCGAGGAAGGCTTGCAGCGCAGCCTCGGACGCCTCCGCCTGGTCCTGCTCCTCGAAGAGGCTCGTGGAATAGGCGTCGCCGCGGCGCTCGGTGCGCCAGAGTTCGCGGAAGCGCTCGGCGAAGCTGTCCCAGACGCGCGTCGCCTGGAGGAGGAGCCAGGCCTTCATGTCCTCGGCGCCCGGGCCGTGGCCGTCCTGCGCGAAGTGGTTGAGGAAGAGGTTGGCGAGGAGCGCGCCGACGTCGAAGCCCATGGGACCGTAGAAGGCGAATTCGGGATCGATGACGCGCACGTCCTCCGCCTCGCCCGCCGTCGACACCATGACCGAACCGGTGTGGAGGTCGCCGTGGACCAGAGCCTCGGCCGAGCACAGGAACTGCCACTTCAGCTCCTGGATCGCCAGTTTCCACTCGGCGTCGCCGCGCACCTTCGCCGCCGTCTCGTCGAGCTCCGGGCTCGTCCAGCGGTTCAGCGGGTGGACGCGATAGGGATCGGTGAAGACGAGGTCCTCGGTGATCTTGGCAAGAGCGGTGTTGGCGGAGAAGAGCGCCGCTTCCTGCTTCTTCTCGGCCGCGGACAGGCGGAGGTCGGAGGTGCGGAACAGCGTCTCGGCCATGAAGCGGCCGAGGATCGGCGCCGCCGTCTCGTGCCGCTCGCGGGCGGTCAGCGCCTTGCGCCAGATGACGTGGGTGCCGAGGTTCTCCATGACGATGAGCGCCTGCGGCCCGTCGAAGCGCAGGATCTGCGGGACAGCGCCGGACAGGCGGGCCTGCCGCGACAGTGCGGCGTGCTCGAAGAAGGAGCGCGACAGCGGCAGCGGCCAGCTCTCGCCGACAAGACGCACGAAAGGCAGCGCCTGCTTCGCGCAGACCGAGCCCGCCGGACCCTCGACGATGTAGACGAAGTTGAGGTTGCCGTCGCCGACCTCGCGCACCCGCCAGTCGTCAGGGCGTCCGCCGAGCCGGGCGACGACCTCGGGATAGGCGGCCAGCCGCGCGGCGACGCGCTCCACGGCGAGGGGTTCGTAGGCGCCGTAGTCCGGCATGGCGTCCGCGAGCGGTTCCGGTTGCAGGCCTCCCGAATGGGTCATGGCGCGGACCTCCCTTCCGCTGACATTTTTCAAATGGGTTTGACATAGGCCAACGCATCGAGCAAGTCTGTCGGCGAAATCGGCTCGGGAGACGCCGGTTCGGGAGGAGAATCGCATCGTGCTCGGCGAAGAAGCTGCGCATCGGGGTCCGTCAGCGGGAGGCGCTGGCGTGCCCCGGCTGGCCCTTGACGGCGTGACGAAGAGCTTCGGCGCGTCAGCCGTGCTAAAGGGCGTCGACCTGACCTTGCGCGCCGGCGAGATCGTCGCCTTCATGGGCGCGAACGGCGCGGGCAAGTCGACGCTGGTGAAGATCGTCGCGGGCGTTCACGCGCTGTCGGCGGGCGCGATGCACCTCGACGGGCAACCCTTTGCGCCGTCCTCGCCGTCCGACGCGCTGGCGCGAGGAATCGTCGTCGTCCACCAGGCCATCAACGACAACGTCGTCTTGTCGATGGACGTCCTCGAGAACCTCTGCATCGACCGGCTCTGCCGCGGCGGGCCGGTGCTGTTCCGGCGCGGGCGCTGGCGCGCGGAGGCCGCCGCCATGGCGGCGCGCGTCGGCCTCGACGTGCCGCTGAGCACGCCGGTCTCCGAGCTCTCGCTCGCCGACCGGCAGATGGTAGCGATCGCCCGCGCGCTCGGCCACGACCCGAAGCTCCTGATCCTCGACGAGCCGACCTCGGCGCTGTCGGACGCCGAGGCGGAGCGGCTGTTCCGCGTCGTTCTCGACCTGAAGCGGCGGGGGGTGCCGGTCCTCTACATCTCGCATCGCATGGGCGACATCCGCCGCCTCGCCGACCGCATCGTCACGCTGCGCGACGGCGTGGTGACGGGCGACTTCGTGCCCCCGCTCGACTACGGCGCCGCTGTCCAGGCCATGCTCGGCCGCCAACTCGCGAAAGCCAGTCACGCGCGCGTGGCTGGCGGCGAGGTCGTCGTGGAGACGGAGAACCTGCGCGTGATACCGGAGAGCCCCCCGGTCTCGCTGTCTCTGCGCACGCGCGAGGTTACGGCGGTCGTCGGGCTCGTCGGCGCGGGCAAGACGGAGCTCGCCGAGTGCCTCTTCGGCGCCCGCCGCCCAGCCGCCGGCGCGATCCGCCTCGACAACCGTCCCTTCGCGCCGGCTTCACCCGGCGTGGCAGTCGGGGCCGGCGTCCACATGGCGGCGGAAGACCGGGCAGGCGCGTCGCTCGTGCCGGACTTCGACCTGTCGCAGAACGTTTCGCTGCCTTTCACCCGCGCCTTCAGCAGCCTGGGCCTCCTCGGCCGTTCGGCCGAGCGGCGCCACGCCGCCGACTTCGTGCGGCGCCTCGGTATCGTCGCGCCCTCGGAGGTCGCGCCGATGTCGGCGCTGTCGGGCGGCAACCAGCAGAAGGTGGTGCTGGCCCGATGGCTGTCGCGCCCCTGCCGCCTCCTGATCCTCGACGAGCCCTTCCAGGGCGTGGACATCGCCGCGCGCCGCGACATCGGTCAGGCGCTGCGCGACACGGCGGAGGCGCGCGCGACGCTGGTCCTGTGCGCCGACCTCGACGAGGCGGCGGAAGTCGCCGACCGCATCCTCGTCATGAGCCAGGGCGCGATCGTCTCCGAACACTTCGCCGGCAGCCTCGACCGCGAGGCCGTCATCCGAGACCTGTCGAAGAGCATCCATGCCGAACGCCATGCAGCCTGACCTCGCCCAGACCGCCTCGGCAAACCTGTCCGAGCGCAAGCGAAGCGAGGGCTTCGCCTTCCGCCCGATCGCCGTGCGCTACGGGCTCGTCACGCTGCTCGTCCTGATGGTCGCCTTCTTCGGCTTCATGGAGCCGTCCTTCCTGTCGGTGCGCAATCTCGTGATCGTGCTCCAGTCGGTCTCGATCGTCGCGATCCTGGCGCTCGGGGTGACGGCGACGCTCGTCGTCGGCGGGTTCGACCTGTCGATCGGGGCGGTCGCGGCGACCTCGCTGATGACCTCCTCCTACATCATGGTGGTCTTCGGCGGCGGGACGATCGCGGCGGTCGG
This sequence comes from Aurantimonadaceae bacterium, assembly GCA_947474855.1. Taxonomy (GTDB): domain Bacteria; phylum Pseudomonadota; class Alphaproteobacteria; order Rhizobiales; family Rhizobiaceae; genus Antarcticirhabdus. The sequence goes on along the minus strand of CANJKV010000001.1, from coordinate 27,021 downwards.
CGCGTGCCTCTGCGTCGGCGCGCTCGTCGGCCTCGTCAACGGACTCCTGATCGTGCGCCTGCGCATTCCCGACCTTCTCGCGACGCTCGGCATGATGTTCCTTCTGCTCGGGCTCCAGCTCATCCCGACGGAAGGGCGTTCCATCGCCAGCGGCATGACGCTGCCGGACGGCTCGACGGCGACGGGCACGTTTACCGCGGCCTTCCTGGCGCTCGGCCGCTACCGCGTCTTCGACCTCGTGCCGATTTCGGTGATCGTGATGCTCGCGCTCGCGCTCCTCATCACGGTCTTCCTCACCTTCACGCGCTTCGGGCGCATCATGTACGCGATCGGCTCCAACGAGCGGGCCGCGCGCCTCGCCGGGGCGCCGGTCGAGGCCTATCGGATCGCCGCCTACATGATCTCCGGCGTCTTCGCGAGCGTCGGCGGGGTGCTGCTCGCCGCGCGCGTCGGGCGCGGCGACGTGTCGTCGGGCAACTCGCTCCTTCTCGACGCGGTCGCGGCCGCGCTCATCGGCTTCGCCGTCTTCGGCGCGGGCAAGCCGAACGCCATCGGCACCGCCATCGGCGCGCTCTTCGTCGGCCTCCTCCTCAACGGCCTGACCATGATGAACGCGCCCTATTACGCGCAGGACTTCATCAAGGGCGCCGTGCTCGTCGCGGCCCTGATGTTCACCTTCGGCCTGTCGAACCGGCCGCGATAACGAAGACGAAAAAGGGGAGGATCGATCATGACACGCATTACCAGGCGCCGGCTGCTCGCCGGCGCGGCACTCGGCCTCGCCGCCGGCGCCGCGGGCCTGCCGCTGCCCGCGCTCGCGCAAGGCGCCGCTCCCGCGCCCTTCGACGGCTCGAAGAAGCCGCGGATCGCGCTGGTGCGATACCTCTCCACGGGCGACTTCTTTCAGGCCTATCTCTCGGGCGTCGAGCGGCAGGCCGAAGCCCTCGGCATCGAGCTGCGCGTCTTCGACTCGCGCCAGGACGCGGCCCTCCAGGCCGACATGATGGACCAGGCCATCGGCCTCGGCGTCGACGGCATCATCGTCCAGCACGGGCTGACGGAATCGATGAAGCCTGCCGTGCAGCGCGCCCTCGACGCCGGCATCAAGGTCGTCGCCTTCGACGTCAACGTCGAGAACGAGGCGGTGCCGCAGGTCGAGCAGTCCGACCGCGATCTGGCCCGCCTCGCGCTGGAGCAGGCGATCAAGGACAATGGCGAGGAGTTCGAGGCTGGCTACGTCTACGTCGCCGGCATCGCGCCGCTCGACCGGCGGGACGAAACCTGGACGGAGTTCAAGGCGAAGTATCCCGGTATCAAGGAGGCCGCGCGCTGGGGCACGATGGACAACCCCATCGCCAATTCCGTCGCGAACCAGGCCTCGGCGGTGCTGCGCGCCAACCCGACGATCCAGGTCGTCTTCGCGCCTTACGACGAGTTCGCCAAGGGCGTGAAGATCGCGGTGGACGAGGCCGGCATGTCCGGCGACATCAAGATCTACTCCGCCGACATTTCGACCGCCGACATCGCGGCGATGCGCGAGCCGGGCTCGGCCTGGGCCGCGACCGCGGCGACGAACCCGGCCGTCGTCGGCGAGGTTTCGGTGCGCACTCTGGCGATGCTGCTCGCCGGCGAGAACCCGGGTCCGTCCGTGATCGTGCCGCCGACCCTCATCACGCAAGCCCAGCTCAACGACGAGAACATCGCCAACATGGAGGAGCTGTCGAAGAAGCTGCCGCAGTTCGCCCATGCCGACGTCGCCGTCCCTGCCTGGATGAAGCTGCCGCCGCGCTGAGACGGATAGCAGCCGGCGGATTTCGTCTCTGCCGGCTGCGAGCTGCACGGCGGCAGTCGTCCAGGTCACCCCGCGCCAGTCCCGCAGGTTGTCCGCTCAAGCCTGTCCCTGCGGGACGCGGGCGCTCCGCGACGTGCCGGCGAGGGTCAGAATGTGCCGGATGAGAGCGTCGGCTCCGCGGGCGGGTGGTCCGCGATTGTCGATCCGCAGGAGGCCGAGGGCGCCGGCCGGCATCTCCAGTTCCACCTGTCGGGCCAGCCTGGCCTCGATCTCGGCCGGTGTTTCACGACCTCTTGCCGCGATGCGCGAGACAAGCACGGCGCGGGGCGCGGTGATCTCGACGATGGCGAGGCGCGCGAAGCGTTGCCCCGCCTCCGCGAGAGAGCGCCGCGATAGGTTCGCGAGAACCACCTCGCCCCCTGCGACCGCTTCGGCCACCTCGCGCGGCAGGCCGTAGGCGAGGCCGTGGGCTCGCCACGTCAGGCAGAAGGCGCCGGCCGCCTCGGCGCGTTCGAAGGCGGCCTCGTCGAGGCTGTCGTGATCCTCGCTCGATTCGTCGGGGGGGCGGGTGACCACCCGCCGCGCCAGGACGAACCCCGGCTCGCCGCGTAGACGCTCCATGGCGAGGCGGATCAACGTGTCCTTGCCCGCGCCGCTCGGGCCGACGATCGCGACGAGGAGGCCGCGACCGGGATGCTCCGGATCAGGCGACACGGCAGCCCTCGCGCCAGACGCCGCGCACCACCGGCGGCGCCGCCGGCGTGGCGGGCGGGCGCACGCGCACGAGATCGGCCCGCAGCCCCGTCGCGATCGCGCCTCGGTCGTCGAGGCCGGCGACGCGGGCGGGCGTACGCGTCACCATGGCCGCCGCCGCCGGAAGGCCGATCGCGTCGGCCAGAACGAAGGTCGCCTGGATCAGGCTGAAGGGCACGTAGTCGGAAGACAGGACGTCGAGAACTCCGATCTCCACCAGCTCCCGCGCCGACACGTTGCCCGAATGCGAGCCGCCGCGCACGACGTTGGGCGCCCCCATCAGCACGGAGAGGCCGGCCTCGCGTGACAGGCGCGCGGCCTCCAGCGTCGTCGGGAACTCGGCGAGCGCTATGCCGAGATCGCGACTTTCCTCGACATGGGAGGCGGTCGCGTCGTCGTGGGACGCGAGGCGGATGCCGGCGGCGTGGCAGCGCTCGGCGATGGTGCGCCGGTTGCCGGGCGCGTTCTCCTCCGATTCGCGGATCCGCCGTCGGCAGAACGCGTCGAACACGGCGTCCGACATGCCCGACTTGCCCTGGTAGTAGGTCCGGTAGGTCTGGAGGTCGACGAACTGGCGCTGGCCGGGCGCGTGGTCCATCAGCGAGGCGAGGCGCACGCGCGCGTTGCCGGCCATGGCCTCAAAGCTCGGCAGCACGTCGGGGGCGGAGACCTCGCAGCGCAGGTGGATGAAGTGCTCGGCGCGCAGGGCGTCGTCAGCCTCCGCCGTCACGATCGCGTCCGCCATCGCCCGCATGTCGGCCGAGCCGAGCGCGGCGTCCTCGTCCATGCCGACGCGCAGCGCGTCGAAGACGGTGGTGATGCCGGATGCCGCGACCTGCGCGTCGTGGGCCTGGAGCGCGGCGTGGATGTTCCAGCGCACCTTGGGGCGCGGCAGGTAGTGGCCTTCGAGGTGGTCTGTGTGGAGTTCCACGAGGCCGGGCAGCAGGTGGTCGCCCTCGCAGTCGGTGCCGGTCCGAACCGCGCCGGACGAGATGTCGGCGATCCGCCCGTCGCGCACGAGGAGGCTGCCCTCGACGATCTCGCCGGGCAGGACGATGCGGGCGTTGGTGAAGACGTCTTCGGCCGGCTGTCGGGTCATCATGGGCGGTGTTCAGCGATCAGAGGCGAGGGGATGGCGGGAGTGGAGCCGGAACGGCGCGCCCGGCTCCGGCTCGACGAAGAGGGCGAGGCTGTCGACGGCGAGCGGACGGCCGACGACGGACGCGAAGCGCTCGGCGAGCTGGGCTTCGATGGCCGCCGCGTCGCCGTCCGGAACCGGGCCGGTCAGCGTCATGTGGAAGCGGAATTCGTCGAAGACGTGAGGATATCCCCATTCGCCGAGCAGCGCGCGCTGGCGGGGCGTCAGGCGCTCGGGCGCGCGCCGGGCGATCTCGGCCTCGTCCAGGGGCGCGCGGAACGGCTCGAAGGCGCGCACCGCCTCGTCGGCGAGGGCCGCGAGGTCGGGATGCGGGCCGCCCGGCACGAGCGCGAAGAAGCGGCCGATGCGGGCAAGCGCGAGGCGTTCGATCATCGCCGCGCCACGCGCCGCGCAGAAGGCGGCGAGGCTCTCGTCGAGCCCGGCGAGCTTGCGGTTCTCGGCGAGGCGGAAGGGCGCCTTCATCGTGGCGTGGAAGCCATAGCGGGCGGGCTCGGCGACGAGCGGGTCGAGGCGCGGATCGGGCTCGCGCGTCGCCTCGCCCGTGACGGCGTCGCGGCCGAGCCAGTTAGCGGCGAGGCGCGCGAGGGGCGTGCCGTCCGGCGGCGCATAGTAGAGGGCGGCGCGCATCAGATTACCCGTTTGCGGAGGCTTCGGAAGAGGAGATCCATCACGGTGACCACGAAGATCAGGATCGCCGATGCCTGCGGATAATAGAAGCCGCGGATCGTCTCGGCCAGGTCCATATGGACCCAAACCATCGCCCGTTGCAGGCCATTCTCGCCCGTTCAAACGAGGACCGAACGGAACTCGTGGCGCGCTCGTGAAGGGCGATCGGCGACATCGCCCATGAGGCGCTGCTCGGCGCCGAAGGCGACGACAAGCGGTCGCCGAGCCGCTCCCGGAGCGTTCGGGGTCTGCAAGGCTCTCTGCATCACCTGCCTGCTCGTCTGGCGGCGCGTCCTTTATCGTGCGATGCGGTCGAGGTAGTCGGCGACGGCGCTTGGATCATCGCTCGCGCAGGCGACGTAGCCATCGGGACGGATCAGCCAGATCGCACCGCCGCGCGGCGGTGGCCGGACAGCGGGATCCACGAGGCTGGGGTGACGTGCGACGAGATCGTCGATGATGCTCGTCTTTTCGGCCAGAAGAACGAACCTCGGCGCGCTTCCCGAACCGATCGGCGCGTCGCCTCTGGCCGGCGCGAGGCGCTCGCCCGGTCGTGGTCCGCCCCTGAGGCTGGGTCCGTTCAGCGGACTGTCGGGATAATGCAACGCGACCTCCGACAGGGTGTCGGCGACCTTGTGCCGCGCCGCAGTCAGGCCGAGCACGAGGTGGCCGATGAGGTTGCGCGCCTGCTGGGCCACCGGGTTCTTCAGCGTCGCGACCTTCGTCAGCCGCCCCGCCGCTTCCAGAACCTGGTCGCCGACCGCGCTTCGCTCCGGCGAGTAGCTGTCCAGAAGCGCCTCGCCGCACGTACCTCGCTCGACGAGCGCGAGCTTCCAGGCGAGGTTGAAGGCATCCTGCATGCCCGTGTTCATGCCTTGACCGCCGGCGGGGCTGTGGATGTGAGCTGCGTCGCCGGCCAGGAAGACGCGCCCGTGGCGGTATTCGCGCACTTTGCGATCGTTGATCCGGAAGCCGGCCAGCCAGATAGGGTCATGGACGCACATCCCGGGCGAGGCTCGTCGCGCCAGGAGATCGCGGACCTGGTCGAGCGTCGGGGCAGGCGGCACCTCCGCGCCGGAGGAGGGCAGATCGCCGAGAACGCGGTATCGACCCGGCGAGATCGGGAAGACGATCAGCACGCCCTCCTTGTGCCAATAAACGGCAGCATCCGTGTCGGGATGGGGGTAGCCGGTCATGTGCACGTCGGCGAGCATCCAGGCGCTCGGCAGCGTTTCGCCGGAAAACGGGACGCCGAGCGCGTGGCGCACCACGCTGTGGGCCCCGTCGCATCCGACGAGCCAGCGGGCGCGAACCGCCTCCTCGTGCCCGTCGGCGGCCTGGAGAACAGCGGAGACGCCCTCGCTCCGGACGCCGATCGAACGGGCCGCGACCGAGCGCTCGACGGTGACGCCCTGCTCGGCGAGCCGCTCCTCGAGAAGGCGTTCAGTTTCCGACTGCGGGATCATCAGGGCGTAGGGATAAGGGCTGGGAACGGCGTTTATCTCCAGCCGTCCGATCGTCGCGCCGCCCGCCTGGATCGACACTCCGTGAACCTTGAACCCGGTCTCGACGAAGGGCCGGGCGCCCATGCCGCGGTCGAGAAGCTCAAGCGTACGGCTCCAGAGAACGAGGGCCTTGGATTTGTCGGTGCGCTGCGGCGCCTTGTCGACGATCCGCACTGTCACGTCGTAGCGCGCGAGCTCGGAGGCCAGGGTCATTCCGACGGGGCCGGCTCCCACGATGAGGACCGACACTTCATTGCTCGTCCCGGCCATGGTGCTCACGCGTCGAACTCCGCAGAAGGGGACCCTTGCCCGATATCAGCGCCTGATCGCCATCATCCGCCAGTGCGGCAGCTCGTCGTGACTGCGCCGCGCGTCAGCGACGCCTCGCGACCCTTGATCCAGAATTCGGTTTCCGCGTCGGCGTAGCGCCCGGCGTCGGCGGACAGGACTTGGGGCAGGACCATCTCCTGCGATCCCGCGACGATCAGGCGGACCGATCCAAGGCCGCTCGCGGGCGCGGTGAACGCCGCCGTCAGCGCCCGGCCGTCGTCGCAGGTGCAGCGCACCTCTGCAGCGCTCGCCGATCCGAGGCAGGAGAGCATCACGGTGGTGCCGAGGAGACATGCCGGCCCTAGCGTCATGTTGAGCTTGCCCGGTCCTGGTTCCGCTTTTCACTGGCGTCGAACGGTACACGCGATCGCAACGCCGGTCAGCATCTACCGTCCGGGCATCGTTCCATTTCGTGGGTGAAGAAGGTTCGGTCGGAAATCTTCGCCGAAGCGTTGAATGTCGCGGTTTCCGCACCTCGTTACAGAATTTCTTGTTGATCGGAGCGGGGCGCGGTCATCATGGTCTCGCTTCCCGCTTGCGGGACGTGCGGCCGCGTGTCCTGCTGCCGCGGGCAGCGAGGGCCTTCCGCGGGGTCGAAGGACGGGATGAGCAACCTTCTGATATCGGGTGCCTACGGGCTGGCCTTCGTGGCCGGCGCCACGGCGATCGTGCTCGCGAGCTACTTCCTGGCCCGGCTGCTGCTGCCGGAGGGCACCGAAAGCGACCGGACCCACGATGTCGCCGGATCGGTCGCGTTCCGGATCGCCGCGCTGCACGGCCTGATCCTCGGCCTGGTCTATGCCCAGGAACTCTCCGACTACAAGGACGTCCGCTCCGCGCTGACCGAGGAGGCGATCGCGATCACCGACGTCTACAACGACATTCATCGATACGGCGGCGACGAGGCCGGCCCGGTGCAGGACGGGCTGAAGCGGTACATTTCCACCGTCATCGACGTCGAATGGGGCATGCTCGGACGCTCGGAAGGGCTGTCGCCGCAGGCCTGGGCGGAGTGGGAGAGGGTCTACGAGCGCCTGCTGAACCTGCAGCCGACGACGAACCGCGAGAGATGGCTGGGCGACCGCATGCTCGGCCGCATCACCGACGTCGCGAAGCTGCGAGAAGCCCGCGAGGCTGGCGTCTTCGGGCGCTTCAGCGGCCTGTTCTGGGCTCCGGCGATCGCAGGTCTCGCCCTTCTGTCCGTGCCCTTTCACGTCTACCGCCCAACACGCGGCCACCTCGTGCTCCTGTCGACCTTCGGGATCTATTCCGGGGTCGTGCTCTTCTTCATCTACGCCTTCTCGGATCCGTTCCGGCCTCCTGGCCGGCTCGAGCCCGTCGCCTTCGAGCGGTTGCTGCGCGGCGACCTCGATGGGAGGGTGCCGTCGCAATGACGCGTGGCACGCTGCCGGCCCGCCGGGCGCAGGCCGCGCCGGACCAACGGCGACGGCACGGGCACGACCTGTGATCGATGGGAGGGCTTGCGCGACTCATAAGTATCGGCTTATGTTTTCTGCATGGTCGAGAACGACATCTTCCGCGCCCTGGCCGACCCGACGCGCCGCCTGATCTTCGAGAAGCTGGCGTCCGGCGGGATGAACGCGAGTGCCCTTGGCGAGGGGATCGGGGTCAGCCAGCCCGCGATCTCGCAGCATCTCGGCGTCCTGCGTGACGCGCGGCTGGTGCGCGAGGAGCGGCGAGGGCGCTTCGTCCATTACGAAGTCGATCCGGACGGCGTGGCGCTGATCGCCGGATGGCTCGCCAAGTACCGCGCCTACTGGCCCGCCCGCATGGATGCGCTGCGCGGTGTCCTCAAGGAGATGGACCCATGAGCCTCGACGAGATCCCGGAGCGCTCCGTCCGCGTCGAGGAGGTCCACGAGTTCGACGAGTCTCCCGAGCGCGTCTGGCGCGCGATCACCACGCCTGCGCTGCGCGAGCACTGGCTGCCTGGCGAGGCGCTGGCCTCGCCCGAACCGGTGGCCGCGACGCCGAACCGGGACGTCAGCTATCGGATGCGGGAGCACGAACCGCCCTTTCTCGAAAGCACGGTGACCTTCCGCCTGGAGCCGACGGAGTTCGGCGGCACGCGCCTGCGCATCTTCCAAGAGCTGACCGACGCGCGCCTCCGGCAGGTCGCGCCTCGACCCGCCAACGGCAATGCGGCGCCCCTCATGCGCGCCGCCTGACGCCTCCGCCGCCGCCCGCGGCATCCCCTCCCACCACCCGACATGCCGGAGTTCGCCGATGCGCGAAGCGATGCAACTCGTCCCCATGGTGATCGAGCAGTCCCCCCGCGGGGAGCGCTCCTTCGACATCTACTCGCGCCTCCTGCGCGAGCGGGTGATCTTCCTGAACGGGGAGGTCAACGATGCGGTGTCGGCCCTGGTCTGCGCGCAGCTTCTGCTCCTGGAAGCGGAGGATCCGCGAAAGCCCATCCACCTCTACATCAACTCGCCGGGCGGCGTCGTATCGAGCGGCTTCGCCATGTACGACACGATGCGCTACATCCGCGCACCCGTGCATACGCTTTGCATGGGCACGGCCTATTCCATGGGCTCGTTCCTCCTGATGGCGGGCGAGCCGGGCGGCCGGGCGGCGCTGCCCAACGCCTCGATCCTGATCCACCAGCCGCTCGGCGGCTACAAGGGACAGGCATCCGACATCGCCATCCACGCCGAGGAAACGCTGCGCATCAAGCATCGCATGACGCGCCTCTATGCCGAGCATTGCGGACGCACCTTCGAGGCGTTCGAGCAGGCGATGGACCGCGACCGCTTCATGTCGGCCGAGCAGGCGCTCGAATGGGGCCTGATCGACCGCATCCTAACCGTGCGGGAGACGGGGCAGCTCTGACGAAAGGCCTGGCCCCCGAGCAGACAGGTTACGGCACTCGCCGCGCGGGTGCCGTGGCCGGACGATCGGCCGACGTCCGTCACGGGCGTCAGAGCCGATGAACGGCGCCCGCATTGTCGTGGAACAGGGCGCGACGCTCCTCCAGAAGGACGTCGCGCGTGATGGCTTTGAAGGCGTTCATCAGGCGATCGTAGTCGCTGAAGAGCTTGTCGACGAGGAAGTTGCTCGCGAACATGCAGCGCTCGACCCCGAAGGCGTCGATGGCTTCCAGCACGTAGGGGGGAAGTCGGCCGGCGTCCAGGTGAAGTTGCCCATGCCGAGCCCGAGCGCATGGCCTCCGCCGGGCTCTTCGGCCGGAAGTCGGCGCCGCCGAAGCGGATGCGCCAGTTCGAGGCCGGATCGGCGCCGATCCGGGAGCCGATCGGTGCCGTCGGGCCGGGCGCCGTGCCCGTCAGGCCGAGGATCGAGCCCGGCACGACACCGACCGACGTGCCGTCCCGCTCGAGGTGCAGGGCCGCGCCTCCGCCCGGCCGCACGGCCTCCTCGGGGCGCGGAGCGGGCACGGCGTCGATCGCCTTCTAACCCATGGATTCGACGATCTGCGCGTCGGTGATCTCCGAAAGGCTCCTCCGGTCGACCACCGTTCGGCCGTCACGCAGGATGGTGCAGACGTCGGCGAGGGCGCGGATCTTTGCCGACGACGAGCCCTCATGTCGAAATCCTCCCAGATCCCGCGGCGCTTTCCACCCCGTTGCCGGCGATCGATCAGAGGATGGGCAGGACGGGCAAACGCATTTTCTGCATGTCTGGATGACTTCCGCTCAGCTGAACGGCGCGGGCGGCATGGCCTCCGCCTCCGCGAGCCCCAACTCGTCCATGAGCCAGCGGGAAAAGAGGCGAAGGGTGCGGCGGTGGAGCCATGCCTTGGGATAGACGAGCCGGTGGCCGACGTAGCGCACGTCCTCCGCGAGGCCTGCGAGCGGTGCGACGAGGCGGCCGGAGCGCAGCTCGCGCTCGGCCAGACGCGTCGATTCCAGCGCGATGCCCAGGCCGTCGGCCGCGGCGGCAAGCGCCAGGAAGGAGCGGTCGAAGCGCGCCGAAAAGGTCACCGGCGGCTGCGAGTCGTTGGCGCGGAACCAGTCCGACCAGCGAACCTGCTTCACGTCGCTCTGGATGAGCGGTACGGCGCGGAGGTCTTCGACGCAGTGCACCCGCGCTGCCATCTCGGGCGAGCAGAGCGGCGTCACCACCTCCTCGCCGAGCGGCACGACGTGGACGCCTTCCGAACGCGACGCGCCGTAGACGATGTCGGCGTCGAACTCGTCGTTGGCGAACTTGGCGTATTCCGTGCTCGCCGCGAGCCGCACCTCGATGTCGGGAAAGCGCTCCCGAAAGCCCGACAGGCGCGGGGAGAGCCACTGCGCCGCGAAGCTCGGCGCGGAATGAAGGCGCAGGAGGCCGGTGCCGCGGTTGGAGATCGTCTCGAAGCCGCGCCGCAACTCGTCGAAGGCGACGCCGACGTGACGCATCAGCGCCTCGCCCTCAGCGCTGAGGCGCACCACCCGCCCGTCGCGCACGAAGAGGTCGGTGCCCAGCGACTGCTCGAGTTTCAGGATGGCGTGGCTCACCGCGCTCGGGGTGAGGTTCAGCTCGGCCGCGGCGGCCCGGAAGGAGCCGAGACGGCCCGCCGCCTCGAAGGCGCGAATGGACGGAAGGGAGACTTGGCCAAACATGGATCAGTGAAGCAAATTCAACGTTCGATGTAAACTTCGCGTTTGAACGCTCCCGTCCCATCGCGGACATTCGCCCCAGGGAGAACGGTCGGCGTGAGGTGTCCTCGGGGACAGCGGACCGTCTCGCGAATAGGCGGCGCGAAGCTCGCGTCCGTCCGGGAGGAACGACATCATGCTTCTGACAGGCAAGACCGCCGCCATCTCCGGCGCGGCGAGCGCGCGCGGCATCGGCCGCGCCACGGCGCAGCTCTTCGCCGAGCACGGCGCCCGCGTCGCCATCCTCGACCTCGACGGCGCGGCGAGCGCCGACGCCGCCGCGAGCCTGCCCGGCGAGGGCCACGTCGGCATAGCCTGCGACGTGACCGACAAGGCGGCCTGCGAGCGCGCAGCCGCCGGCGCCGTCGGAAGTTTCGGACGGGTCGACATCCTCATCAACAATGCCGGCATCACCCAGCCGGTGAAGACGCTGGATATCGATGCCGCGAGCTGGCGGCGCATCGTCGACGTGAACCTCACCGGCGTCCTGCATCTCAGCCAGGCCTTCATCCCGCACATGAAGGAGATCGGCGGGGGGTCGATCGCCTGCATGTCCTCCGTCTCGGCCCAGCGCGGCGGCGGCATCTTCGGCGGACCGCACTATTCGGCCGCCAAGGCCGGCGTGCTCGGCCTCGCAAAAGCCATGGCCCGCGAGTTCGGTCCGGACGGCATCCGCGTGAACTCGGTGACGCCCGGGCTCATCCAGACCGACATCACCGGCGACAAGCTGACGGCCGAGATGCGCGCCGACATCGTCAAGGGCATTCCGCTGAACCGCCTCGGCGACGCGGTCGACGTCGCCCGCATCTACCTCTTCCTCGCCTCCGACCTCTCGTCCTACGTCACCGGCGCGGTGATCGACGTGAACGGCGGCATGCTGATCCATTGACGGAGGCAGCCATGTCCGACACGCAAGCTCGTCTTGGAAGCAACGTTTCCCTGGCCGAACGCGCATACCGCATCCGCCGCAACGCGCTGCGCATGGGCGAGGTCCAGGGCCAAGGCTACATCGGCCAGGCGCTCGGCATCGCCGACGTCCTCGCGGTCTCCTACTTCCATGCGCTGGCCTACCGGGCCGAAGACCCGCAATGGGAGGAGCGCGACCGCTTCCTCCTGTCGATCGGCCACTACGCCATCGCGCTCTACGCCGTCCTGATCGAGGCGGGGATCCTGCCCGAGGACGAACTCGAGACCTATGGCGGTGACGACTCGCGCCTGCCGATGTCCGGCATGGCGGCCTATACGCCGGGCATGGAAATCACCGGCGGCTCGCTCGGCCAAGGCCTGGGCATCGGCGTCGGGATGGCGCTGGGCCTCAAGCGCAAGCGCTCGAAGAGCTTCATCTACAACCTGATGTCGGACGGCGAGCTCGGCGAGGGCTCCACCTGGGAAGCGGCGATGTCCGCCGCCCACCACAAGCTCGACAACCTCGTCTGCGTCGTCGACTTCAACGACCAGCAGGCCGACGGCAAGTCGACGCAGACGCTCTCGGCCGAGCCGGTGACGGACAAGTTCCGCGCCTTCGGCTGGAACGCCGAGCGCGTCGACGGCAACGACATCGAGGCGGTGCGCGCCGCCTTCGACAGGGCGCGCCACGAGAACGGCGGGCGCCCGAGCGCCGTCGTCTGCGACACCGTGATGTGTAAGGGCGTGCCCTTCCTGGAAGCCCGAGAGATCACCCACTTCGTCCGCGTCGAGCCCGACGAGTGGCAGAAGGCGCTGGACGTGCTCGACGCCGGGAGGCCCGCATGACCATGACCGACGCACGACGCAAGTTCACGCCGCGCCTGGCCGACCCGAACAAGCCGCGCCTGACGACCTCGGCGATGATCGCCTCGATCGCCGGCGAAGGGCAGCGCACCAAGCCCGCGCCCTTCGGCCACGCGCTGGTGAAGCTCGCGCAAGAGCGGCCCGAGGTCGTCGGCCTCACCGCCGATCTCGGCAAGTACACGGACATGCACGTCTTCTCCAAGGCGATGCCGGACCGCTTCTACCAGATGGGCATGGCCGAGCAGCTCCTGATGAGCGCGGCGGCAGGCTTGGCGCGCGAGGGCTTCATGCCCTTCGCCACGACCTACGCCGTCTTCGCCGCCCGCCGGGCCTATGATTTCATCTGCATGGCGATCGCCGAGGAAAATCTTCCCGTGAAGATCGTCTGCGCGCTGCCGGGCCTGACGACGGGCTACGGGCCGAGCCACCAGGCGACGGAGGACCTCGCGATCTTCCGGGGACTGCCGAACCTCACCATCGTCGATCCATGCGACGCGCTCGACATCGAAGAGGCCGTGCCGGCGATCGCCGACCATCCCGGCCCCGTCTATATGCGCCTTCTGCGCGGCCAGGTGCCGCTCGTCCTCGACGAGTACGACTACCGCTTCGAGCTGGGCAAGGCGAAGATCCTGCGGGAGGGCGAGGACGTCCTCTTCATATCCGCAGGCTTGATGACGATGCGGGCGCTCGACGCGGCGAAGGAGCTGGAGAAGACAGGGATCAACGCCGCCGTTCTCCACTCGCCGACGATCAAGCCGCTCGACGAGGCCTCGATCCTCGCCGCGGTCCGCGCGGTGCCGGGCCGGCTCGTCGTCGTCGCCGAGAACCATACGGTGATCGGCGGCTTGGGCGAAGCGGTGGCCGCCTGCCTCCTGCGCAACGGCGAGGCGCCGCGCTTCCGGCAGATCGCGCTGCCCGACGCCTTCCTCGACGCGGGCGCGCTGCCGACGCTCCACGATCTCTACGGCATCTCGACGGGCGGGATCATCAAAAGCGTGACGGCCTGGACGAGCTGACGCGCCGACCATCGACGCCCGACGGGAGGGAGCCCGGGGGCGAGCCGAACCGATCCCGGCCGCGACGCGGTCGCGCCGGGACGACATCGCATCATCATCGGGAGGAACACGACATGACCGACGCAACGCTCATCACCCGGCGCGGGCTGCTCGCGGGAACGGCCGCGCTTCTTGCCGCACCCGCCATCCTGTCGCTGCCGCGCCGCGCCTATGCCGCGACGACGCTGACGCTCGGCCACGGCGCCGCCCCTGGCAACCCCCGCACCGTCGCCGCCGACAAGCTCGCCGAACTCGTCGCGCAGAAGACCGACGGGCGCATCACGATCAACGTCGCGGGCTCCGAGACGCTCGGCTCCGACGCGTCCATGCTGACGAGCCTTCGCACCGGCGCGCTCGACATGACCGCCAACAGCCAGGGCGCCGTCTCAGCGCTCGTTCCCGAGATGGCGGCGCTCGGCCTGCCGTTCCTCTTCGAGGATTCGGCCAAGCCCATCGCGATCCTCGATGGTCCCGTCGGCGAAGCGCTCGCCGCCAAGTTCGAAGCGATCGGCATCGTGCCGCTCGGCTATTGGAACAACGGTATCCGGCACCTGACGAATTCCAAGGTCGCGGTGAAGTCGCCGGCCGAGATCGCCGGCCTGAAGATCCGCACCCCCGCCGATCCCATGACGATCGACATCTTCCAGGCGCTCGGCGCCTCGACAGAGCAGATCGCCTTCGGCGAGCTCTACGTCGCTCTCCAGCAGGGCGTCGTCGACGGGCAGGAGAATCCGCTCGTCAACATCGCGAGCTCCAAGCTGTTCGAGGTCAACAAGTTCATCAGCCTGACGGCCCACAAGTGGGAGTCGAACCCCTTCCTCATGTCGCAGATCGCGATGGCCCGCATCGGCGGCGACCTCGACGCGGTGAAGGAGGCGGCGAGGGAAGCCGGCCAGCTCCAGCGCGACCTGTCCGAGAAGGGGGCGGCCGAAACGCTGGCGACGTTCCGCTCCAACCCGGCCATCGAGGTGGTCGAGGTGGACCGCACGGCCTTCATCGAGGCGACGAAGCCGGTCGCCGAAGCCTGGAAGGCCAAGGAGTTCGGCAGCTTCGTCGCCGACGTCGAGGCGGCGGCACGCGGATGACCGGCCTCTCCGACCAGCCGACGGCGGGTCGGGGCGAGGGCGCTCGCGGGAATGGCGGAGTGTTCGCCCTTCTCGACGGCACCGATCGCTTCGTCGGCCTTCTCTGCCGCGTCGTCATCGTGACGACGGGCACCGCGCTCGCCGCCGTGATGACCGCGAACGTCGTGGCGCGCTACGTGCTCGCCTCCGGCGGCTTCCGCTTCGCGCAGGAGCTACCGACCTTGCTCTTTCCCTGGTTCATCGTGGCCGGCATCGCGCTGGCCGCGCAGAGCGGGGCTCACATGGCCGTCGAATGGCTCTATGACAAGGTCGCCGAGCGCGGCAAGGTCGCCGTCTTTCTGTTCAGCCACGTCAGCGCCGCGGCGAGCTTCCTCGTTCTCGCCTACCAGTCGACCGTGGTCGCGGCGATCGCCGGGGTGGAGCGCAGCCCGATCCTCGGCCTACCCAACAGCATCGGCTACTACGCGCTTGCCGCGGGTGCCGCGCTCGTCGCGCTGGTCACGCTGATCGCCGCCGCGCGCGTCGCCGCCTTCGGCTGGTCCGCCCGTCCGCAGACGAACGTCGAGGAGCTGCCGCTATGACCCTCGTCATGATCGCCGTCTTCTGCGTGACGATGGTGCTGGCCATTCCCGTGGGTTACGGGCTCATCATCGCAGCGGGCGCCGCCGTCCTGTGGAACGGCTTCGTGCCGCTCTCGATCGTCGCCCAGCAGGTCTACGACCAGACCCAGTCCTTTCCCATGCTGGCACTGCCCTTCTTCATGCTGGCGGGCACGCTGATGCTGGGCGGCAAGCTGGGCCACCAGCTCCTGGAGCTGGCCAGCCACGTCATGCAGCGCTGGCGCGGCGGCCCGCTCTCCACCACGGTCGTGTCCTCCGTGGTGTTCGGCGGCGTGTCGGGCTCGGCCGTCGCCAACGCCTCGGCGCTCGGCTCGGTGCTGATCCCCTGGCAGAAGCGCCAGGGCTATCCCGCTCCGCTCTGCGCGGCCAACAACGCGACCTCGGCAGTGATCGACGTCCTGATCCCGCCCTCCATCCCGATGATCCTTTACGCCCTCGTCAGCGGCGTGTCGGTGGCCGACCTCTTCGTCGCCGGCATCCTGCCGGGCATCCTGATGGCCGTCGGCTTCATCGGCGTGTGCTGGTTCGTCTCCAAGCGCCGCGGCTACGCGGTCGGCGAGAAGCGCATCCCCAAGCGCGAGCTGGCGACCCTCGTCGTCAAGAGTCTGCCGGCGGTGCTCCTGCCGGTCCTGATCATCCTCGGCCTGCGCTTCGGCTACGCGACGCCGACCGAGGTCGCGGTGCTCGCCGTTGTCTACTCGCTGGTGCTCAGCATCGTCTTCTATCGCGACCTCACCTGGAGGCGCTTCTGCCACAACATGGTCGAGGCCGGCGTGGCGACGGGCGTCGTGATGCTGGTGATCATGGGCTCGGCGGCGGTCGGCTGGATCCTGACCTTCGACCAGGTGCCCCAGCACTTCGCGCAGTGGGTCGGCGCCAACATCTCCAACCCCATCCTCATCATCCTGATGATGAACGTCCTGATGCTGCTCGTCGGCATGCCGCTCGACCTGCCGCCCTCAATCCTCCTGCTCGGGCCGATCTTCGTGCCGCTCGCCATGTCGATCGGGCTCGACCCGGTGCAGCTCGGCTTGATCATGGTGATCAACCTCGGCATCGGCCTCTACACGCCTCCGATCGGCACCACGCTCTTCATCTCCTCCTCGATCGCCAAGGCGCCGCTCGGAGCCACGACGCGCGAACTCTGGCCATTCTTCGCCGTGGCCATGCTTCTTCTCCTCGCCGTCAGCTATGTCCCGGCTTTGACGATCTACTGACACCCGAGTCGGCAGCGATCTTCATCTGATCGCTCGATGGAGCGTGTCGCCAAGCTCGCAGGCCTCAGCCGCGCCCACTCCGGACGCCTTTTCACGCGGTTGAACGGCATGTCCCCGTCCGATTACGTCCTCGCGAGCGCATGAGCCGCGCCGCGCGCCTCCTCGTCAACGGCCCGCTCAGCGTGAAGGAGATCGCCAGCGCCTGCGGCTTCGACGATCCCAGCGATTTCGCCGAGGCCTTCCGTCGCCCCTACGGTACCAGCCCGTCCGAAATCCGGACCACCGGGACGTATGCGACGACGGACTGACCCTGGGGCGACAGGCTCGATCCGGCGGGCGTGGACCTGTTGTCGCGCCGAGCGGCGTGGCGGGTCGAACCGCTCGGGACCCGTGGGCCGGTTCGATGGGAAGTCCGACGCGGCATCGATCCCGCAGCTCAGAGATTCTCGGGGCCGACGAGGTCGAGCGGGAGGGGGCCGCGGTCGGTTTGCTTGTTGAACAGCGCTGCGGCGACGCGCGAGACGAGATCGTCGCAGATCCGGTCGATGGGCTCGGCGACCAGCATCGTCACGGTGCCGTCCAGGAGGGCGGCGCGGCTCTCGGCGGTCAGCGAGCTGCAGATGGCCAGGGGCCGGGGATCGAGGCGCGCCTCGCGAAGCGCGGCGATGATGCCCTCCATGCCGCCGCCCGCCACGTAGCACCCGACGAGGTCGGGATGGGCGGCGAGGATGCCCAGCGCGATCGCACGGGCCCGCTCGTTGGACTCCATGTTGGCCGGGGTCTCGATCACCGTGAACTGCGGGGCGTGCTCGCGCAAGTAGGAGCGGAAGCCGACCTCCCGGAGCTCGTGCCCTTGGAAGCCGTGGCTGCCGATGAAGACGGCGACCTTGCCCGGCCGGGGAGCGGCACGCGCGATCATCCACGCGGCAGTCCGTCCGGCCTTGCGGCTGTCGACGCCGATATAGCCCGTCCGGGCGGACACGGCGAAATCGGACAGGAGCGAGAAGACCGGCTTTCCCGCGTCCACCACCTCGCGGACCGCCGCCTCGACCGTTGGATGGTCCGGGCTGACGACGGCCAGCACGTCGCAGCGAGCCGCAAGGCGCCGGATGGCCGCCGCGATCGCCTCGGGATCCTGCTCGGCCCAGTGCGCGAGCGACACCGTGCCGGCGAAGCGCTCTGTCGCGGCGACCGCCTCGCCGAGGGCCTCGCCGAGCGAGCGGTAGAAGGGAATCTCGGCGCGCTGGAGAAGAAGGCCGACGCGGCAGCGCGCGAGCTTGGGCTCGATGCGCCCGGCGAGCAGGGGCGCGGCGTGGAAGTTCAGCGCCTCGGCCGCCGCCGCGATCCGTTGCGCCGTGTCGGGGCGCACGGCCGAGCGTCCCGTCAGCGCCCGGTCAACCGTCGCGACGCTCACGCCCGCCTCCCGTGCCACGTCCGCGACCGTCGCTCGCTTCACCATCGGGAACTCTCCGCCTGCCCGGTACACTGCCGGTAGATGATAGGTTTTGATAGAAAATCGGTCAAGCATGTTGCGGAATCCGTCGCGATGCGAGAAGCTCCCGTCACAGCCAGCCCGTTTCCAATTCTTAGTCCAGTGCTCGGGAGGAGCCCATGACCAACCTGTCGATCGACGTCCCTTCGACGAGGACGAAGCGCGACTACGGCCTGCGCGGCGCGAACGCGGCGCGGGCCGTGGAAAGCGGTCTGGCGGCGGCCGAGTGGTACCACACCGATCTGCCGCGCAAGCAGATGAAGGAGCTGATGAAACGCTCCGATGGTCCCGCCATCCGGGACACCGCGATCTGGCTCGGCGCCATGCTCGTGTTCGGCACGGCCGGCGGCCTCTTGTGGGGCACCTGGTGGTGCGTGCCCTTCTTTCTCGCCTACGGCGTCCTTTACGGATCGGCCTCGGACTCGCGCTGGCACGAATGCGGTCACGGCACCGCCTTCAAGACGCCCTGGATGAACGCCGTCGTCTATCAGATCGCCTCGTTCATGATGATGCGCAACCCGGTGACCTGGCGCTGGAGCCACACGCGCCATCACACCGACACGGTGATCGTCGGCCGCGATCCGGAGATCAACGTCATGCGGCCGCCGGACTTCCTGCGCCTCGTCCTGAATCTCTTCGGCATTCTCGACGTCTGGCACGCGACGCTCGACATGGTCCGCAACGCGGCCGGCAACGTCAGCGCGGACGAGAAGACCTTCGTGCCCGAATCAGAGCAGCCGAAGATGATCCTCGTCGCCCGCATCTGGCTCGCGATCTATTTCGCCGTGATCGCTCTTGCGATCGCGCTCGGCTCCTGGCTGCCGCTGATGTTGGTCGGGCTGCCGCGCCTCTACGGCGCCTGGCACCAGCTCCTGACCGGGCTGATGCAGCACGGCGGGCTCGCCGACAACGTGGTCGACCATCGGCTGAACAGCCGCTCGGTGATGATGAACCCGGTCAGCCGCTTCATCTACTGGAACATGAACTACCACGTGGAGCACCACATGTTCCCGATGGTGCCCTACCACGCGCTGCCCAAGCTCCACGAGGCCATCCGGCACGACCTGCCGGCGGCCAATCCCTCGATGCTGTCGGCCTTCCGCGAGATGATCCCGGCCTTTGTCCGGCAGATGCGCAACGAGGACTACTTCCTCAAGCGCGAGCTTCCCGCAACGGCCAAGCCGTACCGGGAGGAGTTCCACAACGATCCGCGGGCCGTGCCCGCGGAGTGAGGCCTGGATGGATCCGGAAAGCCCTGGGTGCGCCCGGATCCGCATCAATCCTGCATGGGAGGACGACATGTCGAACTGGGTCGAGGCCTGCGCCGCGGATGAGGTCGAGGAAGAGGACGTGATCCGCTTCGACCACGAGGGTCGCACCTTCGCGATCTTCCGCTCGCCCGAAGACGAGTACTTCGCGACCGACGGGCTGTGCACGCACGAGCGGGTCCACCTGGCCGACGGGCTGGTGATGGACGACGTCATCGAATGCCCGAAGCACAACGGCCGCTTCAACTACAAGACCGGCCGCGGCAAGGGCGCGCCGATCTGCGTCGACCTCAAGACCTATCCGGTGCGGGTCGAAGGCGGCCGCGTCCTGATCGATCTGGGGTGAGCGCCATGACCGCGGCGGGAATGGTGATCGTCGGGGCCGGGGAGGCCGGTGCGAGGGCCGCCTCGACGCTTCGCGAGGACGGCTACGAGGGGCCGGTCACGCTGATCGGCGACGAGCCGCACGCCCCTTACGAGCGCCCGCCGCTGTCGAAGGCGGTGATGACGACAAACGACATCGGGGAACCCTCCTCGATCCTGGACGCGGACCGGTTGGGCGCAGCCCGGATCGAGCATCTCGCCGGCCGCCGTGTGTCGCGCCTCGATCTCGCCAACCGTCTGGCGGTGCTCGACGACGGAAGCGTGCAGGCCTACGAGAAGCTGCTGATCGCCACCGGCGCCGGCCCGCGCCGGCTGTCGCTGCCGGGCGCCGGGGAGGGGGGCGTGCTTTACCTGCGGACCTTCGCCGACGCCTTGGCGCTGCGCGGCCGCCTGCGGCCCGGCAGCCGGCTCGCGGTGATCGGCGGGGGCTTCATCGGTCTCGAGATCGCCGCCAGCGCCGTCGAGCGCGGCTGCGCGGTGACGCTTGTCGAGATGGCGCCGCGCATCCTGATGCGCGGCGTGCCGGCCGAGGTGGCGCAGATCGTGCGGGCCCGCCACGAGGCGGCCGGGGTCCGCGTCATGACGGGCCTTGCCATCGAGCGCATCGAGCGGCGGGGCGAAGGCTCGGCCGTTGTTCTCGGCGACGGGGCGGCGGTCGAGTGCGACCTTGTGGTGGCCGGCATCGGCGCCGTGCCGGAGACCGCGCTCGCCGAGGCGAGCGGGCTGGCGGTCGAGAACGGCGTTCGGGCCGACGGCGCGCTGCGCACGAGCGACCCCCATGTCTTCGCGGCCGGCGACTGCTGTTCCTTTCCTCATCCGCTCTACGGCGGCCGGCGTCTGCGCCTCGAGGCCTGGCGCAACGCGCAGGACCAGGGCGCGACCGCCGCCCGCAACATGCTGGGCGCGGGCGAGCGCTACGAGGCCGTGCCGTGGTTCTGGTCGGACCAGTACGACCAGGGCCTGCAGGTCGCGGGCCTTGCCGATGCCGGAACGCGGGTCGTGCGGCGCGAGGGAGGGGGCGCTTCGCTCTTCTTCCATCTCGACGATGCGGGGCGGCTGGTGGCCGTCAGCGCGATCGGCCCCGGCAACGCCGTGGCGCGCGACGTCAAGCTGGCCGAGATGATGATCGCCCGCCGCCTCGCGCCCGATCCCGCAGCCCTCGCCGATCCGAACGCCAAGCTGAAGGCGCTGCTCGCGACCTCGCCGACGATCGCAGCAGCCGCCTGACGCCGGCGCCGGGCGAGTGGCACCGCTCGCGGTCTTCCTCGTGGCGCATCCCGATCCGGGGGAGGATCGCCGTCCGGTTGCTCGGGTCCTCGGAAGGCGTGGCCCCGGCCGGTCGGATCCGATCCGGCTGCCGAATACGGCATCATCCTGCCCACGATTTGGTCTCCACCCATGCGTCGTACGGTTGAAAATCCCAGATCCGGCGCCGGCTAGCAAATGGCACGGTGGTTGCATTTGTTCGTTGTATGCAAGACGCCGCCCTCGAAGCTCCCGCAAGTGTTCCCATCGACGAAGCCGTTCTCGCCTCGATCCTGGCGCGGCGGATCCGGCCGGGCTCGCGCCTGGGCGAGGCTGAGCTCGCAAGGCTCTACGGCGTGTCGCGCACCCTCGTTCGCGAAGCGATGATGCGCCTCGAAGCGCGCCACGTCGTCGAAGTTCGGCCGCGCCGCGGCTGGTATGTCAGCGAGCCTTCCGTTGCCGAGGCGAAGCGGGTCTTCCAGGCGCGCCGAGCCCTGGAAGCCGGCCTCATGCGCATCCTGCCACCCCTGACGGACGGCGATCGAGCGATGCTGCACCGACATCTCGACGAGGAGCGACGCGCGATAGCCGAGGGCGATCACCCGCGCCTCGTCGGCCTTATGGGCGACTTCCACATCCGCATCGTCGAGATCCTCGGCAACCCGGTGCTGGCCGAGATCATGCGCGACCTCACGGCGCGGACCATCCTGATCTCGATGCTCTACCAGTCCGACGACCATGCGGAGGAGTCGCACCGCGGCCACTGCCGCATCGTCGCGGCGCTCGAGAGCGGCGACCGCTCCGCGGCCGTCGAGGAAGCCGTCCTGCATCTCGACGAAGTCGAGACCGGACTGGACTTCGACATGACGGCCGACCCGCTCGCCGAACTCCGGCGCTCGCTCAGCGCGCCCGCCGCCTGAACCACCCACCACCCCCGTCCAACCCAAAGAAGGCTTCTTCGATGCTCAATCGCCGTTCCCTCCTCGCCGCCGGTCTCGCCCTGGCCGGGCTCACCAGCCTCTGGGCCGCGCCGGCCAGCGCCGACGCGCTCGCCGACATCACCCAGCGCGGCACGCTCCGCGTCGCCGTCCCCCAGGACTTCCCGCCCTTCGGGTCCGTCGGCACCGACATGGCCCCGCAGGGCTACGACATCGACGTGGCCAAGCTCCTCGCCGAGAAGATGGGCGTCTCCCTCGAACTCACGCCCGTCACCTCCGCCAACCGCATCCCCTTCCTCCAGACGAACAAGGTCGACCTCGTCATCTCCTCGCTCGGCAAGAACCCCGAGCGCGAGGCAGTGATCGACTTCTCGACCGCCTACGCGCCCTTCTACAACGGCGTGTTCGGCCCCGCCGACGTCGAGGCGCCGGATGTCGCGGCGCTCGCAGGCAAGACGGTCGGCGTCACCCGCGGCGCGGTGGAGGACCTGGAACTGACCAAGGTCGCGCCCGCCGACACGGTGATCAACCGCTACGAGGACAACAACGGCACGATCTCGGCCTTCCTCTCGGGGCAGGTCGAGCTCGTCGCGACCGGCAACGTCGTTGCCGCCGCGATCCTCGAGCGCAACCCGCCCAAGCGTCCGGAGCTGAAGTTCCTGGTCAAGAACTCGCCCTGCTACATCGGCATGAACAAGGGCGAGACGGCCCTGAAGGCGAAGGTCGATGAGATCATCGCCGCCGCCAAGGCTGACGGCTCGCTGAACGCCATCTCCCAGACGTGGCTGAAGACGGATCTGCCGACCGACCTTTGATCGCACACGCCGTCGGGATCCGTTGCCGCGGCAACGGATCCCGTCCTTCGAGACCCAGGCAACAGGCATCCACTCATGCCCTACCAGTTCGAATTCGGCTGGCTTGCCGAGTATTGGCCGCAGATCCTGTCCGGGATCGGCGTCACCGCGCGCCTGATCCTGATCGGCGGTACCCTCGGCCTGCTTCTCGGTATCGCGTGCGCCTGGATGCGCTCGCTCGGACCGAAAGGCCTGCGCTGGCCGGTCGCGGCCTATGTCGAGCTGATCCGCAACACGCCCTTCCTGATCCAGCTGTTCTTCATCTTCTTCGGGCTGCCCGGCCTCGGCCTGCAGCTCGACGCGATGACGGCGGCCTATCTCGCGATGATCCTCAATCTCGGAGCCTATGCCTGCGAGATCGTGCGCGCCGGCATCGAGGCGACGCCGCGCGGCCAGTTCGAGGCGGGAGCGAGCCTCGCCATGTCCCGTTTCGAGACCTTCCGCCACGTCGTTCTCGTGCCGTCGCTTCAGCGCATCTGGCCGGCGCTGGCCTCGCAGGTGGTGATCGTCATGCTGGGCTCGGCGGTGGTGTCCCAGATCGCCGCGCAGGATCTGACCTTCGTGGCCAACTTCATCCAGTCGCGCAACTTCCGCGCCTTCGAGACCTATCTCGTCTCGACGCTGATCTATCTCGTTCTCGCCGTCCTCCTGCGGCGGGCGATGATCCTCGTCGGCGCGGCGATCTTCCCGAAGCGGAGGGCCGCATGACCGAATTCACCACCTGGGACATTCTCCGGAACCTGCTCCTCGCCGCGCGCTGGACGGTCGTGCTTTCGCTCGTGTCCTTTATCGGCGGCGGGCTCATCGGGCTCCTCATCCTGTCGTCGCGCATCTCCAAGCGGCGAGCTCCGAGGATCTTCGCCAAGGGCTACATCGAGCTGTTTCAGGGGACGCCGCTGCTGATGCAGCTCTTCCTCGCCTTCTTCGGGCTGGGCCTCTTCGGCGTGAACGTGCCGGCATGGCTGGCGGCGGGCGTGGCACTGATCCTCTGGAGCGCGGCCTTCCTCGCCGAGATCTGGCGCGGCTGCGTCGAATCCATCGCCAGGGGCCAGTGGGAGGCTTCGGCCAGCCTCGGCATGGGCCGGCTCCAGCAGATGCGCCACGTCATCCTGCCGCAGGCGCTGCGCATCGCCGTGCCGCCGACCGTCGGCTTCTCCGTTCAGGTGGTGAAGGGTACGGCGCTCACCTCCATCATCGGCTTCACCGAACTGTCGAAGGCTGGCACCATCGTCACCAACGCCACCTTCCAGCCCTTCACCGTCTACGGTCTCGTCGCGCTGATCTACTTCGCGCTGTGCTGGCCGCTGTCGAAGAGCTCACAGATCCTCGAAAGGAAGCTCAATGTCGCTCATCGCGGTCACTGAGGTCAGGAAGCGCTTCGGCTCGAACGAGGTGCTCAAGGGAATCGATCTCGACGTGGAGCCCGGCGAGGTCATCGCCGTCATCGGCAAGAGCGGTTCAGGCAAGTCGACGCTGCTCCGCTGCATCAACGGATTGGAAACGATCAACGGCGGCTCGATCATGGTGGCCGGCGCGCAGCTTCTGGACGACGAGGTGCATCTCAAGGCGCTTCGGCTGAAAGTCGGCATGATCTTCCAGCAGTTCAACCTGTTTCCGCATCTCACCGCCGGGCGCAACGTGATGCTGAGCCAGATGGTGGTGAAGAAGGCGAAGCGTGAGGTCGCGGAAGCGATGGCGCGGCGGCAGCTCGAGCGCGTGGGCCTCGCTCACAAGTTCGACGCCTATCCGGACGAACTGTCGGGCGGCCAGCAGCAGCGCGTGGCCATCGCCAGGGCGCTCGCCATGGAGCCCATCGCGCTCCTGTGCGACGAGATCACCTCGGCGCTCGACCCGGAGCTCGTCGCCGAGGTGCTGGCCGTCGTGCGCGAACTCGCGGCCGAAGGCATGACGCTGATGATGGTGACGCACGAGATGGCCTTCGCGCGCGAAGTCGCCTCGCGCGTCGTCTTCATGCACGAGGGGCGCGTCCACGAGATCGGGCCGCCAGCCGAACTCTTCGCCGCGCCGCGCACGCCCGAACTCCAACGCTTCCTCGGGCTCGTGCATTCGTGATGCGTGCCCGCAGACGACTGTTCGGCAAACGGCCGGATCGCTCCCCGTCCGCCTTGCGTCGAGCGGTCGGACGAGGAGACGTCGGTCTTCAGACGGTCGGCGCGTCCAGAGCCTGCCTCAGGCATGTCAGCACCTTGGCGTCGCCCATTTGGGATACGTTGAAGCGCATCCAGTGCCGCGCGGTCTGGGAGATGCTGAAAACGTTGCCGGATGCCAGGACGACCCTTTGCTCCAGCGCGAAGCGAGCCGCGTCCGCCGCGTCCCGCCCATCGGGCAGGCGGCACCAGAGGTAGAAGCCGGCGCGCGGCTCGAGCCAGGCAGTGATGCCCAAAAGTTCCAGCGCTCCGGCTACCTCCCGCCGGCGCTTGGCGAGCCGGGAGCGCAGGCTCGCCAGATGCTTGCGATAGCTGCCGTCCCTGGACGATCTCGGCGGCGATCGGGCTCGGCCCGCCGAAGTTCGTCGCCACCTGAAGGTCGATCAAGCCCTCGATCCAATCTGCCCGCGCCGCGATGTAGCCGCAGCGGATCGAGGCCGACAGCGTCTTGGAGAAGCTGCCGATGCGGATGACGCGGCACAGACCATCGAGAACGGCGAGGCGCGGCGACGGCTCGGGTTCGAAGTCTGCGAAGATGTCGTCCTCGACGATGGTGACGTCGTAAGCCGCGGCCATGGTCAGGATTCGGTGCGCCACCTGGGGAGACAGTGATGCCCCAGTCGGGTTGTGGATGGCCGAGTTCGTGACGTAGAGGCGCGGTCGATGGTTCTCCAGGGCCTGTGCGAACGACGCTAGGTCCGGCCCGGCGGGTGTCATCGGGACCCCGACGACCTTCACGCGATGGGCGCGCAGCAAGGCCTGAAAGTTGAAGTAGCAGGGATCGTCCAGAAGGACGATATCGCCCGGCTGCAGCAGGAAGCGGCAGATCAGGTCGATCGCCTGCGTTCCTGAGACGGTGAGAAGGATTTGGTCGGGTCGCGTCTCCAGCCCCTCCGCCGCGAACTGCCGGGCGAGATGGCCGCGCAGGACCGGCGAACCCCTCGTCGAGCCGTAATTTGACAGCAGCCCGTCGTCTCCCCGTGACAGGCTTCGCATCACCCGCCGGATCGACGCGTTCGGCATCCAGTCCCCCGGAAGCCATCCACATCCCTGCCGCAGCATGTCGTTACCGCCGTCGAGCGACTGGCGCGAGACCCAGAAAGGGTCGACTGCCCGATCGGAACGGGCCTCGACCTCGGCCAGGGCGAGAGGCAGGCTGCCAGCGACATAGAAACCGGAACCGGGTCGAGAGCGTATCAAACCCTCGGCCACGAACCGATCATAGGCCTCCACGACCGTGGACGGCGAGACCCGCATGGACTTCGCGAGTCCTCGGATCGAGGGAAGCTTCTCCCCGGAGCAATCTCCCGCGTCGAGAGCCTGCGCCGGACCGCGTTCATGACGTCACCCGTGCGCGTGGCTCAGGCGCGACGCCGCGGGCAGGCCGCGTCGTCGGCAGCGGCCTGCTCGACCGCGTCTGTCCGATGGATCCGGTAGACGCTGGCGGGGGGAAGGTTGGCGCGGGCGCGGCCGACGCGTTGCGCCTCCAGGCCGAGGCGCCGCAGCACCTCGGGCGGCACCGGGCAGCGGGGACCGTAGGTGAACTGGTAGAACATCCCCTCCGGGGCCATCTGGCGGAAGGATCCCTTCAGGATCGAGAGCACCTGGCGAGGCGCCATGGACAGGAGGGGCAGCCCGCTGACGACGGCGCCGACGGGCCGCTCGCCGAAGGGCGTCACCGTTCTCAGCCGTTCGGCGTCCATGCACAGCGTGCGGATTGCCGGCAAGCGCAGACGTAGGGCTTCGGCGAAGTCGGCTCCTGCCTCCACCAGCACGAGATCCTCCGTTTTGACGCCCCGGGCCAGAAGGGCTCGCGTGAACACGCCGGTGCCCGGCCCCAGCTCGATCACCGGGCCCGTGCCACCAGAGATCTCGGAGGTGATGAGCCGGGCGAGGGCTTGGCCGGACGGCGCAATGGCGGCCACCCGCAGCGGATCGCGGAGCCAAGCCCGTAAGAAGCCGATCGTCTCCTTCAAGGAACTGTGCTCCGCCGACAGCGGTCGCAGCGATCGATCGCGGCGGCACAGCGGCGTCTGGCGGCCTCCGGGCGGCCCCATGGCTGGCTTCAGCATGACTTGCTCCTCGCCCTGCGTTGG